>CAJPSM010000008.1 GCA_905373305.1 uncultured Streptococcus sp. | reverse complement strand
AAAAACTCTCTGACGAGAACGGCATTATCTCAGCTCTTGCCTTTGACCAACGTGGTGCTTTGAAACGCCTCATGGCTCAATACCAAACAGAAGAGCCAACAGTCGCTCAAATGGAAGAACTCAAAGTCTTGGTTGCAGATGAATTGACAAAATACGCATCATCTATGCTCCTTGACCCAGAGTATGGACTTCCAGCTACAAAAGCGCTTGATGCCAATGCTGGTCTTCTCCTTGCTTATGAGAAAACAGGATACGATACAACAAGCACCAAACGCTTGCCAGACTGCTTGGACGTTTGGTCTGCAAAACGTATCAAGGAACAAGGTGCAGATGCTGTTAAGTTCTTGCTTTACTATGACGTAGACAGCGCTGACGAACTCAACCAAGAAAAACAAGCCTACATCGAACGCATCGGTTCTGAGTGTGTGGCGGAAGACATTCCATTCTTCCTTGAAATCCTCGCTTACGATGAAAAAATAGCTGATGCAGGTTCAGCAGAATACGCAAAAGTGAAGCCACACAAGGTTATCGGTGCTATGAAAGTCTTCTCAGACCCACGCTTCAACATCGATGTTTTGAAAGTGGAAGTTCCAGTCAATGTGAAATACGTTGAAGGCTTTGGTGATGGAGAAGTCGTTCATACACGCGAAGAAGCAGCAGCCTTCTTCAAAGCTCAAGACGAAGCAACAAATCTTCCTTACATCTACTTGAGTGCGGGTGTATCAGCTAAACTCTTCCAAGAAACGCTTGTCTTTGCCCACGAATCAGGCGCAAACTTCAACGGTGTTCTTTGCGGCCGTGCAACCTGGGCTGGATCAGTTGAAGCCTACATCAAAGACGGTGAAGCAGCAGCTCGTGAGTGGTTGCGTACAACTGGATTTGAGAACATTGACGAACTCAACAAGGTTCTTCAAACAACAGCGACTTCATGGACTGAACGTGTGGAAGCATAAAACAAGTATAGAAGAACCCCTTTTGTTAAGAAGATACTTAAGGTTTTCTGACAAAGGATTCTGAAAATAGAAACTACAACCATAGATGGTGACTACACTTTCTATGGTTTGTTTACTTAAGAGAAATGGATCAAAGGAGAGAAGAATGAAAGCATACACAGAGCGTGTATTTGGAAATCATGAGGGCAAGGATGTCTTGGCTTATCGCTTTGAGACTGATGGTGGTTACCAGCTTGAAGTTATGACTTATGGTGCGACCATCTTGCGCTATGTCACGCCTGACAAGGCTGGGAATTTTGCCAATGTGATCTTGGGCTTTGATGATTTTGATAGCTATGTAGGCAATAGTCCCAAGCATGGAGCAAGTGTAGGTCCTGTAGCGGGCCGCATTGCAGGTGCAACATTTGAGCTCAATGGTCAGACCTATAATCTTGAAGTCAACAACGCTAGCAACTGTAACCACAGTGGTTCAACAGGTTGGGATTCAAGCTTGTTTGAATTGGTCGAAGTGAGCGACCATGGCTTAACCCTCTACACAGAGCGTACAGACGGGACAGGAGGATTTCCTGGTAATCTCAAAATCTGGATTAGCTACTACTTGGAAGAAACTGGTGCCTACGAAATCAGCTATAAGGTAACGACTGATCAGGATACGCTTGTCAATCCAACTAATCATAGCTACTTCAACTTGTCTGGTGATTTCACGCAGACAATTGACCGCCATGTCTTCCAGCTAAATACGGAGGGCATTTACCCAATCGCTCCTGACGGTGTTCCGGCCAAGACTCCAGATGCTGATCGTGATGTAGTGAAACACATCTACAATGGTGCCTTGCTCAAGGATATCTTTGCAGAAGACGATGAGCAAATCCAACTGGTATCTGGTTTGGATCACCCATTTGCCCTCCCTGCAGGTCATGACAATGCTGGTTTCCTTTATGACCAAAACTCAGGTCGGTTCCTGCTTTTCAAAACAGAGGCTCCTTGCTTTGTGGTCTACACAGCAAACTTTGTGGATGAGAGTGTTATCATAGCTGGTCAGCCAATGCTTCAGCACAATGGAATTGCCCTTGAAGCGCAGGCTTTGCCAGATGCTATTCACAGTGACCTCAAAGACCAAGTCATTCTCAAAGCAGGTCAAACCTTCACCAGCAAAACTCGTTACGAGCTTGTTGTAAAATAAAAAGAAGAGCTGGTTTCCAGCTCTTTTGAGTTATCTTCGTTGACATTTTATCTCGATAGTGTATAATTGATGTAATATATAAAGTTACAACAAAAAGGAGACACCCTATGACTTATGCTTACCAAAGCCACATTTACCTAGCAGAGGTGGTTTTAAATGTCAAGGATTTGGCAAGTCAAACAGCCTTTTATCAGCAAATCATTGGTTTAGAAATCTTATCTCAAACTGAGACAGAAGCCATTCTAGGAGTTGATGGAAAAGTCTTGGTACAGCTGATTCAAACACAAGAGAGTGGAGAAGTAAGGGAGCATTATGGACTCTACCATCTGGCGATTTTGTTGCCGACACGAAAAGCCTTGGCAGATGTCCTGAAAAACCTAAGTGATTTGCGCATTCCTCTGGTCGGAGGTGCGGATCATGGATACAGTGAGGCCCTTTATCTGGAGGATTTGGAAGGAAATGGCATTGAACTCTACCGTGATAAGCCAGTGTCTTCATGGGATATTCGAGAAGACGGCCGCATTATCGGGGTGACGGAGGCCCTTGCGGCACAGGACATTTATGAGTTAGGGGAAAAGGTAGATCCCTTTCTCCTAGCTGAAGGGACGAGAATGGGGCATATCCATCTATCGGTTAAGGATAGCCGTGCGGCGAGTCAGTTTTATCAAAAGGTGTTGGGACTAGAGGATAAATTCAGTGTGCCTAGTGCCAGTTGGATAGCAGCTGGGGACTACCATCATCATTTAGCAGTCAATGAATGGGGAGGAAAAAATCTGGCTCCGCGTAAGCAAGACTTGCCAGGCTTAGCCTACTATATCATTGAAGTCGCACATAAAGAAGAACTGTTAGCGATTGCGCAACGAGCACAAGAAGTTGATGCACCAATCAAGTGGCTGACATCGAGCCAGTTGGAAATCACAGACCCAGATGGAATTGTGACCCGCATTCGTTTAGCAAGGTAAAACGAGAAAACTCTAGTAAGCTATCAGCATGGCTAGTTTGCCTTTTGAAAAGTTTTTGGTAACAGAACTGCGTGAGCTGGATGGATGAGAATTTTGACAAAGACCCGTATTCGAGATATAATGAAGAAAAAGTGACCAAGGATAAATCAATGACAAACTCAAAGTATATTACTCGTTTGAAACGTTCAGAGGGCCAGTTGCGTGGGATTCAAAAGATGATCGATGAAGATCGTGACTGCGCAGATATCATTACTCAGTTGACAGCAGTGCGCTCCAGTGTTGAGCGCGTGATTGAGATGATCATTACCGAAAATCTCACCGCTTGCATCAACCAACCGCTAGAGGACCCTGAGGCTCAAAAGGAACGCTTGGAAAAGGCTGTTCAGTACCTAATCAAACGAAAATAACCTACTTTTTAGGGCTATCAAGTTGATAAAGGAGGCCAGCAAATGTAAGCATACGAGAAAGTAGTAGAAATGCTAAATGGACTAGATATTCCCTTTGAAATCGTGGAGCACGAGCCAGCCTTGACAACTGAGCAGGCCGACAGTTTTATCGAGGGTATCGAAGGTGTTCGTACCAAAACCATGTTTCTCACTAACAAAAAGAAAACAGCCTATTACCTTGTGATCATGGATGACAAAAAGCGGCTGGATATGGACTTGTTGAAGGATTTGGTAGGAGCCAATAGAATCCGTATGGCTTCCTCTGATAGTCTGTTTGAAAAAATGATGTTGCCAGCAGGAGCAGTTTCTCCATTTGGCTTGCTCAACAATACTGACAAGGACATTCAAGTCTATTTCGACAAAGAAATTATGTCTGAAAAACGGATGTGTTTTCACCCTAATACCAATGAAAAAACGCTTTTCTTGGACACGACAGACATACTCAAGTTCCTAGAAGCTATTGGTTATGAAGCTCATATCATTGAGTTGTAAAAACGAAAAAGAGACTGGGACAAAAGTCTAACCTTAAATATAAAAAGCGAACAAAACGAGTTTTCTGACACTCAGAATTCCGTCTTGTTCGCTTTTTTGTCTAATCTATCGATTTTAAAAATTTATAATAAAGAATTCCTAAAATCAAAATCTTTTTGTCCCAGACTCTTTTGTTTATTCTACTTGACCTGGCCAGGCATTCATACCACCTTCTACGTTGGTAACGGTGAGGCCTTGGGCGCTGAGAAATTGACAGGCAGAGGCGGAACGCACTCCACCTTGACAGATGACATGGTATTCATGGTCAGGTTTGAGTTCTGTGTAGCTTTGCTCCAAGGTACTTAACGGAAGATTTTTGGCACCTGGTGCATGTCCTGCTTGGAATTCATGTACTTCACGGACATCGATAAGATCTAGATTTTCATTTTGATATTTTTCATAAAAGTCAGCCATGCTGATATTAGTTACCATATTCTACTCCTTCTGGGTTAGCCATTTTGTATAGTGAATAAGCGCCGTCAAGGTTTTGGACGGTAAAACCTGCTTGTTTGAGGATACGCTCTGCGATATAGCTGCGCAAACCACTGTGGCAGCTAACGATGTAAGCTTGGTTCTTGTCTAGTTCATCCAAGCGTTCCCGTAGTTCGTTTAGGGGAATGTGGATGGTGTCGACTTTGAGTCGGCCACTTTGGAATTCACCACTTGTCCGTACATCTAGGAACTTCTTGCCCTTAGCTAGTTCATCTTCGAGCTGGTACCATTGAATATTGTCGCTGAGACCTTCGATAAGATTCAAGGCTACATAGCCCAGCATATTGACGGGATCCTTGGCAGAGCCAAATGGTGGCGCATAGGTGAACTCCAATTCTGGTAAGTCAAAGACGGTGAGATTTCCCTTGATAGCAGTTGCTAGGATATCGATTCGCTTGTCAACACCTTTCTTCCCAACTCCTTGGGCACCATAGATTTTTCCAGTGTTTGGGTCAAAGAGGAGCTTCAAGGTCATATCAGTGGCGTCTGGATAATAACCAGCGTGGTCTTTCCCGCTGACATGAAGTGCCTTGTAAGGAAGTTGATTCATGCTAAGGATACGCTCGCTGAGACCAGTCGAAGCAGCTGTCATATCAAAGGCACGAACGATAGCAGTGCCGATGCTGCCCTTGTTTATGCGACCGAGTCCTGCGATGACGTCCGCCACTTGTCGTCCCTGACGATTGGCAGGAGAAGCTAGAGAGATGAGGGCATCTTGGCCTGTAATTTCTTGCTTGACAACGATAGCGTCCCCAACTGCAAAAATATCTTTTTGACTGGTTTCGTAGTTTTCGTTGACGAGAATCCCACCACGTAGTCCCAGTTCAATCCTCGCTGCCTGAGCCAGTCCATTTTCAGGTTCAACACCGACAGAAAGGATGGTGAGGTCAGAAGCAATCTTTTGACCGTTTTCGAGAACGATGATTTTTCCTTGGTCTTCAAATCGAGTCGCAGACTGAGAAGTGATAACACGGACGCCGTTTGCTAGCAATTCTGCTTGGACAAAGGCCGCCATTTCCTGATCTAATGGTGGCAAGACATGGGGTGCTTTCTCCACGATAGTGACTTGTAATCCACGTTTTGCCAGATTTTCAGCCATTTCAAGCCCGATAAAGCCTGCACCGATAACGACAGCTTCTTTTGGATGATTGTCCAAGGCTGCCATAATTTCATCGAGATCAGGAACATTGCGAAGCGTGTAGGCATTCTTCGCTTCTGCCAAGCCTTCAATGGTAGGGACAAATGGTTTAGCTCCCGGAGAGAGGATCAGCTTGTCATAGCTTTCTGTAAACTCTTGTCCATCATGCCGCACCGTCACAGTGTGTTCTTCTGGCGAAATCTGGATGACCTCGTGAAATGGTCGCACATCGAGATTAAAGCGCGCCCTGAGACTTTCAGGAGTTTGGACCAATAAACTATCACGGTTTGCAATTTCTCCTGAAACATAGTAAGGAAGTCCGCAGTTTGCAAAGGAAACAAAGGGACCTTTCTCAAAAATAGTGATTTCAGCGTCTTCCATGAGACGTCTGAGACGGGTTGCTGCTGACATACCGCCTGCAACTCCTCCGACAATGATAATTTTCATTGACTTTCTCCTTTATACTTCTAGATGACCTTGCCTGTCCAAGCGCTCATACCGCCTCGGACATTGATGACATCGTAGCCTTTTTTCTTAAGCTTTTTCGCAGCTAGTTTGCTTCGCACACCAGAATGACAAATGACATAAAGTGTTTCTTTTGTCGCAGGTGTGTAGGAACCGATTTCGGTTAGAGGGACATTCTTGGCATTTTTGATATGACCTCTGTGAAATTCCGTAGGCGTCCGAACATCCAGTAGTTGAATCGGTTCCTTGAGTTTAGCTTCTAACTCGCTGGTAGAAATACTGTCAATTTTTGTAAATAAGTGAAACATAGGCACCTCCAAATATACCCTTATGGGGTATATTAAACCATGAAGTCAAGCTTTTGTCAAGCAAGTTGTTTTGACTTGGGATGGGGATTGGTTTTGAGAGTTTAGAAAGCAGGCTATTCTTGACCTTTCAAAGGCTTTTTGATATGATGGGTCCAAAGTAAGTATGAGGTGATAAGATGGCTAGCGAATACCAGAAAATGATAGCAGGGGAGCCTTACCGTCCGTCGGACCCAGAATTACGGGCCTTGGCTCAGACAGCACGTCAGAAGCAGGCCGATTTCAATCAGGAGCTAGACCCCTTAAAAGGAGCCGAAATCATCAAGACTTGGTTTGGCTCAACTGGGCAAAATCTCTATGTCAATCCACGTCTGGTGGTCGATTATGGGGTCAACATCCATCTAGGGGAAAATTTTTATTCTAATTGGAACTTGACCATGCTGGATGTTTGTCCGATTCGCATCGGGGACAACGCCATGCTTGGCCCCAACTGTCAGTTTTTAACTCCCCTCCATCCACTAGATCCGGATGAACGCAATTCAGGGGTTGAATACGGCAAGCCCATCACTATCGGAGACAATTTCTGGGCTGGAGGTGGCGTCATTGTCCTTCCTGGAGTGACACTGGGAAATAATGTCGTCGCTGGAGCAGGGGCCGTGATTACCAAGTCCTTTGGAGACAATGTCGTCCTAACTGGCAATCCTGCGCGTGTTATCAAGGAAATTCCTGTAAAAGAAAATTAAAAAGAACAGTTTGGGCTGTTCTTTTTATAATCTTTATCTTAGTCTTATAGATTTTTCTTTTTTGGCTTTTTGGGTTAGAGTGACATCGCACTTGGGGATGTTGCTTTTAAAAACTATTAAATGCATTTTAGTACTCTCAAATTGTTTCTAGTAGCCTTTTCAAAAGAATACTGAGCGAAACTGAATTTAAGGAAACTTTCAGAAAAGTTTTAGTTTTGTTTCAGGAATCTTCTGTAGACTGTCTAGCTATATCATACGAAGGAGAGGAAAAAGGCATGAAATCAAAAAAATGGACCCTACTCGCAACGAGTTTAACGGCAATGGTGCTGCTGGCAGCATGTGCCCAGTCAACAACTACATCTAATACCAATGCAACGACAAATAGTGCCACAACAACTGCAACAAAGACAAACCAATCATCCTATTTTACAGAGAAGGACAATGATACTTCTTATGATGAAAGCACAGCTTCTAAGATTGAGTTATCTGGCTCATCAGCAAACGTCTCTGGAGATGGGGTGACAGTCTCTGAATCAACAGTGACCATCACAAAATCTGGAACCTATGTGATTTCAGGTCAGTCTGACGGAGTGCAGATCAAGGTCGAGGCAGATAAGTCTGCAGATGTTCATCTAGTCCTAAAAGGCGCGACCATGACCAATACCAATGCAGCAATTTCTGCGACATCAGCTGGCCATGTCTACTTGACTCTAGCAGAGGGAACCACCAACAGTCTCTCTGACTCAAGCTCTAACAGTGACGAAAAAGCAGACGCAGCTCTCTTTTCTAAGGTAGATTTGACCATCAACGGGAAAGGAACTCTCAATGTAGATGGCAAGAAAAACAATGGTATCAAGGCTGACGACACCCTCCACATCACGGGTGGAACCTATAACATCACAGCAGTTGGCGATGCCTTTAATGTCAATGATGAACTCAACATCACTGGTACGACCATGACCATCGATGCCAAAGAGGATGGAGTCAAGGTCGACAATGATGACGATATGACTGTCGGCAATATGTATTTGGCTAACAATACCATAACAGTCACAGCAGGAGATGATGGAATTCACGCTTCTGGTAACCTAGTGATTGATAGCGGTACCTATACCGTTAAGAATTCAACAGAAGGGATAGAAGGAAAATCCATCACCATAAACGACGGCGATATCAATGTCTATGCGACAGATGATGGAGTCAATGCAGCAAATAAAAATGCCCAACAGAGTGAAATCTTCTTCACCATGAACGGTGGGAACCTGACAGTAGAAGTTGGTCAAGGGGATACAGATCCAATCGACTCAAACGGCAATATCACGGTTACAGGTGGAACCATTAAAATGATTGGTCAAACAGGTTTTGACTTTGATGGAACAGCGACCTACACAGGCGGGGATATCTATCTCAACGGCGAAAAACAAACGGAAATCGTCAACTCTATGCCTGGAGGCGGTGGACCGGCTGGGGGACCTCAAGGCACAGGTCCAGCCCCTGGCGGACAAGGATAAGCAAAAGAGCTCCTTTCTCGAAAGAGAAGGGAGAATTTTGTGTTGTTACTAGAGGAAATGTAAAGACACCTCCTTGACACTCCGTCAGTTTTTGATACAATAGTACAAAATTAGAGGAGGTAGGCTATGATTCAGAAGCATGCGATTCCCATTTTAGAGTTTGACGATAACCCCCAAGCGGTCCTTATGCCAACACATGAGGGGTTAGACTTAAAGTTGCCAAAGAAGTGCATCTATGCATTTTTGGAGGAAGAGATTGACCGTTATGCTCAGGAAGTAGGGGCGGACTGTGTTGGTGAGTTCGTTTCTGCCACCAAAACCTATCCAGTATACGTCATCAACTACAAGGGTGAGAAGATTTGTCTAGCTCAAGCGCCCGTTGGTTCTGCCCCAGCAGCCCAGTTTATGGATTGGTTGATTGGCTATGGTGTGGAGCAAATCATTTCTACTGGCACTTGTGGAGTCCTAGCAGATATAGAGGAAAATGCCTTTCTCGTCCCTGTTCGCGCTCTGCGAGATGAGGGGACCAGCTACCACTATGTAGCGCCTTCTCGTTATATGGAGATGCAGATTGAGGCGATCTCTGCCATTGAGCAAGTCTTGGAACAAAGAGGCATTCCTTACGAGGAGGTCATGACCTGGACGACAGATGGTTTTTACCGAGAGACGGCTGAAAAGGTTGCCTATCGCAAGGAAGAAGGCTGTGCTGTTGTGGAGATGGAGTGTTCTGCTCTTGCGGCAGTAGCCCAGCTTCGTGGGGTTGTATGGGGAGAGTTGCTCTTTACCGCAGATTCATTAGCAGATCTAGATAACTACGACAGTCGTGACTGGGGCTCAGAAGCTTTTGATAAGGCCCTCGAACTCTGTCTTGCCATTGCGCACCACATGTGAGTACTCTTACTGTTTTTATGGTAGAATGTAGTTATGTTATTCAAATCATTTTTGGAAAAAATCAAGACGACACTGGGACGGTTATCGCCAGCCCGTCGCATCTTTTTAAGTTTTGCCCTAGTGATCTTCTTGGGCTCGCTCCTTTTAAGCCTTCCCTTTGTGCAAGTGGCAACGTCACAAGCGACCTACTTTGACCATCTCTTTACGACTGTGTCCATGGTCTGTGTGACAGGGCTCTTCACCCAGCCGGTGGCCTCTACTTACAATATCTGGGGCCAGTTGATTTGCATGCTGTTGATCCAGATCGGTGGTTTGGGGCTTATGACCTTTATTGGAATCTTTTATATCCAAGGAAAACAAAAGCTCAGTCTTCGTAGCCGTGAGACTATTCAAGAAAGTTTTAGTTATGGGGAAACCCAGTCTTTAAAGGACTTTATCCGCTCGATCTTTCTGACGACTTTTCTGGTGGAAGGACTCGGTGCCTTTCTCTTGAGTTTCCGCTTTATTCCTGAATTTGGCTGGGGACGAGGGATTTTAACTTCTATCTTTTTGGCTATTTCAGCCTTCTGTAATGCTGGATTTGATAATTTTGGAAGTACGAGTTTGCTAGCCTTTCAAACGGATCCCTTGATCAATTTAGTGATTGCAGGCTTGATTATCACGGGTGGTCTAGGATTTATGGTCTGGTTTGACCTAGCGACCCAGTTTGGGAAAAAGAAAAAACGCCGTCTGCGTTTCCATACTAAGCTGGTTCTCTTTCTAACGGCGGGAATTTTGCTCTTTGGAACAGTATCGACTCTCTTAATTGAGTGGAACAATCCTGGGACGATTGGGAATCTCAGCGCTCCAGAAAAACTGCTGGTTAGCTTTTTCCAAACCGTCAGCATGAGAACAGCAGGTTTTGCTTCAATTGACTACACCCAGGCTCGACCAGTTACCTTACTGATTTACATCTTGCAGATGTTTCTGGGCGGGGCGCCTGGAGGGACAGCAGGGGGACTCAAGATTACGACCTTCTTTGTCCTGTTGGTCTTCGCTCGTAGCGAACTATTGGGCTTGCCTCATGCCAATGTGGCTCGGAGAACTATTGAACCTCGAACCGTGCAAAAATCTTTCAGTGTCTTTATTATCTTCTTGTTAACATTCTTGCTGGGCTTGATTCTGTTAGGGATAACAGCAGAAGGAAATCCGCGCTTTATCTACCTCATGTTTGAGACCATTTCAGCCCTTGCGACAGTTGGGGTGACGGCGACTTTAACACCAGAGTTAGGCAAGTTAGCTCTCAGTATCGTTATGTTGTTGATGTTTATCGGTCGTATTGGCCCCTTGACACTACTGGTCAGTTTAGCAGAATATCAGCCAGACAAGAAAGATTTGATTCACTATATGAAAGCAGATATCACTATCGGATAAGAAAGGAAGAACGATGTCAGATCGGACAATTGGAATTTTAGGTTTAGGAATTTTTGGGAGTAGTGTTTTGGCTGCTCTTGCCAAGCATCATATGAATATCATTGCTATTGATGACCACGAGGAGCGCATTAATCAATTTGAACCCGTGCTGGCGCGTGGGGTTGTTGGAGATATCACGGATGAAGAACTCCTTCTATCAGCTGGAATTGACACCTGCGATACCGTGGTTGTCGCAACGGGGGAAAATCTAGAATCCAGTGTTCTTGCTGTCATGCACTGTAAAAGTCTAGGGGTGCCGACCGTCATTGCCAAGGTCAAAAGCCATACAGCTAAAAAAGTTCTAGAAAAAATCGGTGCAGACGCAGTTATCTCACCAGAGTTTGAAATGGGGCGCTCATTAGCGCAGACCATCCTCTTTCATAACAGCGTAGACGTCTTTCAGCTGGACAAGAATGTATCGATTGTCGAGATGAGAATCCCCCAATCTTGGGCGGGGAAAAGCCTTAGCCAGCTAGATTTACGTGGGCGATACAATCTCAATGTACTTGGTTTTCGTTCCTACGAAAATGCTCCTCTGGATGTCCAATTTGGACCCAATGACCTCTTGCAGGCAGATGCCTACATCATGGCAGTCATTAATAACCAACATTTGGACACTCTAGCTGAACTGAGTGAGTAGGAAAGGGAGGGCTACCCTCTTTCCCAAGGATTATTGAGTCAATATAAGTATTTTATAAGAGGGATTTAAGAAAAATTTTAACTTTTTCTTAATCCTTTTTAATTTTAGGAGATTATACTAGAGTCATCAAAAAAAGAAAGTTCTGAGGAGAATCCTATGAAATTCAATCCAAATCAGAGATATACTCGTTGGTCTATTCGCCGCCTCAGTGTCGGTGTCGCTTCAGTTGTTGTAGCCAGTGGCTTTTTTGTCCTAGTCGGTCAACCAAGTTCTGCACGTGCTGACATTGTCAATCCGACTCCTGCTCAAGTTGTGCCAGATGCTACTTCTGTGAGTACAAAGAGCGACTTGCCAGTAGAGGTTCTCAAAGAAGCAGTCGATACAGCTCTTCCTTCAGAACAGTCTGTTCCAACACCTAAAACAAGTTTGGATGCTACAGACTCTTCAGAAAAAGCGGATACCGATGCTAAAGACCAAGTAGTAGCACCAAAAGAAGAAGTGCAAGCCCAACCTGACTCTAAGAAACAAACAGAAGATGCAGCTAAACCTGTGGAAAGTCCTGCGTCTACAGTTTCTGGGCAAGACCGTGAAGCCAGTGAAGCGCAGCCAGCAACCACCCCAGCTGAAGTGCAAAAAGGTGTGGCTGACAACACCAAAGATACAGTAGATGTTCCAGCTACTTACTTGGATAAGGCTAACTTCCCAGGCCCATTCACAGCTGGTGTCAACCAAGTCATTCCATACGAATTCTTCGCTGGTGACGGTATGTTAACTCGTCTTATCTTGAAAGCATCAGACAAGGCTCCATGGTCAGACAATGGTTCAGCTAAAAACCCCGCTCTTCCACCAGTAGAAAAATTGGGCAAAGGTCTCTACTTCTATGAAGTGGATTTGGCAGGCACTCAAGGAAAATCAGATAAAGAGTTGCTTGACCTATTGAAACAAAACGGCACTCAAAGTTATAAGGCTACCATCAAAGTGTACGGTGCGAAAGATGGCAAGCCAGACTTGAGCAATCTTGTAGCGACTAAAGATTTGGATGTCAACTTGAACGGTTTGACTACCCCAGCTGAAGTGCAAAAAGGCGTAGCTGACAACACCAAAGACACAGTAGATGTTCCGGCTAGCTACCTTGACAAAGCTAATTTCCCAGGGCCATTCACAGCTGGTGTCAACCAAGTCATTCCATACGAATTCTTCGCTGGTGACGGCATGTTGACTCGTCTTATCTTGAAAGCATCTGATAAGGCTCCATGGTCAGACAACGGCTCAGCCAAAAATCCAGCTCTCCCACCAGTAGAGAAATTGGGCAAAGGCCTTTACTTCTATGAAGTGGATTTAGCAGGCACCCAAGGTAAATCTGATAAAGAGCTGCTTGACCTTTTGAAACAAAATGGTACACAAAGCTATAAGGCAACCATCAAAGTGTACGGTGCGAAAGACGGCAAGCCTGACTTAACTAATCTGGTAGCGACTAAAGATTTGACTGTTAATTTGAATGGCTTGACCACACCAAATCAGGTTAAAGACTCTGTTGCTAATAACATCAAAAATAGCATTGATGTTCCAGCTAGCTACCTTGACAAAGCAAATGTTCCAGGTCCATTCTTGGCCGGTGTCAACCAAGTTATTCCATACGAAGCTTTTGGTGGAGATGGTATGTTGACTCGCCTCTTGTTAAAAGCTTCAGACAAAGCTCCATGGTCAGACAACGGAACAGCTAAAAATCCTGCCCTATTGCCACTTGAAGGCTTGGCTAAAGGTCAATATTTCTACGAAGTGGATTTGAATGGCAATACGGTTGGCAAAGATGGTCAGGCCTTGCTGGATCAACTTCGAGCTAACGGAACCCATACGTATCTAGCTACTGTTAAGGTCTATGGTTCTAAAGATGGAAAACCAGATTTGACCAATCTTATCGCAACTCGTCAAGTAACGATTCAGCTTCGTGGAAAAGAAATGGCGACAATACCATCTCAACAAGGTCAGATGAATACGAAGCCTTCTGAAACAGGCTCTACAGGTATGACTGAGGGTATGATGGGTACAAATCACCATATGTCAGATATGAAAGTAGATCAACCAGCTTCTAGCCCAATGGCTAATATGATGAAAAAAGATGATAAAGCGATGCTACCAAATACTGGGGAAGCTAAAACGGCTACAGCTGGCCTTGGTATCTTTGGTCTAGCCTTGGCAGGTCTTGTTGGACTCTTGGGTTTGACAACCAAACGAGAAGATTAAGATTCAAATCATTTAAACATTAGAGAAAATAGTGTTATACTAAAGCAAGTATAACACTGTTTTTATCAAAGGAGTGTCAGATGAAAAAGACAATTTTGCTGGTTGATGATGAGTTAGATATTCTAGATATTCAAAACCGCTATCTTTTACAGGCAGGATACGATGTTTTAGTCGCCCATGATGGCAAGGAGGGATTAGAACTTTTCAGAAAAAAATCTATTGACCTCATCATCACAGATATCATGATGCCCAATATGGACGGTTATGATTTTATCAGTGAAGTTCAATATATTGCTCCTGATCAACCCTTCCTCTTTACAACTGCTAAGACAAGCGAGCAGGATAAGATTTATGGATTAAGTTTGGGGGCAGATGATTTCATAGCCAAACCGTTTAGCCCACGCGAATTGGTTTTAAGAGTGAATAATATCTTGCGTCGCCTTAGCCGAGGAAGAGAGACAGAGCAGATCGAGCTTGGTGACTTAGTAATCAACCATGTGACTCATGAGGTTCGCATAGGGGAGCAACCTTTGGAATTGACAGTGAAATCCTTTGAACTTTTATGGATATTGGCCAGCAATCCTGAGAGAGTCTTTTCAAAGACGGAACTTTACGAGAAGGTATGGCAAGAGGACTATGTGGATGATACCAATACACTCAATGTTCATATCCATGCTTTGAGGCAAGAGTTGACCAAGTATACAAATTCAAATACTCCTGCTATCAAAACTGTTTGGGGTTTGGGCTATAAGATGGAAAGACCAAGAGGTAGAAAATGAAATTAAAAAACTATATTTTAGTGGGGTACCTAGTTTCGACTCTGCTAACGATTTTGGTCGTTTTCTGGGCAGTCCAACGAATGTTGATCGAGAAAAGTGAAGTTTACTTTCTAGTTGGAATGACCTTGATTGCTAGTTTTATCGGCGCTGCAGTGAGCATCTTTCTTTTGTCGCCTGTTTTCTCTTCTCTGAAACATTTGAAAAAACAAGCTCAGGATATAGCTAGCAAGGATTTCAGCACAGAAATTGAAACCAAAGGACCATTAGAATTTCAAGAGCTGGGCCAGGCTTTTAATGACATGTCCCACAATTTGCAAGCTACCTTTCAATCACTTGATGAGAGCGAGCAAGAAAAGAGAATGATGATTGCGCAGCTCTCTCACGATATTAAAACTCCCATTACCTCCATTCAGGTTACTGTGGAGGGAATTCTAGATGGAGTGATTAAGGAAGAGGAGCGGCTCCACTACTTAGCCACGATTGGTCGGCAAACTGAGCGTCTAAACAAGCTAGTAGAGGAATTGGATGTTTTGACTCTTAATACACAACCTCAAGAAACTGCTGATGAAGAAGTCGAAGAGGTCTTTTTAGATCAATTGCTGATTGAGTCAATGAGTGAATTTCAACTCCAAATTGAACAAGAGGAGCGAGATGTTTACATTCAAGTATCACCTGAGTCGGCAAAAATCAAGAGCCATTCTGACAAACTTTCTCGCATTTTAGTCAATTTGTTAAACAATGCCTTTAAATATTCAGAACCAGGAACCAGAATTGAGGTTCTTGCCCAATTAACAGAACAAGAGCTGACAATCAGTGTGAAAGACGAAGGCCAGGGGATCCTTCCTGAGGATTTGGAAAAGATCTTTAAACGACTTTATCGTGTAGAAACTTCGCGCAATATGAAAACAGGTGGTCATGGCTTAGGTCTTGCGATTGCACGAGAGCTAGCCCATCAGCTTGGTGGCGAAATCACAGCAGAAAGTCAGTATGGCTTAGGTAGCAAGTTTACATTCTGTCTCAATTTGAAATAAAACTGTAAAATCCCTTTACAAATCTAGCTTTTCATGGTACAATAGCCTTTGTGTGAAATAGCAGCAGGAAAGCATGAAGCTCGTCAACAGGTGTCTTATGACAAGTAACCTTGGCTGTTTAGGCGAAGGGCATCTGCACGAATCAGGGCTTTCTAAGTGACTATTTCCACCGAAATATTATTTATATCAGGAGGACATACACATGTCACGTTATACAGGACCATCTTGGAAACAAGCTCGTCGCCTTGGCCTTTCACTTACAGGTACAGGTAAAGAATTGGCACGTCGTAACTACGTACCAGGACAACACGGACCAAACAACCGTTCTAAATTGTCAGAATACGGTTTGCAATTGGCTGAAAAACAAAAACTTCGTTTCACTTACGGTGTAGGTGAAAAACAATTCCGTAACTTGTTCGTACAAGCTACAAAAATCAAAGGTGGAATCCTAGGTTTCAACTTCATGCTTCTTTTGGAACGTCGTTTGGATAACGTTGTTTACCGTCTTGGTCTTGCGACTACTCGTCGTCAAGCTCGTCAATTCGTAAACCACGGTCACATCCTTGTTGACGGAAAACGCGTTGATATCCCATCATACCGCGTAACTCCAGGTCAAGTGATCTCAGTTCGTGAAAAATCATTGAAAGTGCCTGCAATCCTTGAAGCTGTTGAAGCAACTCTTGGACGTCCAGCATTCGTATCATTCGATGCTGAAAAATTAGAAGGTTCATTGACTCGCTTGCCAGAACGCGACGAAATCAACCCAGAAATCAACGAAGCACTTGTCGTTGAATTCTACAACAAAATGCTTTAAGATAAGACTTTATATTGTAAGAAGCCTACAAGAGTGGGCTTTTTGCTTTGTCTTAAAATGTTGATTTCTGGGTTTGTTCAGTTATTTGTTCAGTTATAAACTTTTTAGTGCAGTTTCATAGAATGAGACTGCTTTTTTTGCGTTCTCTTTTGAGAGGTGACTGTATATATCCATGGTCATAGATAATTGGGAATGTCCTAAACGGTGCTGAAGTTCCTTGTAGGGTATTCCAGAGTTAAGCAATAAACTAGCGTGTGTATGTCTGAAGCCATGAAAACCTATATTAGTGACGTTTGCCCGTTTAAAGTGGGTTCTTAACCTAGTATGTAAGGTTCGATTATTGGGGTACTCATTTATGAAGTCAGAAAAGACTACAGTTTCAGAGCGCCCAAGTTGCCAAGCTTCTTGTACTTGTCTATGTTTGTACTGCTTCAGCATACTAACAGTCGCTTGAACTATATCGATATCACGATAGCTAGATTTTGATTTAGGACTATTGAGTTCTTGATTATAGTTTAGTGTTTTTGTGATATGCACAATGGCATTATCTAGGTCAATATCAGACCAGGACAAGGCTAAAGCTTCATTGATACGACAACCAGTAGCAAGCAAAAACTTATAAAGTGTAATCTCATAATAATAGCGATACCTACTTACATCCAGAGTATCTAAGTATTGAAGAAATCTTTTTAAGTCTTCATTATCAAAATGCTTTACTTTTTCTCGCTTTTCTTTTTGTGTGTTGCGAGGTAATATTACCTCACGAGCAGGATTAAACGGTATAGCTTGCATAACTACACCATACTGCAAAATACGCTTATTTAAAGCGTGTAAGCTATCGTAGTATAAAAAAGCACCTTCTTCCCCTTTATTGGTTTTGTCAGCAAGTTTATTGACTACATTTTGAATAAGTGGAGTAGTTAGTTTATCCAACTTATAAGAGCCAAATAAAGGTAAGATATGGTTATCTAGCAGTCTTCTAACGTTTAATTGTGTGTTAGGTTTTACTGTATGCTTGTAACTTTCCCACCATAAGGAAGCTAATTCCTTGTAAGTAGTAATATTTGCAGCCTGGAATCTAGTAGATCCATTTTGTAAAAAAGCAATTTCAGCTTCTTTTGTCTTTTGCTTAACTTCTTTTTTTGTCCTTCCTGTTATGCTTGTCTTTACATCTTTTCCAGTGACTTTATCAACACCAAGATAGACATTAGCACGATATACTATTGAACCGTCTTTTTTTGTGATTTGTTTTATTTGCATAGTATTCCTTTCCATCAGCAGGCAAGCAATTAGAAAAGGTTTTGAGTTTATACTATGCTAGGAGCTACGAGAACTCCTCTATTTTCGATTTTAAGAGGACTATCAGTAAAATAACCAGATAGGAAAATAAAGCGATTATGGAGCTTATAAAGGATATTAATTAGATAATCTTCTCAAATACCATTGTGGCTTGAATGCGGTCACCACCGCCTAAACCTTTGCTTCCACCATTGGCGGTTGTGATTGTATGCAGGCGATAACCTTTAGAAGCTTGTTTATTGATAACATCTTCTAATTCTGTAAGGTTTCCTGATCCAGTGCCGAAAAACTTTTCTTTTAAAGTTACCTGAAGGACAACGTAGTGTAGTCCATTTACTCCAGATGCAGTAGAAAAACTACCTTCTTGTTTTACAGTGTCAAAAAATCCCATGGGGCTTACTCCTTATCAGTATTTTAAATAATATTACTTGTCGTTATTTTTTTTAAATGATACTGCATCTTTCTTTGCGAATTTTTTTGCAATAGTTCTAAGCAGTTCTCTTTCATCATCGGTGCAGAAAAAGTA
Source organism: uncultured Streptococcus sp. (assembly GCA_905373305.1). Taxonomy (GTDB): domain Bacteria; phylum Bacillota; class Bacilli; order Lactobacillales; family Streptococcaceae; genus Streptococcus. Next base: position 9,631 of record CAJPSM010000008.1, on the reverse strand, counting down.
GTTAAGCATCAATTCTAGAGCGAATGGATCAAGATGCTTTCTTAATTTTTCATAGTCATAAAAATCTAAATCGGTTTTTGACAATTGCATATAGTCAAATTCTTGCCATGAACGATACTCTCTTGGTGTTGGGATGTAACCATCAAATGGGTCTTTTTTACTATTTGAGTAATTTAGCAAGTAGGCAACACTTACTCCAAAGAAATCAGCTAATTGTTTTGCTTTTTCTGGTTTGATTTGGCTTTCTTCATTTTCCCAATTTTGAAGAGTTCGATAATGAACTCCGATATTTTCAGCTAATTCCTTTTGGGATAGCTTTTTCTCTTGTCTTAATTCTTTTAATCTATTCATGTTTTTCACGCCTTTCATAGATGATTATAAACTATTTTTTCAAAAAGTACATTTTTTTTGTGTAAAATTTAAAAAAATAGTTGACATTAGAAAAATAATTGTGTATTATACAATCAAGCACAGGAAAAATGTGCATAATCCAACTTTTCACACTTTCAATCTATTCATGGAGGGAGATTTTCTAAGAAAGGAGGGAACCTATGAGTAAATTAAAAGGCTATCGGGTTATGTTAGGGTTTACACAGCAACAGATGGCGGACAAGTTAGGTATTTCTTTGCAGTCTTATAACAACAAAGAATTAGGAAAAACACCATTCAATGACAAAGAACGCCTAGCGATTAAGTCAATGGTTGCAGAAATCAAATCAGACATAACCATAGATGAACTATTTTATAGTTAGAAAGGAGCAACACAATCGTAATACTATCTTACATTTATAAATTTCTCATGTGGTACTTTAGCACAGGGGATTGATTTATCAGACTAGCTAATTTTTGCTAGATTCAGGTACTTGCTACCTATGGCAGTATCAAGGATTTGTAGGGGTGCATTTTCTCCGATTTTACCCTACTTTAATGCTTTACCTTGGTACTGTTTTAGGTGGCAAGCACGAGCAATAAGAAGAAAGGAGCGAACTAATGGAATTGGTTTATATGGACGGCAAGAAAGAGCCGTATACACTGAGCAGTATCGTAGCAGAATGTGCTGAAATTAAGCACAGACATTTGAAGATTTTGCTGAATAAGCACCGAGAGGACTTTGAGAGTTTTGGAAAGGTGACATTTAAAATTTCACCTTCAGAGAGTGGGCAAAATGTACGGGATTATATTTTGAACGAGCAACAAGCAACATTGCTGATCACTTACTTACGAAATACAGACCCCGTAAAAGAGTTTAAGAAGAACCTAGTCAAAGCCTTTTTTGAAATGCGTAATGAACTTTCTAAACGCTATCTTCAAAGAGAACTGGAAAAGCCAAAGCGTAAAAGCTTAACTGAAGCTATTCAAACATGGGAGAAAGCCCCCAAGCATGCCTATAGTACTCTTACAAACTTACTACTAAAGGGAGTGACAGGGAAGAATAAAGCGCAACTCATGAAGGAGCGAGAAAGTAAGAACGGTATTGATGGCTTGACAAGTGCAGAACTGACAAACTACCAACGTTTGGAAGATATGGCAATAGCTATGATTAACTTGAATAGGGGGTATTCAGAAATTAAGGAATTAATTTTTAAAGTATAGGAGTATAGAAAATGGAAAATGATTTTAAGACAGTTACAAATGCCAAGGGGTTAGAAATTCCTAAGTATCCCAAGGATTTTAAAAAGCTAGTTGAGAAAGACAGACAACTAGCCGAATATCTTTGTATGAACTACGAGAACTTGGACAGTGAAGACCTGGGCGCATTTCTTGAAACAGTAGAACAGGGAATCAGTTGGATTCTAGATCTTATCGAAAGTAAAGACTTGCTTTATAAACCAAAGTCAGGTAGTAATCATGCAAAAAGAAAATAAAAAAATCACTTGCTCAAATTTTGGCCAAGGCGAGCAAGCGACACAATTCAGAGTATAGAAATTTTTTCTATGCTTTGATTATATCAAAAAATATCTATTCTATCAAATACATAAAGAAAAACCGAAGAGCAGGCAAGCAATTAGAAAAGGTTTTGAAATCAAGCGCTGACAGGGTGATTCTAAGACCTTGTTTAGCTGAAAGATGGGTAATTACTCACGAAACACCGCTACAAGCGTTCGCCAACTTGGGGCAATCGCCCAGCGTTTGGAGTGGTGAAGCATACCATATAGAAAACAGGCAAGAAAAAGTACAAGGAAAGGCTAATGGAGAAAAATATGACTCTAGACCTAGATAACATGACACAATCAGAATTTGACAACCGAATGACTAAAATCAAGGATAGACATCCGAATCTCTTTCAGTTCATCATTGACTTTTTAGATGATAAAGTAACTCCAGAAGAGGTGTACGACTTTCTGAAGATGGAGCGAAGCTATCAAGTAAATTATATCAAGAATTACCAAGCGAGGGCATAGCATGAATGAATTAGATTTGACCAATATACAATCGGTAATCTTTACGGTGGTACTGATTGGCTTACTGCTTTATCTAAATCACCGAGACCGCAAAAAAAGCGCTCAAATCGAGCGAGAAAGTACACAGACGATTGAAACAACTAGCGAGGATTTAAGCCCTGATTATGGGCGATATATTCAGCTTGGAATGGTCAGTAAAGGGGGCTAAGTATGTTTAGTTTGAGTAAAGAAAGCGAACATGATTTGACTAATAGAATAAGCACGGTTATAGAAAACTATCTAGCAGTTCGAGAACAACCTAAACCACGACTAACTGGTTTAATATCAGCACAAGAAGCTATGGACGAGTTAGATATAAAATACAAAACTTTGCAAAAGTGGGAAGGTGCAGGACTAAGACGTTACCAACCACCACTAGAAGATACTAGAAAAGTCTATTACAAAGTTACGGATATTTTGAAGTTCCTGGGGGTAGATGATGGCAAAGACTAAAATATATTTTTGGTTAAAAGTTGATAAGAAGTTTTTTGATAATCTTTTTATTAAACGACTTAAAAATATGCCTGGTGGCTACACTATGACAGTGATTTATATCCGTCTTATGTTGGAAAGTTTAGAAGATGACTGTATTTTATACTATGAAGGCTATTTTGATAGTTTGGTACAGGAATTAGCTTTAAAACTAGATGTTTCTGAAGATGATATCAATATGACAGTAGCATATTTTACAAGATGTGGACTGATTCAGATTGATGATGATGGCCATGCTACATTATCGCAAGCAAAAGCCATGGTTGAGAGTGAAACAAACTGGTCTAAATATAAACGTGAACAGCGAAAACAAGCCCCAAATGTGGCAAGATTGGAAAATGTCCAAAATAGTTGGACAAATTCCAACTTGTGTCCAACAGAGATAGAGATAGAGAAAGAGAATAGAGTTAATAGTAAGAGTAATAATTTATATTTAGATAATATATTGTCGGGAAATCCCGACTTCACTTTTCCTACTTGGCTTGAAGAAAACGCTAGAAAAGATTTAGAGAAAACAAAACATAAAGAACTTTGGATTCCTATTGCTTATTTGAATCAAGTAGCTAATAAGCGGTATAAATTTGTTGATAAGACAAAAAGGCTTTTACTAGCACGATTCAAAGAAGGCTATACACTTGAAGATTTTAAACAGGTGATAGATATTAAAACGGCAGAATGGAAGGATAGTCCTGAATTTTCTAAATATCTGAGACCTGAAACACTTTTCGGATCTAAGTTTGACGGTTATTTGAATCAAAAGCCTAAAACCATAAAAGGGAAGTCGGAAGATAACTTCCCAGACCTACCATTTTAGGAGTTACAAAGATGAAGGAAAAATTTAAAGAATTTAATAACAGAAAAATATTGGATAAAGTTTGCGATATTCACCAGGTAAATTATTGGGAAATTTCTGTACCAGTGTTAGGGAGTTCAGAAAGGAAAGTACAAGCATTTTGCCCGGAGTGTGTGAAGGGAGAGATTAAACAAAAAGAGCAAGACTTATTACAGCAGTTCGAGGATAGACAGGCTTACTTTAAAACTTATGATGTCTTAATGCGTGACAGTACGATTCCTAACGAGTTGAAGGGGGCAACGTTTGATAATTTCTTTGTTAAGACGACAGAAGAGCATCAGATGTTAGAGTTTGTAAAGGGGCAAGTCCAGAAGTACCTTGCAGGTATGACAGGAAATACTTTAATCAGCGGTAGCACAGGAATAGGGAAAAGTCATTTATCTCTTGCCCTGGCCAAAGAAATCAATGAGAGCTTCAGAGAGAAGAACGAGCCTAAGAGTGTCTTGTTTGTCAGCTTAACCGAGATTATCAAGCAGATAAAAGAAGGCTGGGCTTATGGAAGAAATGCAAATTTAACAGAGTATGAGGCGGTTAAAAAGCTTGTTGATGTTGATTTTCTAATCATCGATGACCTGGGGGCAAAAAATGGGACGGTAACACCTAAGAGCGATTGGGAACAGGATTTCTTGTTTGATATTATCAATAATCGAGAAACTACGATTTTCAACACGAACCTAGATAGTAGTGAACTGCGAACGGTATACAATGCTAGAAATTCAAGTAGAATTTTGAAAGGTTTAGAAGGGAACACTTTCAAGGCTTTTACGATCAAAGATAAGAGATACACTATAAACACAGTGAGGGGAGAATATCAATGAATGATGATAAAATGCGATTTGCAACAGAAAAAGGCTTTGTTGTCTATGAAAAATGTGGTATAATAGAGATAGAAAAAGTTCCAAGTTTTGGAGAAATTACTTTATTCTACTCAGATGGAAAATTTACCCATCTAGTCAAAAAAGAAACTAAAAAATAAGTCTATTGAGAACAACTCAGGGACATACCGTAAGCATATAATGCTAGTGGTATGTCCCTTTTTGTTTGCATAGAAAGGGGGTGAGTATTATGTCAGGAGATATTTCTTTAGGGTATGTGGTAGCCAATAAGTTTTCTATGGATCCAAAGAAAAGACAACAAATATTTGCAAAGTGCAAAAAAGATGATGATAACTTAGAAAAACGGAAAAAAGAAATACTAGAAAAATATGCTAACAAACAAGACAAACCAAAATCTAGAAAAAATGATTCTAAAGGCTCGGAGAGTCATAAAAGAAAAGCTAAGAGCAAAGAATTTTAGAAAAAATTATAAACAAAAATCAGATATTAAAAGATGAAGGAGCAAAAAAATGACAACTAACTTAGCTAAACAAAAAGAAAATCTAGAAGCTTATATCCGAAGTACGGGTTATAACACTAGAGGGATGAACGTAGAAAATAATCATGTACTCATTGAAAAACCAATCCTTGATAGTTACGAAGATGAACATCAACGTAAAGAATTGGTTGATCTAGTAAATGTTATTGTGACTCGTACCCGTGGTGGGAAGTATGAAGTAACTGACTTTGAATCTGATTCATTACAAGAAGTTAGCGAAAATTCGGTTGAGAGAACAGAAGCAGATAAAAAGAAAACTATCAGCGTTGATTACTTAGTTAAATTATTCAGTGGTAAACTTGATTTTTCACAGGAGCAATTAGATGATGGCCAATATAATTTAACGGATTTTCTTGGTAAGAAGATTATTAAATTAAAACGTAGAACACGAAATAGAGAGATTGGGAAAATTCTCCAAACTGCGAAAGTGCAGACTGCTACAAGTATGGACGACTTGAAATCTATTGTTTCTTTAATCAATCCAGAGCGCAATGTATCTATGGTTGTTAGTCAATCACTATTTAGTATCTTAGAAAAAATGAAAGACACTTCAGGAAATTATCTTCTTAAAGTTGATAAAGAGACAGGAACAAGTGAAACATTCTTTGTAGATAACTTTTTAATTGTAGATGATACAACATTAGGGAATAAAGGTGACAAAAAAGGCTTTATCGGAGATCTAGAAAACTTTGTTACTTTGTTTGACCGAAAGAAAGATACACTTAGCTGGGCGGATGCGAATGACTATTTTGGGAAACGGTTGATTTTACATACCCGATTTGATGTAAAAAAAGTTGAAGAAGATTGTGGTTACTTTATTCAATGGAACTAGGAGAAAGAAATGGATATTAATCAAGTATTTGAAACACTGGATGATCTAGATAATAAAAAAAGTAAGATTAATTCAGCACGAGAACAGTTAAGCGAAAAAAGGAAAAGCCTGTTAGGCAATCAAGCAGTCTCATTTGAGAACATAGATTCTTTTTTGTCAAATAACTTAGAATCTTTAGAGCAGCTGGAAAAGATGGAAAAAGCTATTAATTCTCTTCAGGAAAAATATAATAGTGATTTTTCAGAAGCTAATGCAGTTATCTTTGAATACATTTTTAAAGAAACTAAGCAACGGATGGAAACTAAGAAGATCTATAAACAATACCGAACGATACTTAGCCGAATTCTGGACGCATACGATGAAATTCAAGAACTGAAGAAGGATGTAGAAGAAATTCATACAGGTGTAGTCAGAGAAATAAGTCAGAGACATTCTCTATCGCCATATCGAACAGAAGTAAGTCCGCTTACTGTCCTACCATTTTTAACCCCTGATTCTAGCGGATGGATGAATTTTTCTAAGGAATATCGGGACATCAAGGTGTATTTAGAAAAATAGGGAACAAATTAAGTAAGGCTAGTGATATATGGCTGAAACAGAAGAGATATCGCTAGTCCTACTTTTATGCTTTACTAAGTTTCACATAACAAAGTAAGCATAAACTGAAAAGAAGTAATAGCTTGAAAGCAAGGTATATCAGGGGTTTACAGAATGGAGTGAGTTTCACAGAATGTAAGATATGAGAAACTGAGGGGATAAATTAAAGAAATTTCCCTTGAACTTGTCATATTGAAGAGTTGTCAAACTTAAAACAGCAATACCTTCTAACTTGAGTATTAGTAGGCTTTCAGCATTTTTTGTCAGTTTGACAGAATTTACAATTTGACAAATTGCAAGATAAATAATTTTTAAAATTTAAGTGGAGGTACTTACCGATGTACGAGCTGAGTAACAGAGACCTGGACGGGATAGATATTGAGTTAGGGCGATATAGAACGATTGCTAATAAAATTTATTTGAGAAGACAGGAACTGATACATAATAAGAAACATAGCACTGAAGATTATACTGGTGGGAAAGGCAAGACAGTATATAGTTCTACTGAAGCAACCATCATTAGAATTGAAGAAGACCAAACACTAAGATATTTAGAAGGCTTCAAACTAGTTGTAGATACCTTGATGGAAAACTTAATTGAAAGTGATCTAGTAATTTTTAAAATGAGATATTTAGAAGCTGGTGCGACTTGGGAAGACGTGGCAGAGAAACTAAATAAAACTACTCGTTATATAAATAGCCGTAGAAAGGTAATCGCTAAAAGATTTGTGGAATTGAAAGGATATTGACTCCCCCCTCTTTTTGAAAAATCATTTTGGCCAGTAGGGTACCGGTGAAGGGAACTTTTTCCAAGTCGGAGCACTTCAGACAAAAAGGGGATAAAAACCTTTCAATTTATCAGAAAATGATTAGTTTTGAAGGGCAAGATACATGCGACAGAGAAGAAATAGATAAAACGTGTTTTATTGCAGGAAGATAGCAAAAGAGCTATAATAAAGTGGAGCACAAAGGATTATACTTTTAAAAAAGGAGACAGTATTCATGGCAAAAAATGATTATTGGGTAGTTGTTTATAAAATTCTTAGTTATTATTTTCAGAAAATGAAGGATGGGGATCTAGCAGATGAAAATGAAATAAACGCTTCAGCTCTAGAAATCCCCCATCTTTACTTAATGGATGTCTATCGTAATCTATTTGATGATGGATTTTTGACAGGTACTTGTGTAACTGGAGACATGTCTGGGAAAGTGTATATTGAGAATTTGTCTCTTGTTAGGATTACAACTAAAGGTATTGAATATTTGGAGGATAACTCTAAGATGAAACAGGCTTATAAAATTTTGAAAGAAATAAAAGATTGGATACCTGGAATGTAGCACTTAGATTGCTCTAAGTGCTTTTTATTATCAACTGAAACTCAACAAAAAATTATAATGTTAAAATGATAGTTTTGTTGAAGAAAGCATTAAAAAAAGATATAATGAAAAAGAGAAATAATTATATCTTTTCAAAAATTAGGAATATAAAAGGTTCTTTTTGTCCACATGGCTAAATGAAGATACATTTCAGAACAACTGTTATAAAAGGTATTAGATAGTTAATAGAAATTTAAAAGGAGAATTAAGATGGAACTTGCAAAAGTTATTCGTATAATTGATGATTTTACAATTATGATTGACAGAGGATATGAGACGGGAGATATAGAAGAAGGCACGAGAATAACTGTTTTTGAACCAGGCCCAGATATTAAAGACTTGGAAGGCAACAGTTTAGGGAAATATGATTTCACTAAAGCAAATTTAGTAATCACTGAAGTTTTCCAAAGGTTTTCAATTGCTCAAAATATAGAGGAGGGTTCTCCATTCTCTGTTACTAACTTTTTGTCAGGTGGACAAACTAAGTTAGTAATTAATGTCAATGAAGATGAAATCGAGCCCTTAGAGCCTAAAGATATTCAAGTAAGAAAAGGTGATTTAGTAAGAATTGACGATTTTTAACTTGACATGGAGATAAAATGATGTTACGATAAGAGTGAATTGAATGGCTACGGATGTGGCTAGGAAACTACCTCTTATCATTTTGATAGGAGGTTTTCTTTTGTGGCTGATAGACCCTGTATAACATATTCCCAACAATTGGATAGAATGAAAAAGAAGGGAATTCTTATCGAAAATGATAAGCTAACGAAGGAAGTTCTTCAAAGCATATCATATTATGGAATTGTAAACGGTTATAAAGATATTTTTGGAGTTTACTTTGATGAAGAATTTCAATTAGAAAGATTTAAAGAAGAAGTAAAGTTTTCATCTATTCATCGTATTTTTCTCCTGGATCAGGCATTAAACAACTTGTTATTTAAGTATATTATATACATTGAAAAATCATTAAAAACAAAACTATCTTATAAAATTGCTCATAAGTACACTACAGAAATTGATTCTTATTTAGATTTTAGAAACTATCGTTCAAATGGTAGTTTAGATAGAAAATCTGAAATTCAAAATATAAGAAATCAAATTGAAAACAACAAAAATAGTGCATCAATTAAGCATTATAAGGAAAATCATGATACGATTCCTCCATGGGTTGCAACTAGTGGAATATATTTTGGGACTGCAATTAATTGGTATAAAATTTGTCAAGATGACATTAAAAAATACATTGCTAATCAATTTTTTACTAGTTTTTCAATCGATGATGAAAGTGCAAAAGAAATGCTTGTCTCTATGTTGTCGCTTTTACAAGAATACCGAAATAATATTGCACATGGGAATAGAACTTTTTTATCAAATGTTACCAGTGAATTAACTAAAGATATTTTATTGTCATTGTTTCCAGAGGAAGTATTGAGTGAAAGAGAATACCATATGGGTATTGGTCAAAAAGATTTATTTGCAGTAATGTTAACAATAGCCGTCTTAATAAATGATCCGTTGGTATTCCGTCAATATATTTATGATTTCGGTTCAATGTTTATAAATGATGAGTTCGATCCAAATGCTACATATTCCCCAAGAGGTAATATATACAAAACATTAAATATCCCAGACGATTTCTTACATAGAATAGGAGAAGTGTAT
>CAJPSM010000007.1 GCA_905373305.1 uncultured Streptococcus sp. | reverse complement strand
GAAGAGACTCCATAAAGCAACTAATCTGCCCATCACAATCATTCATAAGGCCATTACTGAGTACGCTGGAAGCAATAAGATTCCAGATGATTTTTTCAATAAAAAAACTCTTTCGAATTTTATTAGTAAGTACCAGGAATGGCTTGAGCTGACTTTCGTTAATCGATTCAGTTACAAAAAAATGGATGTTGGACTAGGCGATACCGTTCTTACAAATCTAGATGGCACCCCTCGAGAAAATATTATCCAAGGAAATATCGGTGTCTACAGAGATGATTCAAAAATCGTTCCTGAAAAATTTCTTTATGATAGTTTCGTCTATGATTCTAACTTAGAAAAGTTAAACATTGAGCGCAGTAACATTGAAGAAGTTGTCGTCTTTGGGAAGATTCCTCGTCGCAGTATCAGAGTGCCTTTATACTTTGGCGGAACGACCAGTCCAGACTTTATGTATGTTCTTCAAAAGGATGATGGTGAGCTAGAAATTAACCTCATTATTGAGACAAAAGATGTCAATAAAGATACCTCTATTCGTGGAGAAGAAAAGCTCCGAATTGAAAGTGCAAGAAGATTTTTTGAAGCTCTAAAAGAAGAAGGGTTGAATGTAAAATTCCAACAGCAGAATAAAAAAAATGAGATAATTGGAATGATCAAGAAGGTTATTGATTCTCAATAGAGTAACATTACGAAGATAGAAAAGGTACTATCTCAGGCCTTTTAAGAAAGTTTAGAAAGACCAAACCATGAAAATGTGGCTTGGTCTTTGTTGTATTTTTTATATGAAAAACTAAAAATTTATGTACAATTGACTTGATAAGGCTAAAACCCTTGATACAACTGAATTAGTTATTTGTAGTAAAAAAAAAGCTTTTCAGTGAACAGGGGCTATAGCGAAAATGCCAAAAAATAGCAAAATACTTTTATTTATCAAAGTAAAAAACAAAAATGTACATTTGAAAAAATTTTTAGTTTTCACGTAAATAATGTACATTTTTAACGATTTTTTGGCCGAAAAAAATTTTTAGTTATCTTCTATACAATAGATAAAATTGCTTTGTAAGGTATAATTAATTTGATCAAATTTTAAGGAGTTTTTAAACATGCAAGAAAAGAATAAAACCTCACGTAATATAGGTATCCTATCAATCGTAGCTGGTCTTTTGATTCCAGTGGTAGGTATTGTTTTAGGAGCTCTTGCTATAATAGAAGCTAACTCATGTCAAAAAGAATCTGGGCTTGATTATAAAACAGAAAAAATTATAGCTATTGTAGCTATTGTTCTTTCTGCTCTTAATTGGATTATTGGAATTATCTTACATATGAGTTAAAGAAGATAAAAAAGCTTTAAACATAAAGCTTTTTTTGTTTTATCCACTTTTCTCTAAGTGTTTTTTAATCATCTCTAATTCTTCTGGATTCAAGGGACGGAATTGACCTTCTGCTAGTTCTGGGTCTAAAGTGAAATCACCGAACTGAACTCGTTTGAGAGAGATCACCTTGACACCGACAGATAGAAACATCTTCTTGACCTGATGAAATTTTCCTTCAGAGATGGTGATGGAGGCTTGGCTAGAGGAAGGACTTGAGGACAGAATTTCTAGTTTGGCAGGTTTGCAGAGTGTCCCATCTAAAAAGACGATTCCATCTTTGAACTTTTGGATATGGTCGGATGAGAGCGGTCCATTAACCTTGACTTGGTAAGTTTTATCTACATGATATTGAGGATGGAGGAGTTGAAAACCAAGAGGTCCATTGTCTGTCATAAGGAGCAGTCCTGTCGTATCGCGGTCTAGCCTGCCTATCGCGTAGAGTTGGTCTGACTGGATATTTTTAGGGACTAGGTCCATGACGGTTTGAAGATTGCGATCTTTGCTGGCTGTAACCACTCCAGCCGGCTTATGAAGCATGAGGTAGTTGTGCTCGTATCCTTGGATTTTCCGGCCTTGAAAGACTAGTTTTTGCAATCCTGTATCGACATTTTGAGCGAGGGAGCGAGCTGGACAATCATCCACTAGGATTTCTTTTTTCAGAATTGCCTGTTTCATAGCCTTGCGACTGACCTTTTCTTGGGCTAATAATCTATCTAAACGCATACCAGCTTATCTTATCATAAGTCTCTGACTTTGAAAAGAGTTGCCTTGCCTAGAAAAGTAGAGTGAAAACATTTACACTTAGCTGAACTGTGATTTTTGAGTGAGACTGTGGTATAATTGTTCAGTTAGAAATAAAAATTTAAAGTAATAGAGGCAATCATGACAAAATTAAGAGAAGATATCCGTAACATTGCGATTATCGCCCACGTTGACCACGGGAAAACAACCCTCGTTGACGAATTATTGAAACAATCTGAAACTCTTGATGCACGTACTGAATTGGCAGAGCGTGCTATGGACTCAAACGATATCGAAAAAGAGCGTGGAATTACCATCCTTGCTAAAAATACAGCTGTTGCTTACAACGGAACTCGTATCAATATCATGGACACACCAGGGCACGCGGACTTCGGTGGAGAAGTTGAGCGTATCATGAAAATGGTTGACGGTGTTGTCTTGGTCGTAGATGCCTACGAAGGAACCATGCCACAAACTCGTTTCGTATTGAAAAAAGCCTTGGAACAAGACCTTGTCCCAATTGTGGTTGTTAATAAAATCGATAAACCATCAGCTCGCCCAGCAGAAGTAGTGGACGAAGTCTTGGAACTCTTCATCGAGCTTGGCGCAGATGATGACCAGCTTGATTTCCCAGTTGTTTATGCTTCAGCTATCAACGGGACATCTTCCTTGTCAGATGATCCAGCTGACCAAGAAAAAACAATGGCGCCAATCTTTGATACTATCATTGACCATATCCCAGCGCCAGTGGACAACTCAGATGAGCCTTTGCAGTTCCAAGTGTCACTTTTGGACTACAATGACTTTGTAGGTCGTATCGGTATCGGTCGTGTCTTCCGTGGTAGTGTGAAAGTTGGGGACCAAGTTACCCTTTCTAAACTAGACGGCACAACGAAGAACTTTCGTGTTACAAAACTCTTCGGTTTCTTTGGTTTGGAACGTCGTGAAATCCAAGAAGCCAAAGCGGGTGATTTGATTGCCGTTTCAGGTATGGAAGACATCTTTGTCGGTGAAACCATTACTCCGACAGACGCAGTTGAAGCTCTTCCAATCCTACACATCGATGAACCAACCCTTCAAATGACCTTCTTGGTAAATAATTCACCATTTGCTGGTAAAGAAGGTAAATGGGTGACTTCTCGTAAGGTGGAAGAACGCTTGCAGGCAGAATTGCAAACAGACGTTTCCCTTCGTGTTGACCCAACGGACTCTCCAGATAAATGGACTGTTTCAGGACGTGGAGAATTGCACTTGTCAATCCTTATCGAAACAATGCGTCGTGAGGGTTATGAACTTCAAGTATCTCGTCCAGAAGTTATCGTAAAAGAGATTGACGGTGTTAAATGTGAGCCATTTGAACGTGTGCAAATCGACACTCCAGAAGAATACCAAGGATCTGTTATTCAAAGCCTTTCTGAACGTAAGGGTGAAATGTTGGATATGATTTCAACTGGTAATGGTCAAACTCGTTTGGTCTTCCTTGTTCCTGCGCGTGGTTTGATCGGATATTCAACTGAATTCTTGTCAATGACTCGTGGTTACGGTATCATGAACCATACCTTCGACCAATACTTGCCATTGATTCCGGGTGAAATTGGTGGACGTCACCGTGGTGCCCTCGTTTCCATCGATGCTGGTAAGGCAACAACTTACTCAATCATGTCTATCGAAGAACGTGGTACGATCTTCGTCAACCCAGGTACTGAAGTTTATGAAGGAATGATCATCGGTGAAAACTCTCGTGAGAATGACTTGACAGTTAACATCACTAAGGCCAAACAAATGACCAACGTTCGTTCAGCTACCAAGGACCAAACTGCTGTTATTAAGACACCTCGTATCTTGACCCTTGAAGAGTCACTTGAGTTCTTGAACGACGATGAGTACATGGAAGTAACGCCTGAGTCTATCCGTTTGCGTAAGCAAATCCTCAATAAGGCAGAGCGCGAGAAAGCTAACAAAAAGAAAAAATCAGCTGAGTAACAGCTAGAAAGAGATAAAGATGGTCTATTTAATCATAGGGATACTCTTATTACTACTCTATGTATTTGCGACACCTCAAAGTATCAAAGGAACAGTCAACATCGTTATCTTGGTCTTTTTAGTTGTTGCACTCTTGATTTTGCTGATGTTGTCCATCTTGCAAATCTTCCAGTTACCGATAGAATTCTTTGTCACAATCGCCATGCTGGCTCTAGCCTACTTTAGCTTGAGAGATATTACGCTCATGCCTGTAAAAAAGGGTAAAAGAAGATAATAGAAGAGGCTGGGTAATGACTCAATTTGAGGAGAAAATCTAGCAAATTTTTCCCTGATAAAACGCATAATATTAAGGTTTTTGAATGCCTGATATTATGCGTTTTTATGATTTTAATTTATGAAATAGGTTAGAAGGAAATATAAAAAAGAGTGGTAAAATATAGGACTAATGGCTACATGTCTGTGGTATAATAATAGGTATGAATATTGAACAAAAGAAAAAAGTTATTTTACAACCATTCACCAAATGGACAGGTGGTAAACGACAACTATTGCCTACAATAAAGGATCTTATGCCTGAATCATATAATCATTACTATGAACCCTTCATCGGTGGGGGGGCTTTATTTTTTGATATAGCTCCTAAAAGGGCTGTTATCAATGATTATAATTCTGAATTGATCAACTGTTATCAACAAATCAAGGATAATCCTCAAGAGTTGATTGATTTATTGAGGTATCATCAAGAGAATAATTCAAAGGATTATTACCTCCAATTACGTTCAGCTGATCGTAATGATAGAATAAACAATATGTCCGATGTCCAAAGAGCTGCTCGAATTCTATATATGCTAAGAGTCGATTTTAATGGCTTATATCGAGTGAATTCTAAAAATCAATTCAATGTACCATACGGTAGCTATAAGAATCCTAAAATTGTTGATGAAGAGCTAATATTTGCTATTTCAGATTATCTAAATAACAATCTAATAGAAATTAGAACGGGCGATTTTGAGGATGCGCTCTTAGATGTTCAAGAAGGAGATTTTATTTATTTCGATCCTCCGTATATACCATTATCTGATACAAGTGCTTTTACATCGTATACTCATGAAGGTTTTTCTTATGATGATCAAGTTAGATTAAGAGATACATTTAGGAGACTAAGTGATGCAGGTGCTTATGTTATGTTGTCAAATTCATCGAGTCATTTAGTAGAGGAATTATATCGAGATTTTAATATCCATTATGTAGAGGCTACACGAACAAATGGAGCTAAGTCTTCAAGTCGAGGAAAAATTTCTGAAATTATAGTTACAAATTATGAAAATTAACGAATATAAGTATGGGGGTGTTTTAATGACAAAACCATACTATAATAAAGACAAAATGATTCTTGTTCATGCAGATACGTTTAAATTATTATCAAAAATGAAACCAGAGAGTATGGATATGATCTTTGCTGATCCACCATATTTTTTAAGTAATGGTGGAATATCTAATTCAGGGGGACAAGTTGTTTCTGTTGATAAAGGAGATTGGGATAAGATTTCTTCCTTTGAGGAAAAGCACGAATTCAATCGTAAATGGATACGTTTAGCAAAAGAAGTTTTGAAACCTAATGGGACTATATGGATTTCAGGGAGTCTGCATAATATTTACTCAGTTGGAATGGCATTAGAGCAAGAAGGTTTTAAAATTCTAAATAATATTACTTGGCAGAAAACAAACCCTGCACCCAATTTATCTTGTCGTTATTTTACTCATTCTACTGAAACTATTTTATGGGCAAGAAAAAACGATAAAAAAGCTCGCCATTATTATAATTACGATTTGATGAAAGAGTTGAATGATGGTAAACAAATGAAAGATGTTTGGACAGGAGCGTTGACGAAAAAAGCTGAAAAATGGGCTGGGAAGCATCCAACACAAAAACCAGAATATTTACTGGAACGTATTATTTTAGCATCTACTAAAGAAGGAGACTATATTTTAGATCCATTTGTTGGCAGTGGCACTACGGGTGTTGTTGCAAAGCGATTAGGTAGAAGATTTATAGGTATTGATGCTGAAAAAGAATATTTGAAAATTGCAAAACAAAGAATTGAGAGAGAATCTTATGCTTCAAACAGGTGAATATGCTACATATAAGGAATTTGGAATTGATTTAATTCAAAAACTAGATAAAGAGGGTTTTACAAAAGCTATTCAAAATAAGGAACTACCAAAATCAAAAATTTTAGAGACTCCACAAGGTATTATTTTAAAATATTATGGGTTTAAAGCTACAGCATCGGATACAAAAAAACGTTTGAATAGAACCTCATATGACTGCTTAATTCAGTATCGGGATGAAGATGTAAAATTTGAAACAATTTGTCAAGAAATTATAAGAAAATGTGTAGAATCAAAAAATGAAGTCAGTTTAGTAAAGAACATTATTTATATATTTTTGAAAACTATAGCAAAACATCCTTTAACAAGTGTTAATATTTTTTTAAAAGACTACTTTATATATGATGGGAAATTGTGTAAAATATCAGAAGCAAAAATGAATAACTTTAATTGTGAAGTTGTAGAGAAAGGAGTCAACTCTCTAAAAGTAGTATTGCATGAATTAGATAGTATAGGAAAGTATAATTTTCAGGAATTAATTAATATAATTAGCTATATTGCTGTTATTGAAGAATTGAACTATCCTAAAATTATTGGCTCTAATAACTATAAAGGACGTGTGCATTGCTTTGGCAGGTATGTAGAAGTTTTATTTGATAACGAAAAAGAATTAAAAAGATTGGTTAAATCAAATGCGTTTAACAATGGAGCTCTATTTATTCCTAAGAAGGAATTAGAGGAATGGTACTTTACAAATGAAATTGAGAAAGACCGAATTGAATTGAATAATAACAAAAATTATTGTTAAAGGAGAATATATTAATGGTAAAGGTCACAATTAATGCAGATGGTTATAACAATGGTATGGTAACGAGAAAATGTCCCCATTGTGGTGAAGAAAAGTCGATTGATGATTTTGGATACCGTAACATGGGGAATGATAATATTAGAAATCAATCTTGGTGTAAGGAGTGTCGGTAATGAACTTACAAAAATATATTTCTTCTTCATATGAAGACCGATTAAAACAATTTTTAAATACTCTTTCAGTAACCAATCGTACTCCCGAGTATTATGTAAACTGGAAGAAAGTGGAACGTGAGACCAAGAAGTATGAAGTAGAGTTGAATACATTAAACTACTTAATTGGTAAGGATGATATCTATTCAGAAGCATTACACTTATTCACTAAACAACCCAATTTGTTAAAAGCAATTCCTAGTCTGATTGCAAGTCGAGATAAAGTTTTGGATGTTTTAACAATAGATGAAAACGATAATATGTCTTTTGAGCAATTGGATTTCAAAACGATAGACACTAGTAGAATAGATGATTACATGAAATTTATTGAGCAATCTGGTTTACTAAATTTTTTACAACAACATGCTAATCGTTCATTAGTTGATTATGTTTATGGAGTAGAGACTGGATTAGACAGCAATGCACGAAAAAACCGAAGTGGAACAACCATGGAGGGGATTTTAGAGAGACATGTAGCAAAAATTTCTCAGGAACAAAAATTGGAATGGAAATCTCAAGCTACAGCCCAATTTATTAAGGATAAGTGGGGGATTAAAGTACCTGTTGATAAGTCTGAGAGAAGATTTGATGTTGCAGTTTATTCCCGAGAAAAACATAAGGTTTGGTTGATTGAAACGAATTACTATGGCGGAGGAGGAAGTAAATTAAAAGCGGTGGCTGGAGAGTTTACTGAACTTAGTCAATTTGTTATTACCTCAGATGACGATGTTGAATTTGTTTGGGTTACTGATGGTCAAGGGTGGAAAACAGCCCACTTACCACTAGCAGAAGCATTTAGCCATATTACGAATGTATTTAATTTAGAAATGTTAAGAGAAGGATTTTTAGCTGATTTATTTTTACAATGATTGTTCATTAGCTATATACAAAAAAGAGGCTCACACCTCTTTTTCTTATTTCTTCTTCCTGTTTAGGACGGCATTGAGTACAATGGCGAGCAGGCTGGCTACGACAATTCCATTTGAGAAGAACATTTGGAAGGCTGTTGGCATGCTGACAAAGAGGTTGCTGTTGTTGAGCCCTACACCAGCAGCGATTGAAACAGCTGCGATAAGGAAGTTATGTTCATTGTTAGCAAAGTCAACGCGGGCGAGGATTTGCATCCCTTGAAGGGAAACAAAGCCAAACATCACTAGCATGGCACCACCAAGGACAGGACTTGGAATGATTTGGGCAAGGGCACCAAACTTAGGTAGGAGTCCAAGGAGGACTAGGAAACCAGCTGCATAATAGATTGGCAGGCGAGTCTTGATACCAGACAATTTGACCAAGCCAACGTTTTGTGAAAATCCTGTGTAAGGGAAGGTGTTAAAAATTCCTCCGAGAAGCACAGCTAAACCTTCTGCGCGGTAACCGTTGCGAAGGCGCGTGCTGTCAATAGGGTCGTTGGTAATATCTGACAAGGCTAGGTAAACACCAGTCGACTCCACCATAGACACCGTTGCGATGATACACATCATGACAATAGATGAGATTTCAAAGGTTGGCATCCCAAAGTAGAGTGGAGTTGGGACATGGACAAGTGGTGCTGCCACAACAGGCGAGAAGTCCACTAATCCCATGGTAGCAGCGATGGCAGTTCCGACAACCAAGCCAATCAAAATAGAGATGGACTTGATAAATCCTTTGGTAAAGATGTTAATCAAGAGGATAATCAAAACAGTGATAGCTGCAAGCAAGAGGCTTTGACCAGTTGGCTCAGGAACGTTATTTCCCATATTTCCGATAGCGACAGGAATCAAGGTCAATCCAATCGTGGTAATAACAGATCCTGTTACGATAGATGGGAAGAGATTGGCCACTTTTGAGAAGATGCCTGAAATCAAAATCACGTAAATACCTGATGCGATAAGGGCACCAAACATAGCACCGCTACCATGGCTTTGCCCAATCATAATCAAGGGAGCGACTGACTGGAAGGCCACTCCGAGAACAACTGGTAGTCCAACACCAAAGTGTTTGTTGAGTTGGAGTTGGAGGAAAGTTGCCACACCACACATGAAGATATCTGTAGAAATCAGGTAGGTCAACTGCTCAGCTGAATAGCCAAGGGCTGTCGCAATCATGATAGGAACCAGGATAGATCCTGAGTACATGGCTAGTAAGTGCTGAAGCCCTAGAACCGCTGCTTGCGAGTGTTTTTCTTGTTTTTGCATTAGAGATCTGCCTCCTTAAATACGACCTGACCGTTTTCAAAACGTTCCAAACGAGCGAGTGATAGAACTGGATAGCCAGCTTTCTCGAGCAAATCACGACCATCTTGGAAGGATTTTTCAATCACGATACCGATGGCTTCGACTTTTGCTCCGGCCTGTTCGATGATTTGGATCAAGCCTTTGGCAGCTTGACCATTGGCTAGGAAATCATCGATAATCAATACCTTATCCTCTGGTGAGAGGAATTTTCCAGCGATGGAAACCGTGCTGGTCACCTGCTTGGTAAAGGAGTAAACTTCGGCAGTTAAGATGCCTTCGTTCATGGTGATGTTTCTAGCTTTCTTTGCGAAAATCATGGGAACATCTAAGGCTTCAGCTGTAAAAACAGCTGGGGCGATACCTGAAGCTTCAATCGTTACAACCTTGGTGATGCCAGCAGTTGCGAATTTGTCCGCAAAAACCTTACCAATCTCCCGCATCAAACGATAGTCAACTTGGTGGGTTAAAAAGGAATCTACCTTGAGAATGTTGTCACCCAAGATATGCCCATCCTCAAGGATGCGCTCTTCTAATAATTTCATAAGACCTCCTAAAGTCTAAAAGATGCTTCATTTGCTTGTCCAGAGTTTCTAGTATGTAATAGAAAAAGGACCTACTTAATCCCCTAAGTAAGTCCCCAAAATAGGCATGGCCAAAACCATACCTTAAGCTGACATACTCATTGTTAGGTGTTACGGCACCTTGTAGAAACGTCGTGCCAATCACGACATAAACAAGTAAAATGGTACTATAATAGAACATCAAAGCGTTAATGTCATTATTTTACACTAAATAGCTTTAGAAATCAAATGTTTTGTTAGTGTTTTAATGAAAAAAACGAACAAAAAAAGAAACCTACAACGAGATACAGTATTGTAGGGTTCTATTATTCTATTCACTAAATCTTAAAAAATAACCATCAGGATCCAAAATCGCAAATTCATGAGGGTAAATAAAGCTATCTCCCACTCGAAATTCTCTTTTGGTCAGCGGACGATGGATAGGATAGTCAGCTTCCAGCAGTTTTTGGTGGAGCTGAGGGACATCTTCAATGCCAAAGGAAATATTGACACCGCGCCCGAAAGGATAGGTTAGTTGGGCTAATTCTTCTGCGCTGCCTTCTTCTAACATGAGCTGGCAGTCTTCAAACGAGAGGAAGAGAAATTTCTCCTCGGGACGCTCGTATTCGACAGAGAATCCCAGCAGGTCGCAGTAGAAGGAACGGGACTGTTCGATATCCGATACAACAAACTCGGGAATAACTGCATTGTAGTTCATAGTGAAAATCCTTAAAGTTCAATTTCCAATACAATCGGTGTATGGTCTTGACGAGTTCCTGAGTCAATCATGTCAGACTTAGTCACCTTGTCAGCCACGCGGTTACTGGTGAGCCAGTAGTCGATTCTCCAGCCTGTATTGTTGATTTTAGAAGTCTTGCTGCGTTGCGCCCACCAAGTGTAACGTTCAGGCACATCACCGTGAATGTGGCGGAAGGTGTCTGTAAATCCAGTTGCCAAGAGGTTGGTAAAGCCAGCACGTTCCTCGTCTGTAAATCCAGGTGAACGGCGGTTGCTGGCAGGGTTTGCAAGGTCGATTTCCTTGTGGGCTACATTGTAGTCACCCGTCGCAAGGACTGGTTTATGTTTGTCTAACTCAGCTAGATACTCAGCATATTTCACATCCCAGACTTGACGCTCTTCCAAACGTTTGAGACCATCGCCAGCGTTTGGAGTGTAAACTTGCGTTACGAAAAATGCATCAAATTCCAAGGTGATGATACGACCCTCCAAGTCCATGGTAGAAGGGGCACCGATTTCTGGGAAGCTGATAGTCGGTGTGAGTTCTTTTTTATAGAGGAACATGGTTCCAGCATAGCCTTTGCGTGCAGGTTCTTGGGAAGAACGCCATGTGTTTTCGTAGCCTGGGAAGAGCTCTTCTAGAATCTCCAGGTGTTTTTTAGTAGGACCCTTGGCAGATAGTTTGGTTTCTTGGATAGCGATGATATCAGCATTTTCAGCTACCAAAGTTTGGAGAACTTCCTGTGACAGTTTGGCGCGAGCAGAGTCGCTCGTTAGGGCTGCATTGAGGGAATCAATATTCCATGAGATGAGTTTCATAAAGTTACCTTTTTCATTGAGATTATAGACTATATTATACCAAAAAAAGCTCTATTTCCCCAACGTATGGTTTGAAAAATCATCTTCTTTCGTTTATAATGAAGAATGATTTTATGAAAAGGAGTGAAAATAGATGAAATTCTACTCTTATGACTATGTACTTAGCCAAATCAGTCAGCAAAATGGTATCATGATTGGTTTTGGAATTGTCTTATTAGCTGTTACAGGATTTTTTGCTTTTAAGGCTTACCATGATAAAAAGGGGACCAAATTTCGTGAGTTGGTCATGATTTCAGCCTTGACCTTACTAGCTCTCCTTTTGATTAGTATCACGACTTACCAAAACAACCAAGTTTCGAACAACAAATTTCAAACTTCACTTCATTTCATCGAAGTTGTTTCCAAAGATTTGGGAGTGGATAAATCAGAAGTCTATGTCAATACATCTGCAGCCACTGATGGAGCACTTCTCAAGGTGGGAGATCGCTATTATCGCGCCCTTAACGGTAGTGAGCCAGACAAGTATTTGTTAGAGAAAGTAGAATTGTATCAGACAGATGCGATTGAACTGGTGGAGGTGAACAAATGACACTCAATTATATAGAAATTTTAATCAAACTAGCTTTGGGGCTTTTCTCTCTTGTTTTTGTTATTAATGTGACAGGAAAGGGGAATCTAGCACCTAACTCTGCTACAGACCAAATTCAGAACTATGTTCTTGGTGGTATCATCGGTGGGGTGATTTACAATAGTTCAATCAGCATTCTGCAGTACGCAGTGATTTTGATGATGTGGACGATTTTGGTCTTGACCCTCAAGTGGCTCAATAACAATGTTCGTTTTGTCAAACGCTTGATTGATGGAAAACCAACTCTCCTTATCAAAAATGGGCAGATTGACCCAGAAGCCTGTCGTTCAGTTGGTTTGTCTGCAGCAGAAGTTGCTCTCAAACTTCGTAGCCAAGGAATTTTCCAGATGAAACAGGTCAAACGAGCTGTGCATGAGCAAAATGGCCAACTCATCGTGGTCCAAATGGGAGATGAAAATCCTAAGTATCCAGTTGTGACTGACGGTGTGATCCAAGTCGATGTTTTGGAATATATTGACCGTAGCGAAGAGTGGTTGCTTGATAATCTCAGCAAACAAGGGCATGACAATGTGGCCAATATCTTTATCGCTGAGTATGACAAGGGTGCCGTCTCAGTCGTAACTTATGAATAAGAAAAACCTGGGGTCTTGTACTCTTCAAAAATCAAATTCAAACTGCGTCAACGTCGCCTTGCCGTATGTAGGTTACTGACTTCGTCAGTTCTATCTACAACCTCAAAGCAGTGCTTTGAGCAGCTTGCGGCTAGTTTCCTAGTTTGCTCTTTGATTTTCATTGAGTCTTGGCCTCAGGTTTCCATTTGCAATCAGAAAGGGATTTTATGTCCATTATTCAAAAACTTTGGTGGTTTTTCAGGTTAGAAAAACGCCGTTATCTAGTCGGGATTATGGCCTTGGTCTTGGTTTCCGTCCTCAATCTCATTCCTCCCATGGTTATGGGACGGGTGATTGACGCCATCACTGGGGGACAATTAACCCAGCAGGCCCTCCTTCTTAATCTATTTTATCTACTGCTTGCAGCCTTTGGGATGTACTATCTGCGCTATGTTTGGCGCATGTATATTCTTGGAACTTCCTATCGTTTGGGGCAGATTATGCGGTCTCGCTTGTTTGAGCAT
The DNA here is from genome assembly GCA_905373305.1 of uncultured Streptococcus sp. GTDB lineage: Bacteria > Bacillota > Bacilli > Lactobacillales > Streptococcaceae > Streptococcus. Next base: position 14,897 of record CAJPSM010000007.1, on the reverse strand, counting down.
TTTACTAAAATGTCGCCAGCCTTTTATCAGACCTATCGGACGGGGGACTTGATGGCACACGCCACCAATGATATCAATGCTTTAACTCGTCTTGCAGGTGGAGGAGTCATGTCAGCAGTGGATGCTTCCATCACGGCGCTGGTGACTTTGCTGACCATGCTTTTTAGCATTTCTTGGCAGATGACTCTTGTTGCTATTCTTCCCCTGCCTTTCATGGCTTATGCGACTAGTCGTCTAGGGAGAAAGACCCACAAGGCCTTTGGCGAGTCACAGGCAGCCTTTTCCGAACTTAATAACAAGGTGCAGGAGTCTGTATCAGGTATCAAGGTGACCAAGTCTTTCGGTTATCAGGCGGACGAGTTGAAGTCCTTTCAAGCAGTAAATGAATTGACCTTCCAAAAGAACCTGCAAACCATGAAATACGATAGTCTCTTTGACCCCATGGTTCTCTTGTTTGTTGGTTCGTCCTATGTTTTAACCCTCTTGGTCGGCTCTTTGATGGTTCAGAAAGGGCAAATCACGGTTGGGAATCTGGTTACCTTTATCAGCTACTTGGATATGTTGGTCTGGCCTCTTATGGCCATTGGCTTCCTCTTTAATATCACTCAGCGAGGCAAGGTTTCTTACCAACGGATTGAGGAACTTTTATCTCAGGAATCACCTGTAAAAGATCCTGAATGTCCTCTGGACGGTATTGAAAATGGACGCTTGGAGTACGATATTGATAGTTTTGCCTTTGAAAATGAGGAAACACTGACGGATATTCACTTTAGTTTGGAAAAAGGGGAAACTCTTGGCTTGGTCGGACAGACAGGCTCTGGGAAAACATCCTTGATCAAGCTTCTCTTGCGAGAATACGATGTGGATAAGGGAGCTATTTACCTAAACGGTCACGATATTCGGGACTATCGTCTGACAGACCTTCGTAGTCTCATGGGCTATGTTCCTCAGGACCAGTTCCTCTTTGCGACTTCGATTTTAGACAATATCCGCTTTGGCAATCCTAATTTGCCCCTTTCAACGGTCGAGGAAGCGACTAAGCTAGCCCAAGTTTACCAAGACATTGTAGCCATGCCCCAAGGATTTGATACGCTTATTGGTGAAAAGGGGGTCAGTCTTTCTGGTGGTCAAAAGCAGCGCCTAGCCATGAGTCGGGCGATGATTTTAGACCCTGATATCTTGATTCTAGATGATTCCTTGTCAGCTGTGGATGCCAAGACGGAGTATGCGATCATCGACAATCTCAAGGAGACGCGGAAGGACAAGACAACCATCATCACAGCTCATCGCCTCAGTGCAGTTGTCCATGCAGATCTAATCTTGGTTCTGCAAAATGGTCAAATTATCGAACGGGGCAGGCACGATGACTTGCTAGCCCTGGATGGCTGGTATGCCCAAACCTATCAGTCTCAGCAGTTGGAAATGAAAGGAGAAGAAGATGCAGAATAAACAAGAACAGTGGACTGTGTTAAAGCGCCTACTGTCCTATCTCAAACCCTATGGTCTTCTGACCTTTTTAGCCCTGAGCTTTCTCCTAGCGACTACGGTCATTAAAAGTGTGATTCCCCTTGTAGCTTCCCACTTTATCGACCAGTATCTCAGCAACCTAAACCATCTTGCCGTGACCGTTTTACTAGTCTACTATGGTCTTTATATCCTACAAACTCTAGTTCAGTATGTCGGCAATCTTCTCTTTGCTCGGGTGTCCTACAGTATTGTCAGAGATATTCGTCGGGATGCCTTTGCCAATATGGAGAAACTGGGCATGTCTTATTTTGACAAGACGCCAGCAGGTTCCATCGTCTCTCGTTTGACCAATGATACCGAGACCATCAGTGACATGTTTTCGGGAATTTTATCCAGCTTTATCTCAGCTGTTTTCATCTTTCTGACAACCCTGTATACCATGTTGGTGCTGGATTTTCGTTTGACAGCTTTAGTCTTGCTCTTTCTTCCCTTGATTTTCCTTTTGGTCAATCTCTATCGGAAAAAGTCAGTGAAAATCATCGAAAAAACCAGAAGTCTCTTGTCGGATATCAATAGTAAGCTGGCAGAGAATATCGAGGGAATCAGGATTATCCAGGCCTTTAATCAAGAGAAGCGCCTGCAGGCAGAATTTGATGAAATCAACCAAGAACACTTGGTCTATGCCAACCGATCTGTAGCCTTGGATGCCCTCTTTTTGCGTCCTGCCATGAGTTTGCTGAAACTCCTAGGCTACGCCGTTTTGATGGCTTACTTTGGTTACCGTGGTCTGTCTATCGGGATAACGGCCGGAACCATGTATGCCTTTATCCAGTACATCAACCGTCTCTTTGATCCCCTGATTGAGGTAACGCAAAACTTTTCAACCCTTCAAACGTCCATGGTATCTGCAGGTCGTGTCTTTGCCTTGATTGACGAAACGACCTATGAGCCTCTTCAAAAAGATGGGAAAGCTAAAGTCAAAGAAGGCAATATCCGTTTTGAACATGTGTGTTTCTCATATGATGGCAAACATCCGATTCTGGATGATATTTCCTTTTCAGTTAACAAGGGCGAAACCATTGCCTTTGTAGGTCATACAGGTTCTGGGAAATCTTCCATTATCAATGTCCTCATGCGCTTTTATGAATTTCAGTCAGGCCGCGTTCTCTTGGATGATGTGGATATCAGGAACTACAGTCAGGAAGAGCTGAGAAAAAACATCGGTTTGGTCTTACAGGATCCCTTCCTCTATCACGGGACTATCAAGTCCAATATCGCCATGTACCAAGATCTTAGTGATGATCAGGTCCAGGCTGCAGCTGCCTTTGTCGATGCAGATTCCTTTATTCAGGACCTTCCGCAGGGTTATGATGCACCTGTTTCTGAGCGTGGTTCGAGCTTTTCTACTGGCCAACGCCAGCTTCTTGCCTTTGCTAGAACTGTCGCCAGTCAGCCTAAAATCCTGATTTTGGATGAAGCGACAGCCAATATTGACTCTGAAACAGAAAGTTTGGTTCAAGATTCCCTAGCTAAGATGAGACAGGGTCGGACGACCATTGCTATTGCTCATCGCCTTTCGACCATCCAAGACGCCAACTGCATCTACGTCTTGGACAAGGGGCGTATCATCGAGAGTGGAACCCATGAGGAACTCTTGGCCTTGGGAGGAACCTATCACAAAATGTATAGCTTGCAGGCTGGGGCCATGTCCTAATACTCTTTGAAAATCTCTTCAAACCATGTCAGCTTTATCTGCAACCTCAAAGCTGTACTTTGATTTTCATTGAGCACCAGAAGGAAATTCTTCAAATCACAGATTTCTTGCACCGCCTTTTCCATTTTGTGGTATAATGAAAAATGTTGACAAATAGTATAATAAAAACAAAGGAGAAACAGCATGCTGAAATGGGAAGACCTACCCGTGGAAATGCAATCAAGCGAGGTTAAGTCTTACTACCAGCTTGTCTCTAAAAGGAAAGGTTCGCTGGTTTTCAAGCGTTGCCTGGACTGGGTTCTGGCCCTGTTTTTGCTACTTTTGACCTCTCCCGTCTTTCTTGTCTTGAGCATTTGGATCAAGTTGGATAGCAAGGGACCTGTCATTTACAAGCAAGAGCGCGTGACCCAGTATAATCGTCGGTTCAAGATTTGGAAGTTCCGTACTATGGTAACGGATGCGGATAAAAAAGGAAGTCTGGTGACTTCTGCTAACGATAGTCGCATTACCAAGGTTGGAAATTTCATCCGCCGTGTGCGTTTGGACGAACTACCTCAGCTGGTCAATGTCCTTAAAGGCGAAATGTCCTTTGTAGGGACCCGTCCTGAAGTGCCACGTTACACAGAGCAGTATAGTCCTGAAATGATGGCGACCTTGCTCTTGCCAGCAGGAATCACCTCTCCAGCCAGTATCAACTACAAGGATGAGGACACCATCATCAGTCAGATGACAGAGAAAGGTCTGTCGGTTGACCAGGCCTATGTCGAACATGTCCTTCCTGAAAAGATGCGCTATAATCTCGCCTATCTCCGAGAGTTTAGTTTCCTTGGAGACATCAAAATCATGTTTCAAACCGTGTTTGAAGTACTAAAATAAAGTAGTCATGAGAAAATGAGTACAGATAAAAGGAGCAAATCAATGCCAAATTACAATATTCCATTTTCACCTCCCGATATTACCGAAGCTGAAATTGCTGAAGTAGCGGATACCCTTCGTTCTGGTTGGATCACAACAGGTCCGAAGACAAAAGAACTGGAGCGCCGCTTGTCTCAATACACACAGACACCTAAGACTGTCTGCCTCAACTCTGCGACAGCCGCTCTTGAGTTGATTTTGCGTGTTTTGGAAGTGGGACCTGGGGATGAAGTCATCGTTCCAGCTATGACTTATACAGCTTCATGTAGTGTTATCACACACGTAGGAGCGACACCTGTCATGGTGGATATTCAAGCAGATACGTTTGAGATGGACTATGACTTGCTTGAGCAAGCCATCACTGAAAAGACTAAGGTGATTATTCCGGTTGAGCTTGCAGGGATTGTTTGCGACTATGATCGTTTGCTCCAAGTGGTGGAGAAGAAACGGGACCTCTTTACAGCTGCTAGCAAGTGGCAAAAAGCCTTTAACCGTATCGTAATTGTCTCAGATAGTGCCCATGCTTTGGGATCTACTTATAAAGGACAACCAGCTGGATCTATCGCTGACTTTACTTCCTTCTCATTCCACGCCGTTAAGAACTTTACAACGGCTGAGGGAGGAAGTGCGACTTGGAAAGCCAATCCAGCGATTGATGACGAAGAGATGTACAAGGAGTTCCAAATCCTTTCCCTTCACGGTCAAACAAAGGATGCTCTTGCCAAGATGCAATTGGGTTCATGGGAGTACGATATCGTCACACCAGCCTACAAGTGCAATATGACCGATATCATGGCTTCGATTGGTTTGGTACAATTGGACCGTTACCCAGCTTTGCTAGAACGTCGTAAGGACATCGTGGACCGCTATGATCGTGGTTTTGCAGGTTCTCGCATCCGTCCATTGGCACACAAGACTGATAGTGTCGAATCTTCACGCCACCTCTACATCACCCATGTAGAAGGAGCAAGTTTAGAAGAACGCAACCACATCATCCAAGAATTGGCCAAAGCAGGAATTGCAAGTAATGTACACTATAAACCGCTTCCTCTCCTGACAGCCTATAAGAATCTTGGTTTCGATATGGCAGATTATCCAAGAGCCTATGCCTTCTTTGAAAATGAAATTACGCTTCCTCTTCATACAAAATTAAGCGATGAAGAAGTTGATTACATCGTTCAGACTTTGGTGAGAATTTCTGAAGAAATCCTCGGTTCTGGAAAAAAATCATAAAAAAATCTTGACAAAGATAAAACAATAACATATAATATTCTCAATAAATCAGAAAAGTAACTATTTTTGATCTTCAGGGAGCCTGTGGTGATTGTGAACAGGTGGTTGAAAGTAGTGAAAGTGGGCTGATTTAAAAAATGAATTTGAAACAATGAAAATTCGGTGCGCACACCTTACAGTGCAACTTGTTGTTAGACAAGGCAGAGATGTAAAGGGGAATAGTCCCTTTATAATTGAGGTGGCACCGCGTTACCAACGCCCTCACACAGATTGTTTTCTGTGTGTGGGCTTTTTTCATATCTTTAAATTAATACAGAAAGAGGAAAATGTTATGACAACTAAAGGTTATTTTGGACAATTTGGTGGAAGTTTTGTACCAGAGCCGATTCAGGCTTTGTTGGATGAGTTGGAAATGACATTTGACAAGTACAAGGATGATCCAGAGTTTTTGGCTGAATTTCGCCATTACTTGAAGGATTATTCCGGTCGCGAAACACCGCTCTATTTTGCGGAAAGTTTGACAGACCACCTAGGTGGCGCTAAGATTTATCTTAAACGTGAAGACCTTAACCACCTTGGTTCTCACAAGCTCAACAACGTTTTAGGACAAATTCTTCTGGCAAAACGTATGGGTAAAAAACGAGTTATCGCAGAAACAGGTGCTGGTCAGCACGGTGTTGCGACTGCAGCTGCTGCAGCTAAGTTTGGTATGGCTTGTGATGTCTACATGGGGGCAGAAGATGTGGAACGTCAACGTCTCAATGTTTTCCGTATGGAGATGATGGGAGCAACTGTTCACGCGGTTGAAACGGGAACTCGTACCCTCAAAGACGCTGTTGATGCAGCCTTTGGAGCATGGATGAATGACCTTGAAGCCTTTTATGTTCTGGGATCTGCAGTGGGACCTCACCCTTATCCTACTATTGTCCATGAGTTTCAAAAGGTCATCAGTGAAGAATCTCGTCGTCAAATCTTAGATAAAGAAGGCCGTTTACCAGACTACGTCATTGCCTGTGTAGGTGGTGGTTCCAATGCTATCGGTGCTTTTTCGCAGTATGTGGCTGATGAAGAAGCCAAATTGGTTGGGGTTGAAGCTGCCGGTCACGGACTTGACACAGACAAGCATGCAGCCACTATGACAAAAGGTAGTGTCGGAATTGTCGATGGTATGAAGACCTATGCAGTCTTTAAGGAAGACGGAGAGCTGGCACCAGTTTACTCTATCTCAGCTGGTTTGGACTATCCAGGGGTTGGCCCAGAACACGCCTACTTCAAAGATTCTGGCCGCGTAGAATACGTAGCAGCGACAGATGAAGAAGCTGTTCAAGCCTTGCTCCTTCTCAGCAAGACTGAAGGGATTATCCCAGCGATTGAAAGTTCGCACGCCATCGCAGAAGCGGTTAAACGTGCACCGAAACTAAGTAAAGATGAGATTATCATCATCAATGTCTCTGGTCGTGGAGACAAGGACGTAGCTGCTATTGCAGACTACCTAGAAGCTAAAAAATAAAAGATGGAAAAATTACAGTCTTTTCTCTCACAGAGAGCTTGTGGTTGCTGGAAACAAGCAGAGAAAGGTGTAAGGTTGGGTCTATCTGAAACGAGAGAAGAAAACATAATTCTCAAGGGAGTGCCCTTTATCGCACAGCCTGTTGCAGGAATGTTCTGAGACAGGAATGAGAGATAGGAGAAATCCTATAATTGAGGTGGCACCGCGAATTTCGTCCTCACGCAAGTTATTTTGCGTGGGGATTTTTATATATTTATCGTAGATATGGCTATCAGTTTTAAATTATGCTTCATCACTAGATAGATTTCTATAAAATATTTGCAAACGAAGTGAGCATTGACCCGCTATTTCCCGCTATAGTGGTATTCTAGAGAAGCAAAGATGCTTCTCTAGAACGGAATTTTTGAGACCTAAGTCTCGAAAATTAGGGATGAAATTTCGGAGAAAGTTGCTCCCGTCCGCACTATTTAAGGGAAATAGAAAAAAGACCAAAAATTAAAAATAAGAAACTGAAAGGGAAATTACAATGGAACGAATCATTCATGGAGATGTCTTATCACCAATCTTGGCTTATATGCGCCTAAAGGGACAACACAAGGTGATCTTAGAAAGTATTCCGAGAGACAAGGAAACAGCTCGTTTTTCTATCCTAGCCTATAATCCTGTTTTTGAGATTCAGTTTGAAAATGGAGTCCTTTATCAAAATGGTCAAGTGATTGATCGGGATCCTTTGGATTTCATTTATGAAGTGACTCATAAGAGCCAGCACCATTCAGATCTCCCTTTTGGTGGAGGAGCCATTGGCTTTGTCGGTTACGATATGATTTCTCTTTATGAAGAAATTGGTCAAATCCCTGAAGATACCATTGGGACACCAGATATGCATTTCTTTGTCTATGAGAGTTATATGGTCTTTGACCATAAGAAGGAAAAAATCCATGTCATCGAGGATGCTCTCTATAGTGATCGCAGTCAAGAAGATTTGGAAGAAGCCTTGAAGCAAGTGCTGGAGGAATTACGCATTCCTGCTCCAAATGAATTTGAAGATTTGGATCTATCTCCGCTGAACTTCAAACCGCATATCGCTCCTCAGAAGTTTGAGGAAATGGTGGAAACAGCTCGCGACTTGATTCGTAATGGTGATATGTTCCAATGCGTGCTCAGCCAGCGTTTTTCAGCAGAAGTTACTGGAAATCCATTTGACTTCTACAGAAATCTCCGCGTGACCAATCCATCTAATTACCTCTATTTCTATGATTTTGGGGATTATCAAATCATCGGTGCTAGTCCTGAAAGTTTGGTTTCTGTCAAAAATGGCATTGTGACAACCAATCCGATTGCCGGTACGCGACCAAGAGGGTCTACGGATGAAGAGGACAAAGCTTTGGCAACTGATCTGCTTTCTGATGAGAAGGAAACAGCAGAACATCGGATGTTGGTAGACTTGGGGCGTAACGATATTGGCCGCATCTCTGAAACGGCAAGTGTCCAAGTCACTAAGTATATGGAAGTGGAGCTTTTCCGCTATGTCATGCATTTGACCAGTGTGGTGAAAGGGCGTTTGATTCCCGAACTCACTGCCATGGATGCCTTGAAAGCTACACTTCCAGCTGGAACAGTTTCAGGAGCACCAAAGATTCGGGCCATGAGACGCATCTATGAACTGGAGACGGAAAAACGAGGCGTATACGCAGGAGCAATCGGCTACTTGTCTGCGACGGGTGATATGGATTTCGCCATTGCTATCCGAACCATGATTCTCAAAGATCAAACAGCCTATGTGCAGGCTGGGGCAGGGATTGTCTATGACTCCATCGCCCAAAACGAATACCAAGAAACCATTAACAAGGCTAAATCTATGACTAGAATTGGAGAACTAAGACCATGATTTTATTGATTGACAACTATGATTCCTTTACCTATAACTTGGCCCAATACATTGGGAATTTTGCAGAGGTGCAGGTTTTGAGAAATGATGATCCTAAGCTGTATGAAGAAGCTGAAAAAGCAGATGGTCTGGTCTTTTCTCCTGGTCCAGGTTGGCCAGTGGATGCCGGAAAGATGGAAGACATGATTCGTGACTTTGCAGGTAAGAAGCCAATTCTAGGGATTTGTTTGGGTCATCAAGCTATCGCAGAAGTCTTTGGTGGGAAGCTAGGCTTGGCTCCAAAAGTCATGCATGGGAAACAGAGCTATATCAGCTTTGAAGCGCCATCTGTTCTCTATCAAGGCATTGAGGATGGTCGTCCAGTCATGCGTTATCACAGTATTTTGATTGAAGAAATGCCAGAAGAGTTTGAAGTGACAGCTCGTTCGACTGATGACCAAGCTATTATGGGAATTCAACACAAAAACCTTCCAATTTATGGATTCCAGTACCATCCAGAAAGTATCGGAACGCCAGATGGCTTGTCTTCTATTCGGAATTTTATCGAGAAGGTTGTAAAGTGAGGAAACTAGGATGAAAGAGATTATTGAAAAATTAGCAAAATTTGAAAATTTATCAGGTGTGGAAATGACGGATGTCATTGAGCGTATCGTAACTGGGCGTGTAACCGAAGCGCAGATTGCTTCTCTCCTTTTAGCTCTTAAGATGAAGGGGGAAACACCGGAAGAGCGCACAGCTATTGCTCAAGTCATGAGAGGACATGCCCAACACATTCCAACTGAAATCCATGATGCTATGGATAACTGCGGTACAGGTGGAGACAAGTCTTTCAGTTTTAATATCTCCACAACTGCAGCCTTTGTCTTGGCTGGTGGTGGCATTCATATGGCCAAGCACGGTAACCGTTCGATTTCTTCTAAATCGGGTTCGGCAGATGTCCTTCAAGCCTTGGGCATCAATCTTGACCTCAAACCAGCTGAACTAGGTAAGGTTTTTGATAAAACTGGCATCGTCTTTCTCTTTGCTAAAAATATGCACCCAGCCATGAAATACATCATGCCAGCTCGTTTGGAACTAGGAATTCCAACGATCATGAACTTGACTGGTCCACTGATTCACCCAATGGCCTTGGAAACACAGCTTCTTGGTATTAGTCGTCCAGAACTTCTAGAAAGTACAGCTCAGGTTTTGAAAAATATGGGTCGCAAACGTGCCATCGTGGTTGCTGGACCAGAAGGGCTGGATGAAGCTGGCTTGAACGGAACAACCAAGATTGCTCTTCTTGAAAATGGCGAAATCACCTTGTCAAGCTTCACTCCAGAAGATTTGGGGATGGAACGCTACGCTATCGAAGATATTCGTGGAGGGAATGCTCAGGAAAATGCAGAAATTTTGCTCAGCGTTCTTCAAAACGAACCAAGTCCATTCTTGGAAACGACAGTTTTAAATGCAGGTCTTGGTTTCTATGCTAATGGTAAGGTAGCTAGTATCAAGGAAGGAGTAGCCTTGGCCCGTCAAGTGATTGCTAGTGGCAAGGCCCTTGAAAAACTCAGACTGTTACAGGAGTACCAAAAATGAGTCAGGAATTTTTAGCACGAATCTTAGAGCAGAAGGCGCGTGAAGTCGAGCAAATGGAGCTGGAGCAAATCCAGCCCTTGCGCCAGACCTATCGCTTGGCAGAATTTTTGAAGAATCATCAAGACCGCTTGCAGGTGATTGCAGAAGTCAAGAAAGCTAGCCCTAGTCTGGGAGATATCAATCTCGATGTGGATATTGTGCAACAGGCCCAGACTTATGAAGCAAATGGAGCAGTGATGATTTCGGTTTTGACAGATGAGATTTTCTTTAAAGGACATTTGGATTATCTGCGGGAGATTTCCAGTCAGGTGCAGATTCCGACGCTCAACAAGGACTTTATCATCGATGAAAAGCAAATTATCCGCGCTCGTAATGCAGGTGCGACAGTTATCTTGCTCATCGTCGCGGCCTTGTCAGAAGAACGCCTCAAGGAACTGTATGACTATGCTACAGAGCTTGGTCTGGAAGTCTTGGTAGAGACTCACAATCTAGCTGAACTAGAAGTAGCCCACAGACTTGGAGCGGAGATTATCGGGGTCAATAACCGCAACTTGACCACCTTTGAAGTCGATTTGCAGACCAGTGTAGACTTGGCCCAGCACTTTAAGAAAGGTCACTATTACATTTCTGAATCTGCTATTTTCACAGAGCAGGATGCGGAAGGACTAGCATCATCCTTTAACGGAATTTTAGTAGGGACAGCTCTGATGCAGGCGGAGGATGTAGCCCAGAGAATCAAGGAGTTGCAAATTGACAAAGGTTAAGATTTGTGGATTATCAACCAAAGAAGCGGTGGAAACAGCCGTTTCAGCAGGGGCGGATTACATCGGTTTTGTCTTCGCTCCTAGTAAGAGACAGGTGACCTTAGGACAGGCTGCTGAGCTGGCAAAGCTCATTCCTGTCAACGTTAAAAAGGTTGGTGTATTTGTTTCACCAAGTCGGGCAGAATTGCTAGAAGCGATTGAAAAAGTTGGTCTGGACTTGGTTCAAGTTCACGGTCAGGTAGCAGATGAGTTGTTTGAAGATTTGCCTTGTAGCAGTATTCAGGCTGTGCAAGTGGATAGAGAGGGGCTTGTGCCTAATTCTCAGGCAGATTATCTACTCTTTGATGCCCCTGTTGCTGGGAGTGGCCAGACCTTTGACTGGGGTCAACTGGATACGACAGGACTAGCTCAGCCCTTCTTTATCGCAGGTGGGCTTAATGAAGATAATGTAGTAAAAGCAATTCAACACTTTACTCCCTATGCAGTAGATGTATCAAGTGGAGTGGAGACGGATGGACAAAAAGATCATGAAAAGATTAGAAGATTTATAGAGAGGGTAAAGCATGGCATATCAAGAACCAAATAAAGAAGGATTTTACGGAAAATTCGGCGGACGTTTTGTCCCAGAAACATTGATGACAGCAGTTTTGGAGTTGGAAAAAGCTTATCGTGAAAGTCAGGCGGATCCAAGTTTCCAAGAGGAATTAAACCAGCTCTTACGTCAGTACGTAGGACGTGAAACTCCTCTTTACTACGCAAAAAACTTGACCCAGCATATCGGTGGAGCTAAGATTTATCTCAAGCGGGAAGACCTCAACCATACAGGGGCTCACAAGATTAACAATGCCTTGGGACAAGTTCTTCTGGCTAAACGCATGGGTAAAAAGAAAATTATCGCTGAAACGGGTGCTGGTCAGCACGGTGTGGCAACTGCAACTGCTGCAGCTCTCTTTAACATGGAATGTACCATCTATATGGGTGAGGAAGATGTTAAACGCCAAGCCCTTAATGTCTTCCGTATGGAGCTTTTGGGAGCTAAGGTTGAGGCCGTGACAGATGGTTCGCGCGTGCTCAAGGATGCAGTTAATGCAGCCCTTCGTTCATGGGTAGCTAACATCGATGACACCCACTATATCCTTGGTTCTGCCTTGGGGCCTCATCCTTTCCCAGAAATCGTTCGTGACTTCCAAAGTGTCATCGGTCGAGAGGCTAAACAACAGTACCGTGACTTGACAGGTCAAGATTTACCAGATGCCCTAGTAGCCTGTGTTGGTGGTGGTTCGAATGCTATCGGTCTCTTCCATCCATTTGTAGAAGATGAGTCAGTAGCAATGTATGGGGCTGAAGCAGCAGGGCTTGGTGTGGATACGGAGCACCACGCAGCTACCTTGACCAAGGGTCGCCCAGGTGTTCTCCACGGTTCGCTTATGGATGTGCTCCAAGATGCACATGGGCAAATTCTTGAAGCTTTCTCTATCTCAGCAGGTTTGGACTATCCTGGTATCGGTCCAGAACATTCTCACTACCACGATATCAAACGTGCCAGCTATGTTCCTGTGACTGACGAGGAAGCCTTGGAAGGATTCCAACTCTTGTCTCGCGTGGAAGGGATTATCCCAGCCTTGGAATCTAGCCATGCCATTGCCTTTGCAGTGAAATTAGCCAAAGAACTTGGTCCAGACAAGTCTATGATTGTCTGCCTATCTGGTCGTGGGGACAAGGATGTGGTTCAAGTCAAAGACCGCTTGGAAGCAGATGCAGCAAAGAAGGGAGAAGCCCATGTCTAAGACACTAACAGAAAAATTGAACGCTATCAAAGCAGCAGGAAAAGGAATTTTCGTTCCCTATATCATGGCTGGGGACCATGAGAAAGGATTAGATGGTCTTGGTGAAACAATCCACTTTTTAGAAGATTTGGGTGTTTCTGCTATTGAAGTGGGTATTCCCTTTTCAGACCCTGTTGCAGATGGACCTGTAATCGAAGAAGCAGGCTTGCGCAGTCTAGCTCATGGAACTTCTACCCAGGCTTTGGTTGAAACCTTGAAAACCATTCAAACAGAAGTTCCGCTTGTCATCATGACCTACTTCAACCCCCTCTTTCAGTACGGTGTGGAGAAATTTGTCAAAGATCTGGCAGATACAGCAGTTAAGGGCTTGATTATCCCAGACCTGCCTCATGAGCATGCCAACTTTGTAGAGCCCTTTTTGGCAGACACAGATATCGCCTTGATTCCCCTAGTTAGTTTGACCACAGGACTCGAGCGCCAAAAAGAGTTAATCCAGGGAGCTGAGGGATTTGTCTATGCCGTTGCCATCAATGGGGTAACAGGGAAATCAGGAAATTACCGTGCAGACTTGGACAAGCACCTGGCACAATTGCATCAAGTAGCTGACATCCCAGTCTTGACAGGATTTGGTGTGTCTAGTCAAGAAGACGTAGAACGCTTCAATGCGGTATCAGATGGCGTTATCGTCGGTTCGAAAATTGTAAAAGCTCTCCACCAAGGAGAGCCGATTGAGGACTTTATCAAACAAGCAGTAGCTTACCAAAAATAATCACACAAGCAGCAAGTAAGAGGAAAGGCACAAAAGGAAGTCTTTCCTTTTTCTTTTGCGAGAGAAAGACTAAAATTCCTGCCGCAGAAGCAAACTGAATCAAGATGAGTAATTCTGTCACACTAAAAACGAGAGCACAAGAAGCCAGAAAGAGAAAATCCCCTGCGCCTATTCGGATATCGATAAAATGAGCCATGATTCCAAGTATAAGGAAGAAGACCATAACCAGATTCCAACTACAGAAAGCCATGAGGATTAGGTGGAAAGTCATCCAGACTAGTAAGGGATATTCCTGATGGCGAAAGTCGTAGATGCCCAAGGTCAAACCAGCAGTGATGAGGATGACTTGACCCAAGGAAATCCAGCCCCAAGACCAAGCTAGAAAGACAAGCCCTAAGCATAGTTCAAAGAGGGCATACCAGAAAGGATAGCGAATCTTACAGTAGCGACAGCGAAAACGATTGAAGACCTGAGATACAATAGGAATCAAATCTAAGGGGCGCAAGCGAGTCTGACAGGAATCGCAGTGACTAGCCGGACGGATAATGGATTGCTCAGGGAAACGGTCAATGACCAAACCCAAGAAAGAAGCGAGAATGCTCCCAACAAGAAAAAAATAAAGATCAATCATACTTATCTATTCGTAAAAAATAAGAGAAGTAGTATAATAAAGAAACATTGATAAGATGGTGAGGTCAAGATGACAATTCGTTTTGAAGAAAATGTGAGCACAGAAAATGCTCAGCTCGTATGCCGATGGTCTAACTCTCTTGGCAAATCCTTTCAAGAACAATGGATGGGAACAATGATTCCTTTTCCTTTAACAATTCAAATCTTGCAAGATTTGGAAGGAATCTTTTCAATCTTTGATGGACAAGAGTTTGTGGGGCTTATCCAGAAAATCAGGCTAGAAGACAGGAATCTTCATATCGGGAGATTTTTTATCAACCCACAGAAACAGGGGCAGGGCTTAGGTAGCCAGGCTTTAAGGAAATTTGTTAGTTTAGCCTTTGAAAATGGAGATATAGATACTATTTCTCTAAATGTCTACGAGGCAAATCAAACAGCTTACAAGCTTTACCAAAAAGAAGGATTTGAAATCGTTCAAATGGTTGAAACACCTATACGAAAATACATCATGAAAAAGGGGAGATAGAAAGTAAAAAAAGCCTTGATTTCAAGGCTTTTCCTGTTGTATTTAGATGCCCCCTGCATGAATTTGTAAGAACTTTTCATATTGAAAATAAACAAAAATGTTGAAATATAGCTGAT
>CAJPSM010000006.1 GCA_905373305.1 uncultured Streptococcus sp. | reverse complement strand
GGGCAGAATGATAGGGGACGCCCGCCATGGGTATCGGATTTTCTGCATTTTTATTACGACTGGTCAGTGAAATCTCTAAAATCTGCGCCGCATTGACCGCATCTTCATAAAACAACTCATAAAAATCACCCATCCGAAAGAGCAAAAAAGCATCCGGATATTGCTTTTTAATATCCACATACTGCTGCATACCAGGTGATAGTTTTTCTGTCGTCATATTGGCTCTCTCCTTGTCAAAAATAAGGCTTGGGAACAAGTCCCAAAACCCTATCTATCCCTCATCAAATCCAGCAAACGCTCTTCCATGACCTTGGCAACATGCTGGTCTCGACAAATGACCAGTAAGGTATTGGCACCAGCAACCGTCCCTAAAATCGACTCGTCCTTATTTTCATCAACAATATTTGCCAAAACAGCTGCTTCTCCAAGCTTGGTGTGTAACACCAATGTAAACTCTGCTCTCGCAACTCCTTCTAGATGATGCGACAAAAACTCTACCAAATCAATCTTTTCTGTCTCATTTGCTAGCACATAGTAGACCATACCATTTTTCTTAACCTTGGTCAAGCCGATCTCGCGCAAGTCGCGAGACAAGGTCGTTTGCGTTACAAAGACATTTCGAACCTCTAGACGATCTTGGATATCTTTCTGAGTAGCTAGTTTTTCTTCAGTGATCATCTTTTTAATCAACTGGTGCCGTTCTTTTTTTCTCATATCAACCTCTTACATGAATATTTATAACCGATTTCAGGTTTGTTTTTAGATATAATTATACCAAAAAAACTGAATAATTCAAAAAAATCTTTCTTCTTTCACTAAATTTATGATAGAATAGAATAAAAGTCCAAAAGGAGCCTACTTATGAGTACAAAAAAACTGATTGCTAGCGAATTGGCTAGCGTCATCGATAGCCTGGACCAAGAGGCTATTTTCAATTTACTAGAACAACCAAAAAACTCTGACATGGGAGATATCGCTTTTCCTGCTTTCTCACTTGCAAAAGTCGAACGCAAAGCCCCTCAAATGATTGCTGCTGAAATCGCTGAAAAAATCAACAGCCAAGCTTTTGAAAAAGTTGTTGCAACTGGTCCTTACGTGAACTTCTTCCTTGATAAATCTGCCATTTCTGGAGCAGTTATCAAAGAGATCATCGAAAAAGGATCTGACTACGCTCAACAAACGGAAGGCAAAGGGCAAAATATCACGATTGACCTATCAAGTCCAAACATCGCAAAACCTTTCTCAGTCGGTCACTTACGTTCAACTGTTATCGGAGATGCTCTTTCTAACATCTTTAAGAAAATGGGCTACAACACTATTAAAATCAACCACCTTGGAGACTGGGGTAAACAGTTTGGTCTTCTCATGGTTGCTTATAAAAAATGGGGAAGTAAGGAAGCCGTCGAAGCTAATCCGATTGACGAATTGTTAAAATTGTACGTTCGTATCAATGCTGAAATCGAAAATGACCCAGCTCTTGATGATGAAGGGCGTCTCTGGTTTAAAAAATTGGAAGATGGCGATCCAGAAGCAACTCAACTTTGGCAATGGTTCCGTGATGAAAGTTTGGTTGAGTTCAACCGCATCTACAAACTACTCGGCGTTGAATTTGACAGCTTAAACGGGGAGGCCTTCTATAATGACAAGATGGACGAAGCCGTGCAAATCCTTGAAGAAAAAGGTTTGCTAGAAGAATCACGCGGAGCTAGTATTGTTAACCTCGATGATGTTGAACTTCCACCTGCTATGATTAAGAAATCTGACGGTGCAACCCTCTACATCACACGTGATATTGCTACAGCTATCTACCGTGCTCGTACTTACAACTTTGTCAAAAATGTCTATGCTGTTGGTCAAGAGCAATCCAACCACTTTAAACAGTTGAAAGCTGTCTTGAAGAAAATGGGATTTGACTGGAGCGATGATATGATTCACGTGGACTTCGGTCTTGTAACCAAAAATCGTCAAAAGCTCTCTACTCGTAAGGGAAATATCATCCTGCTCGAACCTACCCTTCAGGAGGCTATCAGCCGTGCCAAAGCTCAAATCGAAGCAAAAAATCCTGACCTTGAAAACAAGGATCAAATTGCTCAAGCTGTTGGGGTTGGAGCTGTTAAATTCTACGACCTCAAGACTGACCGCAGAAATGGTTACGACTTTGACCTCGAAGCTATGGTTTCCTTTGAAGGAGAGACTGGTCCATACATCCAATACGCTTACGCTCGTATTCAGTCTCTACTTAGAAAAGCAGACTTCCAACCAAATGCTCAAGCGAATTACAGTCTAAATGATGCTGAAAGCTGGGAAATTATCAAACTTCTCCAAGACTTTGCCCGTGTCATCAAACGCGCATCTGTTAACTATGATCCGTCGCTCATTGCTAAATACGCAATCAGCTTGGCTCAAGCTTTCAACAAATACTATGCTCACACTCGTATCTTGGATGAAAGTCCAGAGCGTGACAGCCGCCTAGCCCTTAGCTACGCAACAGCTGTTGTCCTCAAAGAAGCCCTTCGCTTGCTCGGTGTAGAAGCACCAGAGAAGATGTAAATCGCCAAAGTTACTTGATTGCAAAGCAATCTAAGTAACTAACACCAAATCCTATAAGGGATTTGGCTAGGCGCTTCACTAGTTCTGGGACATAAATATTATCGATTTATGTCCCAGAACGTCGTAACCAGTACGAATTGCTTAAACGCTTTACTAGTCTTTCGATAGAAATGTTTTCGATTTCTACTGAAAGACGTCGCAATCTTCAAGTGAATTGATTGCAAAGCAATCTAAGTAAAACTAACACCAAGTCTTATATAGGCTTTGGCTTGGCGCTTCACTAGCCTTCATTAGAACTGGATGGATTTTTCAATTAAAGGTCAAGACCGTCTTGTTTTATCTGTCAGATACCTGTTCCGCCAGTCTAATCACTTAGTTGAAAAGCGAAAATTTCTTTCGCTTTTCTTATACCGTCAACTTTTTTATCAAACCAGGAGAGATTTTATGAGCCAGTATGCTTATATCTTAGTTCTTATCAGTCTTGTCGTTCTTTTTCTCATCAATAAATACGAAAAGGAAAAACTTCAACAACTCCTTCAGGAGCAGCTTTTGAAAGACGAAACTTTCAAAGCAGATATCCGCGAAAGAATCCAAACTACAGAGAATATCAATGATGTCATCGCCTACATCAACAAAAGCTATCGTTTGGGACTCCTGCTTTCTAAGGAAATCACTGAGCAATTAAAATAAGGGAATCCGAGAAGTTTTTTTCTCGGATTTTTTACTCCCATCAATGACATTTTCCTGTAATAATCATATCTTTCATATTATTTTTCTGAAATTTTCTAATTTTTTCAAAATTTTCTTGCATTTTCCCTGAGTTTCTTGTAGAATAGAACTTATCTATTCAGATTATTCTGAAAATTCAAAAATAGGAGCGTTTATTATGTCACAAGTTACGTTATCAAACCAGTCAACCTGGGCAAGCAAACTAAAGGCAATGGGACCAGGAATCCTCATGGCTTCTGCCGCCGTTGGAGGTTCTCACATTGTATCCTCTACTCAAGCTGGTGGTTCTTATGGTTGGTCACTACTCCTCTTGGTTATCTTGGCCAATGTTTTTAAATACCCATTTTTCCGTTTTGGCGCCGAATATACTGCTGACACTGGTAAAACCTTGGTCGAAGGCTATGCCGAAAAAGGAAAAATCTATCTCTGGATTTTCTTTGTCCTCAATGTTTTCTCTGCCATGGTCAACACAGCTGGAGTCGCTATCCTTTGCTCAGCCATCATCGCTAGCGCCTTCCCAATGATTGGCCTTAGCATCACTCAGTGGTCCCTGATCCTTGTTGCAGTCATTTGGGCCATGCTACTATTTGGTGGCTACAAACTATTGGATGGTATGGCAAAATGGATCATGTCTGCCTTGACTATTGCAACTGTTCTTGCCGTCATCATTGCTGCCGTTAAGCACCCAGAATACAGCTCTGATTTTATCGAGAAAACACCTTGGCAAATGGCAGCCCTACCCTTTATCGTTTCCCTTCTAGGCTGGATGCCTGCTCCTATTGAAATTTCAGCCATCAACTCACTTTGGTCAGCCGAAAAGAAAAAGACCGTTAACTTTAATACAGAGGATGCTCTGTTCGACTTTAACGTTGGGTACATTGGGACTGCTATCCTGGCTGTATTCTTTGTGGCACTAGGAGCACTGATTCAGTATCCTACAGGACAAGCGGTTGAAGCTGCTTCAGCCAAGTACATCTCGCAATTTGTGGGCATGTATGCCTCTGTCCTTGGCGAATGGTCTCGATATTTGATTACCTTTATCGCCTTTCTCTGTATCTTTGGGACAGTAATTACTGTTATCGATGGCTATTCACGTGTCAATCAGGCCTCCCTTCAACTCTTGGCAAATCAAAAAGAGGATAATCGTAAATCTTTGAACATCTGGATGACCATCACAGCTATCATTGGTATCGTCATCATCAAGTTCTTTGCCGCTCAAGTTTCAACCATGCTCCGCTTTGCCATGATTGGATCTTTTCTGACAACACCATTCTTTGCCCTTTTGAACTATGTGTTGGTGACAGGTGAAAATAAAAATCTTCCTTCTTGGCTAAAACTCCTCGCAATCGCAGGATTGATTTTCCTCTTTGGCTTTGCTATTTTCTTTATCTATGCACTTGCCATCGGAAAAGCAGGTTAGTTCACAAAGCAGCACCCTCGTCTGGGTGCCTTTTTCTGCATTCAAAAGGCAGTTGAGAAAATCCAACTGCCTACTTGAACGATTCTAACTTTCTGAACCCAATCCATATAAGTCCGCGATAATCGCTGCGACCTTTTTAATATCTCCCAGCATTCCACGCATTTCAAAGTCTGCTAGGACCGGGAAGCCAAAGCGCTGGCTATACTGCTTGGCTGTCAGGCAGTATTGATTGTTAAAATTGCGATTACCAGATCCCACTACCCCAAAACACTTACTAGCATTGTCTCCATAGGCGATAAAGTCGCCCACTGGAGTCGTAAGAATCTCAACATCGCCGTTATCGACACCATTTCCACCTTCCAGATAGGTCGGCAAGAAAGCGACATAGGGATGCTCCATTTCAAAGAATTCTTGGCCTTCCTTGACCAAATCCTTGATATGAATCTTTTGGACCTCAATCCCTTCGTACTGGGACAAGAGATAGTCCTTAAGTCGAGTTACAAAACTCTCTGTATTCCCGCTCAAACTGATATAAACTAAGGATATTTTTTTCATGCTGACCTCTATCTTTTATGTTTACGATATAAAAAGAACTAACAAGATTGTAACTTGATAGTTCCCTTTTGTCAATACTTAGGCAGCCTCTTCTGTTTCGACTTCCTCAGACAAATCTTTTTGTTGACGCCACATCTTGTAAAAGACAATGGCAAGGAAGAGGACATTGATAACAACAAATAAAATCGTTGTTCCCTTTCCAAGGACTTCTGTCCCTAGTCGCAAAGTTTCATCACGGATAGCTTGTACAGCATCTTGCATACCCATATAAGTATAAATCGAACCAACAATGGCAAGCAAAACATAAGCAATGTAAGCATAATTTGCATATTGCAAATGATTACGAACCAAGAGCACAATACCTGCGACTACTAAAATCGCAGATAAAATAATCAAAACGATGTTAACAGTCGAATGCGATAATTCAGCTGTCTTATGTAGATAATTAATCGTATCCTCTAGTTGCTGGGCGCTAGCACCTTGAACTTGAGCTTGACTGGCACCTAGTGTTTCTTTACTAGGAACTGGACTTAGTATTCCAAACAAAGACATAGCTGAAATCAATGCTGATAGAACTAATAAAACCCAAAGATAAATTGGTTTCTTTTTCATAATTTTTCCTCCTTAAGGTATTTTGAACATTATAGCATTTTTTGTATGTAAATACAAGTTTTACAGGGAACTTTCGACTTGTTTGCGATAAGCTTTTGGTGATTTTCCGCACAATTTACGGAAGACCTTGTAGAAATATCCAACATTGCTGTAACCAACAGCATAGCAAACATCTTCAATACTATCATTGGTTGAAAGCAAGAGCTGTTGCGCCGCCTTGATGCGCTGTTTGTTGAGCAGTTCTGCGAAGGTTGAGTTGGTTTCTCGCTTGATTAACTGACCGAGGTAGACAGGGTTGATAAAGAGATCTTTGCTAATATCCTTCAGTGAGAGCTCTTTTTGATAATCACGGCCGATAACCTCTAGAACACTCACCACGTTTTCATTCATGCGGTACTGGCCAAAGAACTTAGTCAAGGTTTCTTTGATGTAGGCAACCAATTCTTTAAAGGAGTTAATAGCATGGATGGCTTTGACAATCTCGGTCATATCATCCGCTTTTAAGTGCTCAAACAAGTGGAAGACATCCATGACAAACTGGGTGAAGAGCTGTTTGGTGATGGCCACGCGCGGAGTATTCTCCAAAACGACCTTCTCCAGCAGGGTTAATTCCTCGATGATTTGATTGATATTCCCTTGGATAATCACGCGATAAATCGGTTCGTAATAAGCAAATAGACTCTCGGATTTTTCTAGATTGACAGAACCGTAAAAGAGGGCTTTTTCTGCGTTGATCTTCCATTTTTCAAAGGCTTGTTGGTAGGGCGCTTCAAATGGTGTCACGACGATGCCATCCAGTGGTTGATCAGAGATAAAAATCTGCCAGTCTTGACCTAAAACATAGTAAGGAATAGTGAAAGAGCCTTGCTTTTCCTTGGATAGACCAATCCACCAGCTGTCTTTGCCCGCTAAGAAGTTGATAAAGCCCTCTTCGTCCAATTCTTGGCTGAGAGTTTGGCTTTGCTCCACCTTTTCCTGAAGCTGTCTCGCAATTTTTTCTAATAGATGACTCAACTCCACCTTATCCACTGGCTTCACCAGATAATCCACGACACTAAGGTTCATGGCTTTTTTGACGTACTCAAACTCCTGATAACCTGACAGCAAGATATAATAGGTATCTGGAAGCAGCTCCTTCATTTCCTTAATCATCTCAAGCCCTGTCTTATCTGGCATATTGACATCGGAAATGACCACATCTACTGGATTTTTCTTAACGTAGTCCAAAGCATCATCTGCGTGACTAGCTGTTGCGACGACTTGCATATCCCATTTTTCAAAAGGGATTAATCGCTTGAGCCCCTCTGTCACCATGTACTCATCGTCTACTAATAAAACTTTATACATTTCCCTTCCTTTCTATTCATTTTGAATAGTAATACGGTAACGAACACCTTCTTGTTCAGCTGACTCTACACTGATTTTGTAGCGATCCCCAAAATAGAGGACAAAGCGTTCGTGTACATTGACTATTCCAATTGATTGTCGCTCTCCGCTATAGCTTGCCTCGTGCTCAAAACTTCTCTGAGTTAGTTTTTCTTGCAAGCTAGCTAATTTCTCAGCAGTCATCCCGCGACCATTGTCTACCACTAGGATTTCAACAAAACCTTGGCCCTTCAAAACCTTGATACTGATCACATTGTCTGTTCGGCGGTGGTCAATACCGTGGGCAAAGTAGTTTTCTACCAATGGTTGGAGCGTAAACTTGGGAACCCTCATATTTTCTAATTCGGGTGCGATCTTAAAACCATAGGCAACTGACTTTGGATAACGCACCATACAGAGATAGCTGTATTTGCGACAAAATTCTAATTCTTGCTTCAGCGTCGTTTCCCGCTCGTCGGAGATATTATTGCGTAGTAAACTGCTAAATTCATAGATAATATCCGCCAGTTCATCTTGGCTTTCCATAACGGCATACATGCGCAGAAACTCTAAGGTATTGTACATGAAGTGAGGATTGATTTGAGCTTGTAAGGCCCTCATATTGGCATCTTTCTGACTTAGCTCTAGCTGGTAAATATCGTGGATATTTTTTTCCAGGCGATCCAACATATCATTGGTGGTTTCCGCAATGAGAAGCAATTCTTGATCTTTTTCAGAGGTATCGATCCGAAGTCCCTCTTCTCCTTGGGCAATAACCTCGATAGACTCGACCAGATCCACCACCTGCTTTTGGTAATTGGAAAAGGTCTGCCTCAGAGTGGTATACAAGATAATGATAAAGAGAATGCTTAGTCCAATAATGATAGCCGAACTGGTCAACGTTCCCTTAAGAACAAAATCCTTAGGAACGGCTACACGAACTTGATAGCCATGGGAGGTAACTCCTACAAGCCAGTCCTCCCGCTCGGCAGATACTGTCTCCCCAATCTGAAACATCTCCGTATCAAAAGGCGAAGTTACTGTTACAGCCATCGGGATATGGCCCCTTGTATTGTCAATAGCATCATGGAGAACGTCTGGGGAAAGGGAGATATAGATGACTCCTAAATCCTTGTCAGACACAGGATCGGATACAGGAATGGCAAAACTATTGGGAGCTGGTTTGAAATTTTCTGCTGGAATTTTCTCTCCACTTCGTTTCCCTCTGGTAGAAACAAAGACTTCTTTATAATCCTGAAGGACAATTGCCACACCCGTCACAAAGTCATTTCTTACATACAAATCGTCAATGTTTTCATACAAGGATACCGAGATATAGGGAGAAGCCTTGCGCTCTAATTGCCAATAAAAATAGTCTGGTGTACTGAGACTAAAGTACTTATAAATCCCTTCAATCCGAGCCTGATTTTCAACCAAAGTCTGGGCAAGCTGAGTCGACTCTCTATGGTAATATTCAATCTCACTCACTGTCCGAGTCGTCACACGTTGAGCTACTCGTTGGGCTTCTTTTTCACGGGAACTCCAGTCAGCATAGGAGAGCATGACCGCAAAACTTGCAATGATGGCAATCATCACCAAGGTATAGATGCGCAAGAGCGAGTGGAGCCAGAACGGCTTCATTTTATTTTGTCGCCAATTTTTCATGGATACTTTCATATACGGGTTCCAACATATCACTGATAAAGAAATGCCACACACCAATCCCTACAAAAAAGAGGAGAGCAGGCATATAGTAACCAATTCCTACAAGCATGACTGTGCCAAATAAAACCTTGGCAATTGCCGGCAAATTCATAAAAATCCCGATAAGAGCGAGTTTTACGGTATTTCGATAAGAGAGCTCATAGTGAACTTGTAGTTTCAATGAAACGGTATAAGCCAAAAAAACAAAGGCAACAACAAGGATATTGAGAAAGGTTGCCAAGAGATGGAAGATAGTCTGGTGGGGCAATTGAACCAAAAGGTACAAACCATAAACTAAGACTAGATCTACAAGTACAAAACTATAGAAAGCGAGATTGCTCTTGACAAAGTTACTCTTATACAATTCCCAAGCTTCTTTAAAACTATAAGCTCGGTAAGTATAACCGTGCTCCGCATATAAACTCATAAGAGTTGCACTAGCTGGTGCCAAACCAAAGACCACTCCTCCTGCTAGTGTGAATAACCAGAAAAAAGCCGTCGCAATCATTCCTAAAAAGAAACGATTAAAGACGAATTCTAGAAACTTTCCCATAATATCCTCCTTCAAAACAACTATGTAACTATTATATCATATTTCAAACGTTTTCAAAAACATAGAGCACCCATTTACAATCCTCTAAAAGCGTGCTACAATTGATTTTGACAGTTTTATATAAGGAGATTCTCATGAAGAAAAATATCTTAACTACCCTCTTAGCCGTCGTTCTCTACTTCCTCTGTCTAGGGATTGGAGTATTGCTAGGACACCTGGTCGACTCAACGGGCAATATGTTCTATGCGCCTGCCTTTTCTGCCCTTGTTGGAGGGAGCGTCTACATGCTTCTTTTAGCAAAGGTTCCTCGTTTTGGCGCTATCACGATTCTAAGCCTTTTTATGGCACTATTTTTCCTAGCTAGTAAACACGGTGCCGGCGCCTTTCTACCAGCTATCGCTTGTGGCCTTGTAGCAGATGCTATTGCTCGCCTCGGTCACTATCAGGATAAGATTAAAAATCTTCTCTCCTTCCTCGTCTTTGCTTTCAGCACAAGTGGTCCCATCCTCCTCATGTGGATCAATCCAGAATCCTACGCGGCAACTCTCTTCGCTCGTGGAAAATCCCAAGAATACATTGACCGTATCATGGTCGCTCCAGAGCTAGACAAAATTTTTCTCTTTGTCGCAAGCATTCTCCTTTGTGCCTTGATTGGTGCTTTGCTTGGGCAGTTCCTAAGTCAAAAAATAGCCGATAAAATGTAAGGTAAAAGCCCTGAAGACTAGTAACACCTAGCTTCAGGGCCTTTTTGTATACAATCTTAGAATTCACTTTAGAATTCACTATAGATAAATTCTTGAATATTCGAAAAATCGGTCACAAAACAGTAAATCACGATGCTCAAGATAACCGTATAGAAAAATAGCGTCCACAAGATTAAACGGTGTGTGTTAGTTAGCTTGGTTTGCAAATTTGTAAAGTTCTTTTTCAACTTCCATCCATCCTTTCACTCCAACGTGCATCACGTCAAATAAAAAGTAATCATCATACTCTCTGTTTCCATAGTTTAATACGGTTGCACCATGGCTTTTTGCGACATCTTCTATTTTTTTATAAGTTTTTTCTCGCATCTCTCTTGAGACACCAGTGTAGTCGTTCCATTTCCCGTTTACTGGGAAAATAATAACCTCAACTTCAATGCCCAATTCTTTAGCAACCGTCAAGAAAAGTTCCATATCTGAATATTCAGGTGACTCTAGGTAGCTCAAATCTTTATTGGAATCTTTTAGCGATGCATAGCGATCTTTTAAGTAAGTATTGTAGTAGTTATTATCAACAGCATAGTCATTATTGTCTGTTTTCCTTTTGACCTCTTCCACAAACTGAGCCGTCATCTTTTCCCAATCATAGTCTGGGGTTTTGTCTCCTAGTGAAGGATAATCTGATTTCTCATGATTTTCATAAAATTTTCGTTTGAGCTTAAAGGAATACATCGCGTTATCTAACTCTAATAGTTTTTTATCAACAATGGTTCCTTTTCCATCTATGAAATAACTTTTATATTTTTTGTAGATGTCGTTTTGTTGCTTGTTTCCTTTGGTAATCTCGATAATGCGATTGATTAGTTTTTCTTTCGTTTCTTTACTAATCTTGTCATTATCTAGCATGTGAAAAATATGTTCCTGAGAAGCCTTGTTCAAAAAGGCATCTTGATGGGTCCCATCTTTTTCAAACCACTGAACCGACTCTACTATAGCTACTTTTCGCTTACTCATTGATCCTTCAATAGAGCCCAAGGTCGTAGCCTGAATGATGTTTTGAGAATAACTAGTCCCAATCTGCATGATATTAAAATCGTTGTAGTTAAAAATTTTATTTGGATGATAGTCTTCATTTATCGTCGCAACCAACTCTGAGGAACCCATTAGAACCAGTGTATTGGGGGTGATATTGCTTGTTATAATATCTCTACTTTTATACTTTTCATACGAGGTGTTATAACGAATACTGTTATCCTTGACTTTATAATAATCATCAATCTTCTTGACATACGTCACATTTAAAAGGGCAAGCGTCGCAATTACGAGCACAAGCGATAGTAAAAATGCTTTTAATTTAATCATCTCGTTTTATCCTATCCCTTCGATCTGTCCGATTTCTTCTCAATCTCTTATCTCTTTAAAGTCGTCAGTAAGATTTTATAGGGTTCACCCGAAAAGATAAAGAAACCAATCATAACCAAATTCATGGTCACAAACCAACTTAGTAGCTTATACCAGTTTTTGTTTTTATTTTTTTTATAAAAATTGCTTTTCTTTTGATACACTTCAAATCCAGCCATCAAGACACCATGATAAAAACCATAGACAATGTAACTAACACTAAGACCATGCCAAAAACCCATGACTAACATATTAATTATATAGGCATAGGTTGCATTGTGTAGTCTATTTTTAAACCATTTTTTCCTGATAACCTGCATCAATACTCTTGAAAATACAAAATCTCTCAACCAGGTCGACAAGGTGATATGCCATCTGGTCCAGAAATCTTTGATATCGACACTCAAGAAAGGTTTGTTAAAGTTCATCGGTGTCTGAATACCTAGAATGTTACTACTTCCAACGGCCATTAGACTGTAGCCTGCAAAGTCAAAGAACAGATACAAGGTATAGAGGTACATATACTTGATTGAATAAACGACTGTGCCAGTATTATTTAGAGCGAGTAACATCTGGTAAACATAGGTTGATAAAACAATCTTGTAAAGGAGGCCTAGAACGATACGATACACACCGTCCCCTGCTAACTCTAGATACTCTTTTCGGGGCATGACCTCGTTTATCTCTTTTAAAAATCTCCTACTCCGATCAATCGGACCAGCACTAACTGTTGGGAAAAAGAGCAAAAACTGTAGATAATCTTTTACAGTGATTTTTTCTTTGATTAAGCCATCCGATATCTCTAACATGATCTGAATGGTCTTAAAGGACATGTAAGAAATTCCAATAAAGGCCAACAAATGCAGAGAAGTCAGGGCAAAGACTTTATTGATCACCAAAGGAAGAATGGAAAGGAAAACCAGTGGTTTCAGCCACTTTGCCTCTATCCGCTGCGCTAGAAAAACCAGAAAATACTGGTAAACGATAAAGGCGAGTAAATAGACAATCATCGCTCGGCTCTTACCATAGATAGCTCCTGCAAATAAGAGGGAGAGCGCCAAAATATAGTAGTCTTTACGTTTTTCAAAAAAGTTTACCACAAAACCAATCAGTAAAACTACAAACAAGAGAAGGAAAAACTCATTCCCCTCGAAATAATTCATACCAGACAAACTCCTTTACATTATCATCTCTTCTACAGCAAACTTTTTGATTTGCTAATTGAGGACCTTTATTTATTATAGCATATTTCTAAAAAGAAGCTTTATCCTTCTTGCATTTCGGTGAGAAAACAAAAAGGAGTCCCTTTGAACTCCTTCCATTATTTATGACTTAGTTTCTTGGTCAAGAAATCTCCCAAGAACTGGATCGTAAAGATAATCAAAATGATAATGATAGTCGCCAAGATGGTCACATCGTGATTGTAACGGTTAAATCCATAAGCGATGGCTACGTTACCGATACCACCAGCACCAACTGCTCCCGCCATAGCTGTTTCCCCAACAAGGGAAATCAAGGTCACAGTCGTCACACGAATCAAATCTGGAAGACCTTCTGATAGGTAAACACCCACGATGTCCCAGAAGGTCGCTCCGCTCGCTTGAGCCGCCTCAATGACACCACCATCCAACTCAGCCAAGACCACCTGCACCTGACGGGCAAAGAAGGCAAAGACCGCAAAAGAAAGTGGGACAAGGGCTGCATTTGGCCCGATACTAGTCTTGACGATCAAGTGGGAGAGTGGCGACATGATTGCCAAGAGGATGATGAAAGGAACTGCACGGAAAATAGAGGTAATCTTGTCTAAAATCCAGAAGATAACCTTATTTTCCAAGACACCGCCTGGCGCTGTCAAGACGAGGAAAAGACCTGCTACCAACCCCAAGAACCCTCCGATGATGAAGGAAAGAACTGTCATATAAAGAGTTAGGTAGATGGCTGTTCCCCAGCCTGCCTGACCAGCCCAGCCCATCTTATAGACATTTGGTAGATAAGTTTGAATCAACTCTGTCATCTTACTGTCCTCCCTTCAATACTTTTAACTGCACACCAGCCTGACGAATGGCATCTTGAGCACCTACTAGCGCTGCTTTTTCACCTGACAAGACCACCACCAATTCTCCAACAGGAGTGCCATCGAGAATTTCGATATTTCCATAGAGGATATTGGCCGTTACTTGGTAACGCTTGTACAATTCATTCAAAAGTGGTTCGTCTGTCGAAGCCCCTGCATACTTGAGCTGCACTAAAATACTATTCTCAGATAAATGTTCTACGATTTCTTGCTTCTCAATCTTAACCATGGCTTCGTCAATACCTGTTGCAGTAGAGATGAAGTCTTGGGTCAAAGGTTGTTTAGGGTCTGAGAAGATTTCAAGGACACTACCCTCTTCAATCAAACGGCCATCCTGCATGACCGCCACACGGTTAGCAATATCTTTGACAATCTGCATTTCATGCGTAATCAAGACAACAGTCAAGCCTAATTTTTGGTTCAAATCTTGCAACAAGGCCAAAATCTGCTTGGTTGTCTTAGGGTCAAGGGCAGAAGTTGACTCATCTGAAATCAAGATTTTTGGATCATTGGCCAAGGCACGCGCAATAGCCACACGCTGTTTTTGCCCTCCTGATAGTTGTGAAGGGTAGTTTTCAGCACGATCCGCCAAGCCAACCAAGTCCAACAACTTAGCTACTTTGGCCTTCTTTTCTTCCTTGCTGAGTCCAGAATGTTTGAGGGCAAAGGCCACATTTTCCTCTGCTGTCTTTTGACTCATCAGGTTGAAATGCTGGAAAATCATCCCAATGTCTTGACGTTTACGACGCAACTGCTCTGCAGTCAAGGTCACTCTGCCGTTAAAAATGACGTCGTTATCAATGGTAATTTTCCCTGCAGATGGTTTTTGCAGGAGGTTAATCACCCGAACTAAAGTGGATTTTCCTGCTCCAGAATATCCAACGATACCGTAGATATCCCCTTCTTGAATGTGAATGGTCACATCCTTGACCGCTGTGATGGTTCTCTTCTTCTGATGAAAAGTCACATCGATCTGATCTAACTTAATAATATCTCTACTCATAGCTTCTAATCAGCTCCTCTACTAATTCAATATGGGTGTAGTAATCGGCGATTCGCACGTTTTCATCTCCACCGTGGTCTCGGCTATTAGCATTTCCTAGACCGAAGGCCACCATGGGTACCTCTAGGGCGTCAAAAACCGTATGCATGGGTCCTGTTCCAGCTGTAGTCGGCAAGACTGAAACGCCCTGCGGATAGAATTTCTTGGCCAACTCGATTACGTTGAGAATGGCTGGCGCGCTCATATCGCTTCGATAGCTCATCTCTCCCAAGGTATAGTATAATTCTACCTTATCAAAGCCATTTTTGTCTAGCTGTTTCCGAATTTTTTCCAGGACATCATGCGGTTCTAGGCCAGGAACCAAACGAACCTCTAACTTGGCACTAGCTTCTGCTGGCAAAATAGTCTTAACACCCTGACCTTGATAGCCAGACTGGATTCCTTCTATATTGAGTGCAGGTTCAAAAAAGAATCGTTTGAGAAAGGCAGCGCGCTCCTCTTGTAAGAGAGGCAATTCCAAGCCATAAATGCGACTGATTTCCTCAGGATTGCGTTGGGCGTAGGTATCCACCAAGGCTAGTTCTCGTTCATTTGGTTCTTGAACATCCTCGCACAAGCCTTCTACTAAGATACGCCCATCAGCAGCTCGCAGACTACTTAAGGCCTGGATAAGATACCATGGAGCTGACTCCAGGACACCACCATAACTCGAGTGAATGTCCACATCCGCACTTTTCACCTTGGCATCAAAGGTCACGATTCCTTTGTTTCCACCAGAAATTTCTAACTGTTCCAAGGCGTTCTTGGTCCCTTGTTCCCAGACTAGTAAATCCGCCCCACGAAGTTTGTCTGCGTGTTTCTCTAAATACTTATCCAGATCCATGGAAGCAGACTCCTCTGCCCCTTCCATGATAAAACTGATATTGACAGGCAGGTCATCGTGGTGCTGCATATACTTTCTCAGAGCACTCAAACGAGCCGTGATATGGCCCTTGTCGTCGTCCACTCCGCGCCCATACATAAAACCATTGCGCACAGAAAGTGTAAAGGGATCCTCTGTCCATACCTGGTCTCCATCCGCTGGCACAGTATCATAGTGATTATAGAAGATCAAGATCTTGGCATCCGGACGCGAACTCTTGAAATGTGCCATGACAAAGGGAGCCGTGTAACTCTCATCAATCTCAACTTCAGCCCCTACTCGCTTGAAAATCTCACCCAGATAGTTTGCGACTTCCTTGAGCCCGACCTGCTGG
Organism: uncultured Streptococcus sp.; assembly: GCA_905373305.1. GTDB lineage: Bacteria > Bacillota > Bacilli > Lactobacillales > Streptococcaceae > Streptococcus. The sequence continues at coordinate 14,367 of CAJPSM010000006.1, read as the reverse complement.
GCAAAGACTGATTTCTTGGAAATTAAGGTGCGCAAGACTTCAAAATAATGTTGAGCAACATGATCCTTTTCAAATTTTTCAATCTGCTCTTGTTCGCTAGGAAAAACCATTTTCTCTCTCTTTCTACTACGTACTTGTGTCCCTGGAACAACCACAAGGGCCTCTTTAAAATCAACTCTCTATACAAAAGTAAGAGGTGGAAACTCTCTCCCACCTCCCTGTGTCTTATTACCAAACTGGTTGGTCCAAACCGTCTGATGTTTCTTCGATAACTTTTTTCACTTCATCAGTGTGGTAAGCCGCGATAATTTTCTTGATGGCATCAGCTTTAGGTGATGATTCCCAATCTTTTTTCGCAACGATGATGTTGTACCATTGTTTTGAGTTTTCATCAGCTTGTTCTTTGAAGAGTGCTTTCTTGTAGTCCAATTTTGCTTCTGTAACGAAGGTATTGTTTACAACGGCAGCATCAACTGATGACAATGAACGAGCTGTTTGGCTAGCGTCCAATTCAGTAATCTTCAAGTTCTTTGGATTTTCTTTGATGTTAGCAACTGTTGCAAGGGCAGTTCCAGAAACATCCAATTTGATCAAACCAGCTGATTGCAACAAGTAAAGCGCACGGCTTTCGTTTGTTGCATCGTTTGGTACGGCAATTTCACCGTTATCTGGGATTTCTTCCACTTTGGTGTACTTGTTTTCTTCTCCATTTTTACCTGAGTAAAGGCGGATTGGTGAGATGTAGGTATCTGCAATCGCTACAAGATCTTTCCCGTTTTCTTTGTTCCAGTTATTCAAGAAGTTGTAGTGTTGGAAAGCATTCAAGTCTACTTCGCCATCAGCAGTTGCCTTATTTGGTTGTGAGTAGTCTGTGAACTCTGTGAATTCCAATTTAATACCATCTTTTTCAACCAATTCTTGGATTTTATCCCAACGCGCTTCTTCAGAACCGCTACGGTTAACTGTTGCAATTTTGACAACTGTTTCGTTGTCTGCTTTCTTTTCTGAATTTCCGCAAGCTGCAAGAGCCAAACCTGCGACTGTAGCAAGAGCTGCTACACCGAGCCATTTTTTAATTTTCATGATTCTTTCTCCTTTAAAAATAATACCGTAATAGTATCTCATACTTTATTTGATTTCGCAAATTGTTATTAGATAGGCAGACATATAGTTTGAAACTATATACCTAAAAATTGAGAAATCATCCGCCTTTCTCAGACCGGATGATTTCATATGACTATTTAATATCAGCTTCTGCTGGAAGGTAAGTATCTCCGAAGAACTGTTTAGACAATTTTTCAAGAGTTCCGTCTTTGTAGAGTTCTTGGATTCGTTTGTCTACAAATGCCTTCAACTCATCTTGACCTTTGGCAAGAAGTGGGTATACGTAAGGTTGTTGGTCGCTTGGAAGTTCGATAACTTTCAAGTTATCCAAACCTTGGTCCTTGATGACTGTCTCTACACCGATTTTATCAAAAATCTTGTAGTCAAATCGGCCATCACTCAAACGTACCATGATTTGTTGGAAGTCCCCTTTAACGTAGTTAAGGATAGTTGGGTTATCTGAGTGTTGTTTGTTGTAGTCTTCTAGCTGTTTAGCAGATGTTGTTCCTTGAACAACTTCTGTTGATTTTCCACCGATATCATCAAACGATTTGATGCTAGAGTCATCTTTTTTCACTACAAGAACGTTAGGGTTTTTAGCAGTTGGAGCTGCATAAAGGTATTTTTCAGCACGTTCTTTAGTGTAGCTGATGTTGCTAACAGCCATTTGGTAACGATCAGCATCAAGTCCTGCAAAAACACCTGACCACTCTGTCTTCTCAAACTTGACAGTATACTTGTCAGAATCTTTAAAGATAGCGCGAACCACTTCAATCTCGTAACCAGTCAATTCGCCATTTTCTTCATAGTTGAATGGTTTTGGTGTAGCATTGGTTACAACGATAATTTCTTTTTTACTAGATGTTGCTTCACCAGATGCAGCATCTTTCTTTTCACCGCCTGAGCAAGCTACCAATACACCTGCGGCTACAAGCCCTAGAGCAGCAAGAGATGAATATTTGACGATTTTTTTCATGTCATTTCCTCCAAAATAGAATACTTTATTATCTTAACAGAAAAAAGGAATTTACGCCATTATATGATATCTATCTCTGTGATAGTTTTTTTTTATGGCTGATTTAAAAGACCAGACGCAAGACTGCAATCAAGACTACCCCAAAAAGAACCGTACCTACTAGATTGCGGTAGCGAAAGGCTACCCAAGCCGTTGGAAAAACTGCCAAGAAGTTCAGCCATTTGATCTGAGGAAGGCTCCCAACCTTGCCAGTCACTACGCTTGAAAGGATCAAGGCAAAGATAATGGAAACAGGCAAGAACTTCAAAAACCGCTCAACGATAGCTGGCAATCCCTTGTACTTAACCAAGATGAAGGGAATCATACGGGGAATCCAAGTCACCAATCCAGAAAAGAGGATTGCCATTAAAATATACTTACTGACCATCTAAGACCACCCCCATGGTACAACCTAGCAAGGTCGCAAACAAAACAGCTAGCGACTGAGACACTACTGTCAAGAGCAAAAAGAAAGACACCGCAACAACGGCTAGGATCCGCAGCAGATTCCGTACAGGAACCCGTCTTTGCATAATCTGAAATTGCGAAGTAAAAATCCCGATAAACATCCCAACAAGGGCAAAGTCTAAGCCAAAGACTTCAGGATTTGGAAGAAGGCCACCTAAAGCTGTCCCCGCCACTGTCCCAATAAACCAGGCTACATAACTATTGAGATTGTTCCCGTGCATCCACATAGGATGGACTTTGTCTGTATGGGCTAATTCGCCCATCAAAACTCCATAGGTCTCATCAGTCAAGAGGCTAGACATACCGATGTTTTGCCAGAGACTAGTATGACGGAAATAGGTCGACGCATGTAAGCTCAGCAAAAAGAGTCGCAAGTTGATCAAAAAGACCGTCATGGCAATGGCCGCAACAGGCGCTTGAACCGCAATCAATGCCAACATGGCAAACTGGGCACTCCCAGCATAAACAAAGAGGCTCATCAAGCCCATCTCAACAGGTGTCACATAGGGCGCGCCAATAATCCCACAAGCCAGACCAATGCTGACATAGCCAAGGGCAGTCGGCATGGCTGCCTGTACACCTTCCCAAAATCCTTTTTCTTTCATCCTTCTCCTCATATTCTCTCCAATTGCGACTGTTCGTCATCACAGCCACAGCACGGACTATTATAACATATTCAAAGAAGAGAAAAAAGTTTCGGATTCGAAACCTATTGCCAGCAAAAAGTGCTGAAGAGGAAGCATCATGGATACATGAGAAATTGATCCACTCGGATAGTATACTTATCGGTTTCTGTGTCTGTAGCATATTTATTTTCTGTCGGATAGACATCGACCCAGAGTTCCCACTGCTGTCCTTTCAATTTGACCTTGTAACGATAACCGTCATCGTATAGTCCTACCGTCTCGGTAGTTACAGATTGAAAATTCGGAAGAGCTTCAATTTCTTTTTTTATAGTATGGGATAGATTGTTGAGCACTACATATTGCTCCCCTTTTGAAGCTACAGGAATATGAGCTGTCGCTTCTTCCAAGAGATGTGATTTTGAAAATGTGAATCTTGCTCGACCTGTATAACCATTCAAAGTAATATTTTCGTAATCATAGAAAAGGCGGCCTGTTTTATAGAAATAAGGGTCTTCAGCACGCCAAGTATCTCGATAGGCCATCTCTGTTTCCTCCACTACTTCGCTAGCCTCTCCAAACACTTCTTCAAAGGATTTAAGGGACATATTGAATGAAAGGGATTCAAACAAGACCAGTTGTGTCTTTTTAACATTCTGGCAAGCTGTTAAAAGCATGAGGAAAGCTCCAAGAGCAAGCAAACTACTGATTATTTTTGTAAATTTCATATTTCTACTATACAAAAAAACTCTAGAATTGACAAACTTTGATAGAGTCGGATTCCGTGATTGGATTTTAAAATTGCTTTTTCATTTAAGGTAACAATGGACTGAGCAGGGACTATTATTAGATATTGGAGATAAGAAAAAGACTGGGAAACCAGTCTTATCTATACGATGTTAAAAATTCTACTAAACCTAATACCCAAATACCAATAAGCTGACAGTGATTAAAAAGGTATTCCACAAGATGTGGAGGACCATTGACCAATAAATTGAACGTGTATAACGAAAGAACATACAGAGTAGCAGACCTGCTCCTGCATAAATGATGAAGTCTGTTATCACCCATCCATATTGCAAAACATGGATAAGACTGAAGAAAGTTGAGGAAACAATTATATCAACATAGCGCTTTTTAAATTTAGATAGGGCTGTCATCAGAAGCCCCCGAAAAACCAACTCTTCAACTATAGGAGCAATGAGACTACCGTATAAAATGCGCGTTATAAAGTAACTAATTCCTGTCAAATTAGCTGCTTCTTTCACTATTGCACTCCCATTTTGCGTGCTGGGAAAGATCCGAGTTGTTATATTTACCCACAAAAACATCAATAGAAAGAAAAGAAAGAAGAGACCCAGATAAGACCAACGAAACTCGAATCGACCGTACTCTTTCCAACGTTGACTCTTTACAAGAATGACAGTAGCAACAATTCCCTCAATTACTATCAATAAAATTTGAATCCCATAAAATCCAAAGTCGGATAATTGGTTCACTGAATCTAATTTTGCTACAAGATTAAAAATCAAGTAATAGGACACAAGCACCAAAATGGTCCCTAGATAAAATTTCGTTTCTTTCCCTTTCATAGTTGTTCCTTTTAAGTTTTATTTACGTCGTCTTTCAGCCAAACCTACCCAGAGTCCTTTCATCCAATCAAAAGCTCCGTAAGGGCTTGGTCCAGCACTACAAACTGACTCGGGAATTTTATGTCACAGCTAGTGTTCTCTTTTACTAATTAGGATTATTGAAAAACTCTAAAACAACAAGGGCAGAATTTGACCAATACCATTGTAGACTATATGCAGTCCAATCGGCCAATAAATTGACTTTGTAACTCTAAATAAGACTGCAAGTATGAGGCCACCACCCATATATACGAAAAAGTCGGTCAAGACCCAGCCGTGATTACTAATATGTAAGATTCCAAACAAAGCAGCAGAACCAAGCACATCCAGTCCCCATTTCTTCCCTTTTTCCAGAGCGGTCATCACCAATCCACGATAAATCATCTCTTCAAAAATGGGACCTGCAATCACAGGATAGAAAAAATACATCAAAAATGCTGTAGCCCCTGTAAAAGTAGGAAGATCAAGTTGATAAGCAATTTCATTTTTAGTAGATGGAAAAATAAAAAATGTGACGAAATTCCAAATAACAAAAGCAAGAAAAGCTAGGAAGGAATAAAAAAGATAGGATCCTTTAAATTTTCTACTGTTGATTTTCTGCCATTTTCCTGACCAAACCATAACAATAATAGCAAGCAGAACCACAAGAAAATTCAACATCATATCCGAAAAATAATAACTAAAGTCAGATAGACCAGCAGCAAGGTCGCTGTGTAAGACCAGATGAATCAAGAACTGGTCAGTGATGACAAGTAGAATAGCTACAAACAAGTAGTAGCGTGAGATTATCTTTCTCATTCTATTTTCTCCTATACTATGAAATAAAGACAGTATAACACGAAAACTGCCCTATTTTAGAAAATCGCATATTTGACATTTTTTCTTATAAAAATTTCATTTTTGCGATTGTTTGTTAATCGATAAGTTCTTTATATTGCTGTAAGCGTAGTTCAAAAAGGGCTATCAATTGTGGATTTTCTAATATTTGCAGAGATTGGATAAAGTGTTCAATCTCTTTTTGATTGCTTCCTTTGGTTTGAAGGAAAATCTTCATTTTCTTTAAAAATTGCCACAATAATTTCTCAAAAACATCATACGGACGAAGCATACTCTCCAACTCGGACTCAAAGATTGGGATATAGGAAAAAAGTTTACGCTCCATGAGCTCTGATATGATATTCAGAAAGCCACTTTTCATATACAGTCTGTTGTGTGCCAATTCTTTAAATTCCTTGGATTTTTCAAGTAAAGAGGTTGATAAAAAAATTAGGTCTTGGTTGCTCAAGAAGGGCATGGTATTGCAAAAAAGATAGAGTTCAAACCAGGTCCAAGACTCAATAGCATAGAGGTAGGTGGTCAAAAACTCACGATCCTCCTCTTCGAGTAGATAGCTTTTATCCAAGGAATGGATAGCATTTTTAATCACAATAGCGTTCAAACGACGATAAGTCTGCGCCATCTGTTCTTGATCGACTTCCTTCAACAATTGCTCTAAACCAGCTATATCCTGATGGGCAAAACGATCCACAACCCTTCTACCAAATTTCATATGTGGAGATTCTTGATAGTTGTTAAGCTTGTGCCCAAACTCATCAAAGGTCACATTTATCCCTTGGATAGCTAGGATCAGCTTATCCGCAGACAACATAGACTGTCCTAGTTCAAACTTGGACAACTGAGATGCTGTCAGTCCATCACAAGCCACATCTGACTGCTTGAGTTTTCTCGCCAGGCGCAGTTCCTTGTAAAATTCTCCCAATTCTTGTTTTTCAATCATGGACACGCTCCCTTATCAAGTCTCTTTACTATTCTATTCGTAAAAACTTTTCCTTTTTTAAAATATTATAGAATATTTTAGCAAAAAAGCCAGCTTCAAGCTGACTTTCTATTCCATGGTATCAAAAGCAAGACTTGGTTTGGCGTTGAGGTCCAAGTCTGCAAAGTTTTCTTTGTTCCACTCGCTGACGCTGGCATAGGCAATCATTCCTGCATTGTCTCCGCAGAGGCGCAGGGGTGGGATAATAACCTTGACATCTGTGATTTCAGCTGCTAGGCGTTCTCTGAGGCCTTTATTGGCTGCTACACCACCTGCGACAACAAGGGTTTTAACAGGGTATTTTTCTAAAGCCTTCTTGGTTTTAGCCATGAGAATGTCCAAGACAGCTGCTTGGAAGGAAGCACACAAATCCTCTGTAGACAGACTTTCTCCTTTTTGCTCAGCATTGTGGTGAAGATTGATAAAGGCAGACTTCAAACCTGAGAATGAAAACTCCAGATTGTCTTCCTTGATCATGGCACGAGGGAAGTCATAAACATCCTGACCCTGATGGGCTAACTCGTCAATCTCCCGACCCGCTGGATAGGTCAAGCCCATGACACGGCCGACCTTGTCATAAGCCTCACCAACTGCGTCATCTCGCGTTTCCCCAACGATCTTGTAATCTCCAGCCTCAGAAACATAGACCAACTCCGTGTGTCCACCGCTGACCAAGAGTGCCAACAAAGGAAACTCTAAAGGCTCCACACTCTGAGCTGCCATGAGGTGCCCAGCCATGTGATTAACAGGGATAAGCGGAAGACCGTGCGCCCAAGCAAAGGCCTTGGCAGCTGACAAACCAACTAGCAGAGCTCCAACCAATCCAGGTCCATAGGTAACGGCAACGGCTGTCACATCTTCTTCTGTAATTCCTGCTTCTGCTAAAGCCTCCTCAATGCAGGCTGTAATGACCTCGACATGGTGGCGACTAGCTACTTCTGGCACCACGCCACCGAAACGTTTGTGACTCTCAATTTGACTTGCAATGACATTGGACAAGAGCTCATCGTCGTTTTTCAAGACAGCGACACTGGTCTCATCACAGGATGTCTCAAATGCTAAAATATATCTATCCTTCATCTACTTCTCTCTTCATGATGATGGCGTCCTCGACTGGGTCATGGTAGTAGGCCTTTCGCTCAGCGATGACCGCCATCTTTTCTTTCTTGTAAAATGCTTGCGCTCGTTGGTTTGACTTTCTGACTTCAAGGAAAATTTCCTTATCTGTCGACAATGTTGCAAACAAGGCTGACGCAATTTCCTGACCCTGATAGACTTTTTTGACAGCGATTTGTAGGACTTCTGCTTCAAAGAGATTCTCCTGAACGGCTAGAAAGCCAATCACTTCTATCCCATCATAAGCCAGAGCATACCAAGTCTGGTCTTGGGACAGGTCTGCTTGAATTTGTTCCAACGTCCAAGGAATGACTGGGTAAACATCTACCATAACAGCATAGATAGCTTGAGCTAAGTCAGGTTGCTGTTGGATTCGTTTGATCTTTATCATAGGCGTTTAATGTAGGACTCGCCAGACTCGGTGTGATTCTTGAGCCAGTTTTCCTCAGCCTCAACTCGTTTGAGGTAATTTGGCACAAAGTCGTGCAAGGAGTCTGCTTCCCTATCCCAGGCCCTAAGAGCTAGATTAGCTGCATTTGGCAAGGTTTCTTGGTAGCTGGCTTGTGGTAGTTGTTCTTGGATCTGTTCCACAAAGGCTCCAACTTCTCCAACAAAGGTCACCTGCTCAGCATCCTTGACCTGCTCCAGCACTTCCGCAAAAGACAGGTGCGCTTCTGGCAAGACTGGCTTGGCATTTTCATAAAAGCCTGCATAGACATTGTTGCGACGCGCATCCATGATAGGAACCACCAAGCCTTCTTTTTGGCGTGGCACCAGAGACAATAGACTAGACATCCCAACCAACTCAATGTTCAGGGTATGGGCTAGAGTCTTAGCAGTTGCTACCGCAATTCGCAAACCTGTGTAGCTACCTGGTCCCTCTGCCACCACGATGCGATCCAAATCCTTGGGTGTCCAATCCAAACTTGCCATCAAAAAATCGATGGCAGGCATGAGGGTAATACTGTGATTTTTCTTGATATTGATTATGGTCTCGGCAAGGACCTGCTTATCCTCCAAAATGGCTAGAGAAAGAGCCTTGCTAGACGTATCAAAAGCTAATACTTTCATAACACATTCCTATCTTTTTGTCTGTTTACTATTATACTACAAAAGCCAACGCATGGGAATTTTCTTTGTTTTGGAACAAAAGAGGCCTGCCGCTTAGACAAAGAGGAGGGTACAAAAATTTAAAAAAGTTCTAGCTTTTTCCTATCTTTTCCGAATAGAAAAGTAACCAAGGCAATTGAAAGGATCTTCGTAAGAAATTTGGATAAGTCATGCTAGATAAAAGACACATTTTTAGAAGGGTAAATTTTATTCTCTTCATTTCTTACAGTTTGCTCATCATTTTCAATGATTTAAACATAATCGTTACACCCTTACCAGTTGATTCATCTGTTTACATTGTTTTCTTTTTATGTTTCAACTCGGTTTTCGATGCGAGGGATCATCATCGTAAACATAAGGATATCACCTGAAAATAGAAAAATCCGCCCCATCTATCAAGACGAGGTGGTTTTTCTGTATATTTAGATGAATAATTGAGCTCAAACATTTAAACCAAAATAAAAAACGAGCCAGACAACATAGGTGACAAGAAGGAGAAAAATTGAATAGAGTGTCACAAAAGCAAGCTTCCAAAGGAATTTTGTTTTGCGGTGTTCTAGATACGTAAAAATAAGATTTCCACCATATACACAGGCTACAAAAACTATAAACATCAAGAGGCGAACCCCTACTGCAAATTCAAACAAACTAAACATCCTTAATCCTCCTTGTTTTAAAAGCTATAGGGAATGTTCCCGTCCATAAACTTCCCTCTCTCTTTCCATTATAACACCTAAGTGCTCCCCAACCAAATCCTATCTATCTTTTTGCCCTCCTTTCCCTCTTGACTTTCTCGTTTTCTGTCTTTTACTAATTTTTCATTTTGTGGTATAATTGAAATAATTGTAACGAATCAAGGTCAATCTAGACACAAAATGGAATGAAATCAAGTAAATCTCTACTAAAAGTTTGGAATAAGCTGACCTGTAAATAGAAAGGAACTATATGATTTACAAAGTTTTTTATCAAGAAACAAAAGAACGTAGCCCACGTCGTGAAACAACACGCTCACTTTACCTAGACATCGATGCCAGCTCAGAACTTGAGGGCCGTATCGCTGCTCGCCAACTTGTCGAAGAAAATCGCCCAGAGTACAATATCGAGTATATCGAACTCTTGTCTGACAAATTGCTAGATTACGAAAAAGAAACTGGCGCCTTCGAAATTACGGAGTTCTAATATGGCCTACACTCTTAAACCTGAAGAAGTCGGCGTTTTTGCCATCGGTGGTCTGGGAGAAATCGGGAAAAACACTTACGGAATTGAATACCAAGATGAGATTATCATCGTCGATGCTGGGATTAAATTCCCAGAAGATGACTTGCTAGGTATCGACTACGTTATCCCTGATTACTCTTACATCGTGGACAATATCGACCGCGTCAAGGCTGTTTTGATTACACACGGACACGAGGACCACATCGGTGGGATTCCTTTCCTACTCAAGCAAGCAAATGTCCCTATCTACGCTGGACCACTTGCCCTGGCTTTGATCCGTGGAAAACTCGAAGAACACGGTCTCTTGCGCAACGCCAAACTTTACGAAATCAACCACAACACTGAGTTGACCTTCAAAAATCTCAAGGCAACTTTCTTTAGAACCACTCACTCTATTCCAGAGCCTTTAGGGATTGTCATTCATACTCCTCAAGGTAAAATCGTCTGTACGGGTGACTTTAAGTTTGACTTTACTCCAGTTGGAGAACCTGCAGACTTGCACCGTATGGCAGCCCTTGGGGAAGAAGGTGTGCTCTGTCTCCTCTCTGACTCGACAAATGCGGAAGTACCAACCTTTACCAACTCTGAAAAAGTCGTTGGTCAGTCTATTATGAAGATCATTCAAGGCATTGAAGGACGCATCATCTTTGCATCCTTTGCCTCAAATATCTTCCGTCTCCAGCAAGCAACAGATGCTGCTGTTAAGACTGGACGCAAGATTGCGGTCTTTGGTCGTTCTATGGAAAAGGCCATTGTCAACGGGATCGAACTTGGCTACATCAAAGCTCCTAAGGGAACCTTTATCGAGCCAAATGAAATCAAAGACTATCCTGCAGGCGAGGTTCTGATCCTCTGTACAGGTAGTCAAGGCGAGCCTATGGCAGCCCTCTCTCGTATCGCTAACGGAACCCACCGTCAAGTGCAACTCCAACCCGGCGATACCGTTATCTTCTCTTCAAGCCCAATCCCTGGAAATACTACTAGCGTCAACAAGTTGATTAACATTATCTCAGAAGCTGGTGTCGAAGTCATCCACGGAAAGGTTAACAATATCCACACCTCTGGACACGGTGGTCAGCAAGAGCAAAAACTCATGCTCCGCTTGATCAAGCCCAAATACTTCATGCCTGTCCATGGTGAATACCGTATGCAAAAAGTCCATGCTGGACTAGCGGTGGATACTGGTGTCGAGAAGAACAATATCTTTATCATGAGCAATGGTGATGTGCTTGCCCTTACTGCCAACTCTGCTCGTATCGCAGGTCACTTCAACGCCCAAGACATCTATGTCGATGGAAATCGTATCGGCGAAATCGGTGCAGCTGTCCTCAAAGATCGTCGTGATCTATCCGAAGATGGTGTCGTACTTGCAGTCGCAACTGTTGACTTCAAATCTAAAATGATCTTGTCTGGTCCAGACATCCTCAGCCGAGGCTTTGTCTACATGCGAGAGTCTGGTGACTTGATTCGCCAAAGCCAGCGCATCCTCTTCAATGCCATTCGTATCGCGTTGAAAAATAAGGATGCTAGCATCCAATCTGTCAATGGTGCCATTGTCAACGCTATTCGTCCCTTCCTTTATGAAAATACGGAACGTGAACCAATTATCATCCCGATGATCCTCACACCAGATGAAGAATAATACTCTTCGAAAATCAAATTCAAACCACGTCAGCGTCGCCTTACCGTACTCAAGTACAGCCTGCGGCTAGCTTCCTAGTTTGCTCTTTGATTTTCATTGAGTACAAGTCAACAAAACAGCTCCGTCTCCGGAGCTGTTTTTCTCTATGCTTTCTTTTCTTGATTCTTCGAAATACTACGATTTTTACCTTCCAGATAGACCATCAAAATGGAAATATCTGCAGGGTTTACTCCCGAAATACGGCTAGCTTGACCAATGGTTTCTGGATTGATAAGTTTGAACTTCTGACGGGCTTCAGTCGCAATCGAGTCAATATCATCCCAGTCAATATTGGCTGGAATGCGTTTTTCTTCCATACGTTTCATCTTGGCAACCTGATCCATGGCTTTAGAAATATAACCCTCGTACTTGATCTCTGTTTCAATCAATTCAATGACCTTGTCATCCAAGTTCTCTGCAGCTGGCCCGATGAAGGCTACCACATCTTGATAAGAAACTTCTGGGCGACGGAGGAATTCCTTGGCTGTTACTGCATCTGTCAATGGTTTGAATCCCATCGCTTCAACCTCGGCATTGGTTTCCTTGACTGGCTTAAGTTTGATGCTGTCTAGTCGCTTCATCTCATTGTCAAATTGATTTTTCTTGATTTCAAAACGAGCCCAGCGTTCATCGTCGACAAGACCAACCTCACGACCAATCTCAGTCAAACGCATATCTGCATTGTCATGGCGGAGAATGAGGCGGTATTCAGCTCGACTGGTCAAGAGACGGTAAGGTTCAATGGTACCCTTGGTCACCAAGTCATCAATCATGACCCCAATATAGCCGTCACTGCGCTTCAAAATCAACTCAGGTTTGCCTTGGATTTTCAGAGCTGCGTTGATCCCAGCGATAATCCCTTGACCGGCAGCTTCTTCGTAACCTGACGTTCCATTGGTCTGACCAGCGGTGAAAAGACCCGAGATTTTCTTGGTTTCCAGAGTCGCACGCAACTGATGAGGCAAGACCATGTCGTATTCGATAGCATAACCAGTTCGCATCATTTCTGCATTTTCCAACCCTTTGATGGAATGAACTAGCTCGCGCTGTACATCCTCAGGCAGACTGGTTGATAAACCTTGAACGTAGACTTCCTCTGTATTGCGTCCTTCTGGCTCAAGGAAGAGTTGGTGACGTTCCTTGTCAGCAAAGCGCACAATCTTGTCCTCTATCGACGGACAATAGCGAGGCCCCACTCCCTTAACCACACCTGTAAACATAGGTGCACGGTGGAGGTTATTTTGGATAATCTCATGACTGGTTCCATTGGTATAGGTCAACCAGCATGGCACTTGGTCCTTGACATAGTCCTCATCTCGTGAAGTGTATGAGAAGTGATTTGGCGCCTCGTCTCCTGGCTGAATCTCTGTCACATCATAGTTGATAGATGAAGCCTTGACACGTGGAGGGGTTCCTGTCTTGAAACGACCGATTTCGAGGCCCAGTTCCTTGAGATTGTCAGCAAGGTTAATAGAAGCTAGGCTGTGGTTAGGACCTGATGAGTACTTTAGGTCTCCGATGATAATTTCTCCACGGAGAGCTGTCCCCGTTGTCACGATAACAGCCTTGGCAGCATACTCTTGATGGGTCGCCGTACGCACACCGACAACCTTGTCATCTTCCACCAAAATCTCATCAATCATGGTTTGACGAAGGGTCAGATTCTCTTGATTTTCAACTGTCTTGCGCATCTCCTTAGAGTAAAGTTCCTTATCAGCCTGCGCACGAAGGGCGCGAACAGCAGGTCCTTTCCCTGTGTTTAGCATCTTCATCTGGATGTAAGTCTTGTCAATATTCTTGGCCATTTCACCACCGAGGGCATCGACTTCACGCACAACAATCCCTTTGGCAGAACCACCGATAGAAGGGTTACAAGGCATAAAAGCCAGCATTTCAATGTTGATGGTCGCGAGCAAGACCTTGCAGCCCATACGGCTGGCAGCCAAGGAAGCCTCGACCCCAGCGTGTCCCGCACCGATTACAATAATATCGTATTCTTCCGTAAAATTATAAGTCATTTTCTCTCCTATTCCTCAAGATGAATGTGTCTTAGTTGGCCGTCCCATTCTGGTAGGGCTGTTTTTAAAAAGGCTGGAACTAGTTGAATATTCTGGAGCTGATCCAAATCAATCCACTCACAGGGCTGCGTTTTTTCATCTTCCTGCATGGTCAATGGGGCATCCTCAAGTAAGTTCACCAGATAATGAAACTCAATGTTGTGATAGGAAACACCGTCCTGTTCAAAACGATTTTCGACCACAAAAGCTAGCTGCCCAGCTTGAGCTTTGACACCCAGCTCTTCCCTCACTTCACGAACTACCGCTTCTTCCGTGCTTTCATTGACTTGAATCGCACCGCCAATAGTGTAATACTTGCCCTTGTCTTTGGTAACTAGGAGCTTGCGATTTTGAAGAATCAAGGCTGTCGCCCGAACACCAAAAACAGTATTTCCCACTTTTGTCCGAAAATCTTGCTGAGTCATTCTTGTCCTTTCCCTTAAACGACACAAAAACAGTCAAAACTCCAAAGGAGTGCAGGACAAAAAAGCCTGCAACATCCATGAGCTTTGACCATCATTTCTATTG
>CAJPSM010000005.1 GCA_905373305.1 uncultured Streptococcus sp. | reverse complement strand
TAATAATACAATATACTGAATTGAGAAGGAGAATGCTCATGAAAAAATCTAAATGGTTGGCCATTACTGGACTGACAGTCGTGTCAACACTAATCTTAGCTGCTTGTGGAAATTCCAACGCAAGCAATACCTATTCCTACGTCTATTCGAATGATCCTGATACCTTGGACTATGTCAATTCAAATCGAGCTACTACTTCTGATGTTATTGCAAACTTGGTAGATGGCCTTTTAGAAAATGATGAATATGGCAATCTGGTTCCGTCTATTGCGGAAGACTGGACTGTTTCAAAGGACGGTTTGACCTATACCTATAAGCTTCGTAAAGATGCTAAATGGTATACATCAGACGGTGAAGAATACGCGGAGGTTAAAGCTCAAGACTTTGTCACTGGTTTGAAGCACGCAGCAGATGAAAAATCAGAAGATCTTCCAATCGTCCAAAGCTCTATCAAAGGCTTGGATGCCTATGTCAAGGGTGAGTCAAATGACTTTTCAACCGTCGGTGTCAAGGCTGTCGATGACTATACAGTTGAGTACACTCTTAACCAGCCAGAAAGTTACTGGAACTCTAAAACTACTATGGGGATTCTGTTCCCGATCAATGAGGATTTCTTAAAGTCACAAGGCAAAGATTTTGGTACTGTAAAACCCTCTTCCATTCTTTATAATGGACCTTATGTTCTGAAAGCATTCACTTCTAAGTCTGTCATCGAATATGCTAAAAACCAGAACTACTGGGATAAGGACAATGTCAAGATTGAAAATGTGAAGCTGACTTACTATGATGGTTCTGACCAAGAAGCTTTGATTCGTAACTTCTCAGATGGAGCCTATTCTCAAGCGCGACTTTATCCTACAAGTTCTAACTACGCTTCTGTAGAAAAACAATACAAAGATAATATTATCTTCTCACCGCAGAATTCAACTAGTTTCTATTTTGCTTTCAATCTGAATCGTAAGACTTATAATCATTCGTCTAAGACATCAGATGCTCAGAAGGCATCAACTACAGCTGCTATTCAAAATAAAGACTTCCGTCAGGCAATCAACTTTGCCTTTGACCGGACATCTTTTGGAGCTCAGATGAATGGTAAAGACGGAGCGACTAAACTCATCCGTAGCTTGCTTGTTCCTCCTAGCTTCGTGCAGGTTGATGGCAAAGACTTTTCAGATGTTGTAGAGAGCAAACTTCCTACATACGGTGATGAGTGGAGCGGTGTTAAGCTGACAGATGCCCAAGATACTATCTACAATGCTGACAAGGCCAAGGCAGAATTTGCTAAGGCTAAGGAAGCCTTGCAAGCAGAAGGCGTTGAATTCCCTATCCATATTGATGTTCCTGTGGACCAGACTGACAAAGTCTTGGTACAGCGGACCAACTCTTTCAAACAGTCTGTTGAAGCAGCACTCGGGCAGGACAATGTCGTCATTGATGTTCAGCAAATGTCTACAGATGACTTTGATAACTCTGCCTACTTTGCAGAGACAGCAGCTCAGAAGGACTACGATCTCAACATGTCTGGTTGGTCAGCAGACTACCAAGATCCATCAACTTATCTGAATATTTTCAACCCAGAAACGGGTGACGCTACAGATAATATTGGTTTAGAAAAAGGGAAAAATGCTGATGTTGCAAATAAAGTTGGCTTGAATGAGTACAAAGAGTTATTGGATGAGGCAGATAAGGAAAAACAAGATACCAATGCTCGTTATACCAAATACGCAGCAGCTCAAGCCTGGCTGACAGATAGTTCCATTGTTATTCCTAGTGTTTCTGGTGGTGGTTCACCAGTTGTTCAGAAGGTCGTGCCATTTACCAAGTCTTACTCTTATGTCGGAATCAAAGGGGATGTCTATGTCTTTAAGAACATGGAGCTCCAAAATGATATTGTGACAGTTAAAGACTACGAAGCAGCTCTTAAGAAATGGGAAAAAGAAAAGGAAGCATCCAATAAAAAAGCCCAAGAAGAGCTAGAAAAACATATCAAATAAGATTTTGAACAGCAAAAGTTTGTCTCTTTGTGGCTGTCCTGAATCAAGTTATTTAGTTGAGAGAACATTTTTGTTCTCTCTTTTTATGTTGGCCTCCATTACATGTAAGTGGTAAGAGTTTTTAGAAAAGTATAAATTGAATATCTTGTATAGGAAGGAGAACGGAGAAATCTGTTCTCCTTTTTTGTTCGTTTTAAATTTAAAGAGAAAGGAGATCATCATGCGAGGATTGGAGATTGTCATGAATATTGACACATTGGAAGTTTATGAAGTGATTGATCACGATAAAGAAAATCAGTCAGAGAAATTACCGCTAGAAGATTCTGAAGTTTCTCCAGGTGCCTTTCAACTTGATTTATTTGAAAGCATGAGCTGTCAGAACACATCCTAGGGGAGATTGTAAAGAACTGTATCAGAGGAGACAAACGATGATGACAAACAGTTTAAATTTATATGAAAAGTTACTCAATAGTGAGCCGTTAGGATTTATTGATCCGCTGACAGATCTAGGAGAGTTTGACAAGGTTCAGATGAAATTCAGAAAACCTGTCCGCAGCTTAACGAACAAGTATTCAGGTCAGCCTTATAATCCTTACTGGCAAGAGAAAATTGAGGAAATGCGATTACTCTATATTCAATATCAGCTAAGCCTACGTGAAGAAGACAAGAAAGAGAATATCCAAACCAGGGTCAAGGTTCCAGAAACTCAAGAACATATTGAAGAAATCGTGACCACGTATTTGAAGCTAGGTTTTCGCTTTAGAGAAATTGAAAAAAGAGTATCACTGTCCTACAAAAAGCTACGGAGTGACTGGAGTCGGTGCGATTATGTAACGACCGCAGAGACTGAGTTTTACAGTAAAGAGGACTTAAAGGACGGCTACTTCTTTTCGGTTGCTGCTCCTCCTAAGAGTATGAAAGAGAACTAAGAGAGGTTGACATGAGTTCAAAAGAACAGGGAAAATGTTGTATCTGTGGCTGCACTTGGAACAATGCTTGCTACACTCCAGACAAGGGGGCTTGTTGGTGGATAGATGAAGAAGAAACAATTTGCAGCCATTGCTATTATGGATTAGGAATAGCTCAGGAGGTCCCAAATGAACGATAAGATTATTTTAAAAGTTCAAAACTTACTTGAATTAGCCTATGACGCTCCAAATGATGAAGAAGGGCAGTCAGCGCTTCTCATGGCCCAGAAGTTGATGGTAAAACACAATTTAGCCATGAGTGATATACAAAAGATCCACAAGAATAATATTGGAGAGACTGTTGCAGCCTCAGAATATAGAATGGTTTGGTGGAAAGAGAAATTGGCTGGTATTCTTGGTGCAAACTTCAGGTGTAAAGTCATTAGACAAAGGAAAGTTGATGAAGGAATTACGAAAATGATTTTCTTTGGCTATGATAGTGATGCTGAATTTTGCACCAAAGTTTATGAAGGTGCTGTTTTATATCTGGAATATCGATTAAAACGTCTCTTCCCTACAATTACAAAAGCTCGCTGGAAAGACTACAAGAAGTCTTACTTGTTTGGATTTCTTACAGGGTTGAATGAGCGTTTTGAGAAACAAACTCAATCATCAGAAAAATTTGCTTTGATGGTTCAGGTTCCTGCTGAAGTATTGGAAGAACAGTATAAACGAATGGGAAAACTCAATGAGAGATCTGCCAAAATTCCAATTCAAAAAGTAGACCTGGAAGCTTATTCTGTAGGACTTGAACATGCAAAAGAAACAAAGCTAATGACTGATGAATTGTTAAACAGCTAGCTCAGTGATGAAAAAAATTAGGAATATTTCAATATGAATTTGAATACAATCTATCCTTTAATTCTCAAAGATGGATTAAGGAATTATAAATTTAGAAACAGTCATTTGAAACCTGTTTCTTCAGTTGAGGAAGGTAAGCGAGGAGCTATATTCACTTACCGTTCCAAAGCTCACATGATCAAGGCCCGTGGACTTGTTCTAACCTCAATGGAAGCTATTAAAGAAAATCAAGATGGCTTCACTCACTGGACGCCGAACGTTTATCGCTTCGGATCATACAGTGACAGCCGACGACAAATTACACGTGGCCATGCTGAAGAGAACTTGCGTCAGATCAATACCTTTGTGATTGATTTTGACCTGTCCTCAGACGATGTAATGACATCAGGAGACATCCTGACGGCTGCTCTTGATTTAGGCTTCATGCCAACGTTAATTCTAAAGTCAGATAAAGGATACCAGGCTTACTTTGTTCTGTCTGAGCCAGCCTATGTGACCGCCCATTCACAGTTCAAGGTGGTAAAGGTGGCCAAGGCGATCTCTCAAAACTTGAGAAGTTACTTTGGTCAGACTTTACCTGTTGATATGACCTGTAATCACTTTGGTATTTGCAGAATACCCCGTACAGATAATATCGAATTCTTTGACGAAGAGTACACCTATTCTTTCCAGGAGTGGCTGAATTGGTCGATGAAACAATCAGACTTGCCTTTCCCAAGTAAGAAACCGAACCTAACGGTTATTTCAGGAACAGAAGGGGCAAAACAGACCGATGAGCCCTGGTATAAGATGTTGATGAATGAGTCAAACATCAAAGGTACTAAGGACTTAATGGGTCGAAATTCTGTATTGTTCACTTTAGCCTTGGCTAATTTCTCCAGCGGTGTCTCACAAGGCGATTGTGAGGTCGTGTTAAACGAATTTAGCCTACGACTGGACGAACCAGTCACTACAAGCGAACTCTTAAAGATTATTGCCAGTGCTTATTCAGGCAAATATGAGGCAGCCAGCAGAGATTATATCATGCTGCTGTGTCGGGCCTGGGTCAATAAGGATTTGAAGGCTGCGGATCTCTTTACCAAGCAGCGGTGGTACAAATTCAAGAAGAAGCGGGCTGATCGCAAGAACAGTCATCTGTATGAATGGAAAGCCGATGTGATGGCCTATTTAGAGGACTTTTACCAGTCAGAAGATCCATTTATTCAGACAACGAAAAAGGCGCTGAGAGAAGCTCTCAGTATCCCTGAACGCTCTTTAGACAGAGTACTGAAAGCACTAAAGGCAGATCAGAAGATCTTCTTCACGATTAAATCTGGCCGTGGCGGCGGGATCCGTATTGCTTCCGTCAAGGCTATCTTCCTGTCCCTTCTCCAGGTGAAAAAGGAACGCCAGGAAGCGTATGTTGGTTATATTGCTGCTTTCTTTGAAGAAAGCTTGAGTCTCACTCGGCGAGTGATAGAAGGAGTTAAAAATGACCTTAAACAAGTATCACAACTCTCTTTATTTGAGCTCGACATTGGATAAAAAATAAAACCCGTCAAGTGCCTTTACATTATATCTAGGATAATGTGAGGCAATTCGGAGGCGGGGAAAAACTAGCTAGTAACTATTCATTAGGTAGGAGAACAAATAACACGTAAAAAAGTATAAGAGTTGGGTGTACTCAATGTTCTGGAGCTAGTCAAGAACTTGGAAGATCAAGAAAGTGAGGAAGTCAAATGATTGCTATTTTTAGTTTTGAGATTGGAGATTATCTGCGTGATGAGAAGAAGAACCTTCTAGTTTTTGAGACTCAGGGGATGGCTTCTCAATATCTTCAAAAATGGTATCACAAACCCGTACCAGTAACGAGGACAAAGAGAATTATTCAGTATCCGAATTACTATCAGGCTCCATTTAGATTTCATAAGGTTTGTTAGAAGGGAGGTTTTAATGGTGAAAAATGAAGATGATGTTCTTTATACTGGAAGACTTTATCTGTTTGATATTATTCCATTATGGAAAACGACAAAGACCAAGCAAGAATGGAAACAAATTGAAATGGAGATGTCATCAAGAAATAAAATGGTGATGTTTAAGTTTGATGACGAGGAGGAGAGGGAAGATGACAAAAACGTTTAAGATTGTACGAGGGACTTATCTGACAGGACTAGGACAAGAGCCCTCAGCTTATTACTTCAAAGTGTCTGAAAGCGATGCAGACTTTGAAACGATTGCTCCTGGAGATGTAGCCCTGACCTTTTATCAAAATGGAGAAACTATCACAAGTTTACCAGCTTTGGTACGAGTTGATGGGGTCATTGTAGCTGAAAGACAGGTCAATGAATTTCTCCATAGTGAGAAGAAAGATCATCTGCCTATGTTGCCGATTGTGGCGATTTATGATGATTTTGATCCGCTTGTTTTTAATAAGATTATGACCAGCTTTCAGGAGCTAAAGCAAGACATGAAACGGCTGGCTAAACTCCAAGTGATCCAGGGCAATCTCTTTGATTTTCTGGACAAGGAGGACTCTCTATGAAAGATTTGAAAGCAATCAAATTGGGTTTTGGCATTGTTCTTTTTATCATGCTTTTGAGTTTTGCTGCTATTGGAGTAAAGACAGTTTGGCAAGAGGTTGTTTTCAAAGATTATGACAGCCATCTGACCCAAAACGAATATACGGCTGCGGTAGTTGATCAGAATGCAAACCTGGTCTTTTACAAGTCAGGCTGTCCCTATTGCCAGGCAGGAAAACAAGCAGTTATTTCTGCTGCTGAAAAGAGTGCTTATCCGACTTTTTATATCAATGTTGAGTCGGAAAAAGGCCAGGTCTTGGTAAAGAAATACCAGGTAAAAAAAGCGGCGACGATTGTTACACTGAGAGATGGAAAACAACAGCTTTCTCTCTATGCGACTAAGGACAGTAAAGGCAAAATCAAGGCTGATGAGTCCGCTATTAAGGAGGCAATGAAATGACTAAAAAGGTAAGCAAAAAGACGGAAGCTTTGTTTCGTTTTGATAATGAATTGTGGCGTGCTAAGACGCCTGAAGGTGTGGTTGCTTTAGGCAGACATGTTGGAGAAGATCCTTACTATCTTCTCCAGTTCCATGACGAGGGCGGCAGCCTTACCTATATCTCAGAGAGTGAGGCTTTGTGGCTAACTCTCGAACTTGCACCAGAAAAAATGTCTTGTATCTAGGAGGTTTCCCATGAATAACTTATCGAATTTTATTAGTCATTTTGTCATCTTGGCTAGCTTGCTATGCGCTTGGTTTCTTCCTATTTGTTCTGTGACAATCAGAGATAAATATGAGAATGAGAAAAAGCAAATGAGAGCGTCTGTCGTCTTGATGATGTTGTTGAAAATGTTCTGGCCTAATAGTCAGGTGAAGTGGGGAAAAGAAAATTAGAAAGGATTTGTTAGACATGATAGAAACATTAAAACGCTGGATGGGAAATGCAAAATCCAGCACCGTTGTAAAACCATTTCTGGCCGTTAAAAACTGGTTTCAGGAGAATGTGATCAAACGAAAATTAGTCATTTTTTCCGTTTTATTTGCGGCCTGGATCAGTCTTTTGGCTGGAGCACTCTATTCTCCAGAACGCCAAACCTACACAGATGATCAGCTTAAAACCAAGCAAACATTTGTCAATGGAACTGGAGAAATTAAGCTGACCAGTCAGACCTATTCTCCCAAAACAGGTATCATTGTTCTTCAGTTTGAGACTAGGGATGCGACTTCATCTGTTGAGCGTGGAATTGATGCCAAGCGCTTAAAATGGAAGCTTTACTCACAAAATAAATCAGCTAAAACGAGCATGGAAGTTGTCCCAATCGTGGATAATAAAATCTCAGTGATTATCCGTGGAGTACCTGAAGATTTTGGCGCTTTTGCGATTGATGTCATCAATACAACTGTCTCAACTAGTTCAGTTGATATTGACATTACATCGCCATCAAGTGACGATAGTTCCACTTCAAAATCCTTGTCCCCGAAAGAGGAGGAAGCAGAAAGAACCGTCCAATTTTTTGTCACAACTCAAAATAAAAATCTCAAACAAAAGACAATCGATGCGGTGTCTCGTGAAGAGTTTACACTGACTGAAATCGAGGCTGAAATCAGCTATCAGGAAGGACAAATCAAAAAATTGAATGAGTCTATTTCTAAGCTGAAAACCTCTATTGAAGATGATGAGTCTCGCAAAGACGGATTGAATACTGAAGCAAAATATCTTACAGGTGATGACCTGGAAGCCAACCAAAAAGATATTTCTGTCATTGATAGTAACATCGAAACAAAGAACCGTTCGATTGAAACAGCTACAGAGAATATCGAAAAACTAAAAGGTAAGATTGAGACCTTGAACAAGAAAAAAGCAGCCGTGAAAGATGGGACATTTGAATTTTCTAATCCGATTGAAACCATCGAAATGAACTAATCCTTCATGAACTTTTTCTCCCTAATCATAGATTGGGGAGTTTTCTTTTTGCGGTGACTTGTCCCTTTACAGCACAAAAATTTTTTATCCCTTATACTGATTTTAATTTTAAAAAGGAGGCTATAAGATGGCAAAAAAAGATCTTAAAAAAATTGATTTAGAATTGGAAGAAGCAAAGAAAAAAGTTGCTGCTTTAGAGTCAGTTCGTAAAGAAGCAGAAGAAAAGCTTCAAAAAAATATTGGTAAATTGTACGTCCAGGTGCAGCTCAAAAAAGATAAAAATTTGTCGTATGAACAAATTCATGCTGACCTAAAAACAGAACTCGCTCTTCTCAAAGAAGAAGAAAAAGAACGTCGTCAGGCTGCTCAAAAAGCTACTGAAGAAAGTGAACAGGTTTCTTAAAAAAACAGACTGATTTTCTCCAGCTGAATGAGCACTAAATAACCTGATTTTGCTCTTAAAAGTTCAGTGGCTGAAAGTGTGCTGATTAGAAATAAGAGTAAGTATAGGTGTGTTAGAGCAGTGTGCTTAGGTAGGCGTAGCCGAGAAAATTGGGGACAAAGGAAACGTTGATACTATCAACTCCACACGGGACGTGGGGACAGTTTCCCTTATGCTCTTTTCAAGCACTAAGACCCTAAAAGGCCTTAAGCCTTGCAGGTGGGCGCTGGTGTGCTGAAAAACCGCAAAAGTAGAACCGTTTCGGTTCGTGACGTTGCGAGGTTCAGGTTTTCTTTTTTGCTTCTTTTTGCTTTTTCCTCGTAAAAAGAAAAAAGAAGGGCGCTCATTTTTTGAAGAAAGGAGAGATGAAATGCCGACCAAAAATCAAACTGTTGAAATCAAAATCCGAGGACTTTCACACCAAGAGGTGAATTATCTAAAAGCTCTTGCGAAAGATACCAAGGCAAAATCATTTAATGAATTTTTGCTGGGAATGTGCCGTGAAAAAATTGAAAAAGGAAAATTCAATCGGGCAGAAGATTTGTACGTCTCCCATCTTGAAAATATCAAACTGACATCTGACCACGTTTTGTTTTTGACAGAAAAACAGTCCGACATTTTACAAGATTTTGAAACGAAAATGGCCCGATACGCTAATCACATTTCCCGCTGGTTGGAATACGAGGGAGAGGTGGAAAGAGATGACTAAGGAGATCAAAATCAGAAATATTCCAGATCATACGTTTGAGCAGCTGCACACCATAGCGAACAAATATCAGTATTCATCATTCAATGAATTTATGCTCTCACAATGTGAGTCTGTCGTGATGAACGATGGACTAGATTTATATGAAAATCGTTTTGCGGAGACTTTGGCTGAAATTAAAAAGCAACAGAGCCAGATTTTAGAGTTGCTGTTGAAGAATGAAATCAAATTATCAGGATATGGTGCAAAACAAGAACTGGTAGAACAGCTGACGATTGATTGGCTTGGATTTATGAATGACGAAAAAGCAGTGACTTCTGAACGACAGGCAGGTGATTACTGATGAAGAAAAATAAATTTGTTTTTGTCGCTATAATCTTTTTAGCCATCCTTCTGGTACAGCCTCAAAATTTTCAAGCGGTCGTCTCATTTTTTACACAAAATGATTTGAAAAGTCAGCTCAATATTACTGGTTCACCTGGAGAAAAAAATTCTGATATTTCATCCACCTATCATTCTAAAAATAGTGAACTGAAATCACAAATCTATGATGGAAAAAATCAAGTCATTGAAGTTCATTCTAAAGCTCAATTTACGAGTGAAGAATTGAATTTGGAAAAAGGCACCTGGAAAAAATTTTCCAGTCTTGATCTGCTCAATCGTGTAGGAGTGGCTGAAGCCATGTTAGGTCAAGACCTACTGCCTAAAAAAGAGCGAGAAGATATTTCAACCGTCACACCGACTGGTTGGAAAAACAAGAAGATTGATTTTAACGGTCAGTCGGATTACCTCTACAATCGTTCCCACTTAATTGCTTTTCAGTTGAGTGGTGAAAATGATAATCCGCAAAATCTATTCACAGGGACACGGGCCCTGAATGCAAATTTTGAAGATGAAAAATCTTCTATGCTTTACTATGAAAATTTTATCTCAAACTATATCAAAGAAACAAATCATCATGTCCGCTACAGGGTCACACCAATTTTCAAAAATGTGGAATTGGTGTGTCGGGGCATCCGTCTGGAGGCCCAAAGTGTAGAAGATGATACCATCTCTTTTGACGTGTATATTTTCAATATCCAGCCAGGATATGAACTCAATTATTTAACCGGGGACTCTCAAAAAGTTGCCCCTTGATGAACCAAAAAAGGAGAACTCATGCCAAGAAAAAAATCAAATATCCGTCGGTTTAGCCTATACCTAGGAGATGAAGGTGCTGAAAAATTTACAGCGATTATTGATTATTTACAAGATCAGGGATCCCCACACGGGCCAGAATTGAATAAGTCAGAAACAATTCAATTAGCCCTGGATGCTTTCTATAAATTGTTCCTTGATATTGATCGCCCTCGGCCTTATATCCAACGTTTAGCTGAGCTTCAAGGGGCCAAAAATAACCAGCTGGAAAATATAGAGCAGGATCTGAAAGTAATGAAAAATCAGCTCAATAGATTGCAGTATTTGGAGCTGACTAATTTTCATGCTATTACCAAAGGGCAAGAATTTGATGTGCAGGATTTAGAGTCTATTCACTCACGGATGGATCCTAACCAGCACGAACTAATGGCCAGAATTGATGATGTCATTCAAGAAGATGTGGCCAGGGGTCAAACCATCAAACATTCTCATTAAGGAGCTGTAAATGCCTATGGAAATGAACAGTCCAGCCGTGACATTTATGTTGCAGTACACGGAGGCAAATAGTGGATTTGTAGATTACACAAACCGTTCTGAAGCAGTCAAACAGGATCAAGAATTAGCTCTTGAAACTCATCGTCAAGAAATCGAAGGATTGACTGAAGAACAAGTTTTGGCCATGCAGGCAGCGGTTCCTGAACTCAATCTCAATTTTAGAGACTACCTGAGTTATATGAACCGTTCTTATGCGACAGAAAATCAATCAGAGGAGCTAACGGCTATCTTTACAGCAGATGCGAATTATCTTCAAAGAAGCAAGGTCAATGAGCTAAAGGAAAATCTTGAAACAGCTTGTCAAAACGGCTCCCTTCTTTGGCAGGGAGTAATCTCTTTTGATAATGCCTTTTTGGCCCAACAGGGGCTATATGATATTGCGACGGGTCAGGTTGACCAGCAGGCTATCAAATCGGTGATAAGAGACGCCTTGCCGAAAGTGATTGCTAAAGAAGGACTGTCAGACTCTTCTTTTTGGTGGGCCAACATTCACTTGAATACGGAGAATATTCACGTCCATTTTGGGCTGTCTGAGCTTCAAAGTGCCCGTGAAAAAATCTTTTATCAACCGAGAGGGCGGATGGAGTATAAAGGCAACTTTTCGCAGAAGACCATTTCAAAACTGAAAAGTGATGTGTTTCACGGGTTGCTTAATGATCAGACTCGCAAGCGCCTCATCAGAAAAGAGCAGATTTTGGCGAACCTAAAATCCAATCTTGTTGATCAAGTTTTTCATAATCAACAGGTGACTTCTTCAGCTGAGAAAAATTTTCTGGAGCAGGCATATAATCATTTGCCGCTCCAAAAAAATTGGCGCTATGGCTCGAATGCCAAAGACTTTGCGGTTAGTAAATTTTTCCTGGATAAATATATTGACTCTTACTTACAGAATGAAGGGAAAGAACTTTATCAGGAGTTTATGGAGGAGACCAGAAACTTCTTGGGACTTTATGATAGGGCTTATTTAGCTGGAAAAAATCAAACGTATGAACGTGTCCGAAAGGTGAATGGCCAAACGGTACGATCAGAAAAACAGGCCAAAGGCTATGACTTAGAAGGTGTGATCCATCGGCGGGAACTGGAATTGAGAGAACGGCTAGGAAATCGTATTCTACGCTCTTTTAAAGAAGCGGCCCCGCAGATTGAAGACGTTCAGCTGGAAAAAAATTTGCCAGATTTTTCTAAAGGCAATCAAAAGCGTATTCTCCAGCAGTTTCCAGAAGCCAGCTACTTAAAGTCCTTAGCTGCCTGGGAGAAAAAAGGCTACAGTCCCAAGGAAGGGATGCAGCCGATTGAAATTATAAAGCCAGTCTATAAAGAGTATGATAAACATGGAAATGGGATTGGAGAAATGAGCTTTGAGACCAGCTATGTTTACGACATCAAACAGATGGAAGAAAATATCCTGACTAAAAGGCTGTCTTTGAAAGAATTGTCTCTCTTTTCTTCAGCTGAACTACAGGAGCTTGTTGATGCGGCCAAAAAGAAAGAAAATCAGACGGAGAAAGAAAGGCAGGAGCTGGGGACCTTTCGCTATGCTCTAAAGTTAAGTAAGCTAGAAGAGCGTCAAAAGGCTTTACTAGTCAGTCAAAAGCTTCTTCACCAGGTGCAGCCTTTACGGTCTGATCAGCCTTTTCTCCAGTTAAAACAAGAAAGACTGGCCACAGAACTAAAACTAGTTGAACTACAGCTGACACCAAACTATCGCTTGTCTAAGTCTGAATTGGAACTAAAACAATCACTGAGCCGTCAGTTTGTAGAGAGCGTCAATCTCCCTATTTCTAAAGCAGATAGGGGCACTATCCAACTTCCTATCCGACACCTACAATCAGAGCTGGAAGCGTTGAAACCGCTCCAGGATGAGGGGATCCTAATGTTGCTGAAAGGTTATCCTATTTCCAAGCAGGATTACAAGGAAGAGTTGGAGACACAAATCTCCATTTTCCAGGTGAAACATGGGATTTATAAAACCAATCAGAAGATAGCCCAAACCACGGATGAAGCTCAAATCAAAGTCTATAAACAATTCAATGCAAAGGAGTTTTCCAAACTGAAAGAATTGTATGGTAAATTACGACCTGAAGAAGAGGGACAAAAAGAAGCTCTTCTTCAGACGGTACAAAAACAGATCCAGTCTCAAAAACAAAACAGACGTAGCACCATCCAACAAACACAGGGCAGCCTGAAGGTTGATACTAGCTTTATGAGAAATCTGACAGCTTCTCTCAATCAAGCTCAAAGGAGCAGTCAAAAAGCCCTTATGGAAAGAGCTAGGAGTGATGAGCGAGAAGAACAGGAAGAACGCCGTGAAAATCGTCGTTAAAAGCCATTGGCAACCAATGGCTTTTTTTATGTTGACTTGTCCTGTTAGAGCAAGTTTTTTCATTATCCCTTAGACTAGAAGAATAAAACAAAAGAAAGGAGAAAACATCATGAAGCTATGTTTTCCAAGTGTGACAATAGAAGACTTTGACTTTGAAGCTGATTGGCTTGTCAAAGCGCTGGATAGTGAGACTCACCGAGTCCTTTTTGAGGGTCAAGGCAAAAATGCCGATCTTGAAATGACGATTGATTACCAGGCCAATCCCAAGGATTTTGAAGAACTTGCAGTAGGGGAGCTGGTTCAGCTGCCAAAAGAACTGTTTTTAGAGGCCGAAGAAGAACCTTTCCAGCCGATCTGTGAACCTTTTTAATACAAGAAAGGAGCTATTATGCCAGAAGAAACAAATCAACCTCAAGGAAACCGTGGCCGCAGCCGTCGAGAAAGAGTAGAAATTGCCCGTTCCAGAGATATTCTGGATGTCGCCAATGAATTGAATATGGAATTGGTACGAGATGGGAAAGACTATCGCTGGAAAGAACACGACTCTCTGGTAATTTCACCTGATAAGAACAAGTGGAATTGGTTTTCCCGCCATCAAGGCGGGGATGTGATTGCTCTTGTAGAAACTATTAGAGAGATCAATTTCAATCAAGCAATTGACTATCTCAATGATGGTACCTTCAAAGAGTTTACTGCTGTCGAGAGGGAAAAAGAGCCATTTCGTTATCATCTTCAACCGTATGAGCAGGACTTTGTAGAAGCCAGAAATTATTTAAAAGTAAATCGTGGTCTCTCTGATGAAACGATTGACTTCTTTTTAGAAAAAGGTGTTCTAGCCCAGGCTAATGCGATGCTGAATAACAGCGTGGAGCCTGTGGTTGTTTTTAAAACCTTGACTTCTTCAGGTGAAATTACAGGAGCTACCCTACAAGGCATTGAAGAAAATCGGGATAAATGGCCGGGTCGTGGCTTTGCCAAAAATATTATCAGAAATTCTGATGGAATGGATGGCTTGCATGTGGATATTGGAAAGCCTAATCGGCTCATCTTCACTGAAAGCCCAATTGATCTAATGTCCTATTATGAGATCAATAAGGATACTTTACAAGACGTTCGGCTTGTATCTATGGATGGTCTTAAAGAAGCTACGATTGGTCGTCATCTGGCCCAGCTTCAATCAGAATTATCAGGCCGTCCGCTAAATTGGACGCCTGAACAACTAGCTAAGGGTCTCCAAACAGCGATTGACAGTCAGTATTTTGCGGATGGGAAACATACTGATATGATTACTCTTGCGGTGGATAATGATACCGCAGGAAGAACATTCGTTGAGGAACTGAAAGCCAAAGGAGCAGCTGTTACTGTAGATTTGCCTGAACTAAAGCAAGGACAAGATAAAACAGACTGGAATGACGTCTTGAAAACTCAGAATGAACAACCGTTAGTTGATTTATCAGCTCTATCAGTAGAAACAGTAGAAAATGAAAATTTTTCTAATAATCCATTAGAGCCAGTTTGGAAATTACATGGAAAATGGGAAGATGAATTAGCAGAAAAAATTCGGGAAGATTTAGGTATTAACCATGAACTACAGGCATGGCAATTTGAAAAAGAAATGTCACGATTTATAACGACTGATTTAGACAAGTTATTCGCAAAACGTACCATATTGGAAAGGGATGCTTATTTTGCGGATAGTTCAACGTCTATCCGAAAAGAGATTGATCGTTTAGATGCACAAATACTGGAGTACATAGAAAAAGCCCCTGAACAAAGTCAGGAGCGCTTGATTGATAGGACCAGTGGTGGCACGGGGTCTTTACAGCTAGAAGCTGAAGGCAGTCCCACACCTGTACTTGAAACAAGCACCTTTGAGCAAACTGTTACCAGTCACCCGACATCATCCTATCCTTACCTTCATTTTAGCACAAATTATGATAACGTGCAACGGCGGATAGGAAATTATCACCCAATTACACCTTCTGATTTGAGGCGCTTGAATCAATATGCGCCGTCAATTCAAAGCACGGCGTCTTGGTACTTAAGCGAACTGGCTGGAAGTAAAATCAGTTTTGTTTATGCGGATAATGGAGAGGAAAACGTTCTTCAAGTAACTTTCCTAAAAGAAAACTTTATCCATCTTTCAGGGATTAGACCTTTTGAAGAAGGAAAAGGAGCTGCTGACTTCTTAGAAGATTTTGCGACTGGTCAAGGTCATTATGACAGTATGCTAGTCAGTAATGCAATTAAGGATAAGTTGCAGGTTCTTCCAATGTTTCAGGACATTTTAGAGCCACAATCCTTTGTTCTGGATGATTTGAGCAGTGTTGAGAAATTACACAATCTCAATATGAGCGAAGCTATCAAGGCAAAAGATGAAGATTTCTTGTTGCTGTTTAAAGACGCTGAAGGTGAAAAAATCCCTGCCTCTCTCATGAAACTCAAGGGAGAGCTTGCAGCTAATGTAAAATCGCTAGATGAAAAGGTTATTCTTGGTGTTTATCGAGAACGGGATAATCAAATTGAACAGTTATCAATCAATGAAGAGTTCGTTACAGATGGTGGAGAAGAAATGTTAGATAATCTAAAAAATCAACTGTCCTCTTTAAATGAACCAAGTCAAGAACAAAAAACCACATTATCTCCAGTTGAAAAAAATATTGATGCAGCTATTTTTACACAAGTACTAGATGACGCACGTAATGTAGGCAACTTTGTAGAACTCGGTGTGACTATACCAGAAGAGGCTAAGGAAGCTTGGGCTAAGTATATAGAGTTATCAGATGTATCTTCAGGAGATTTTAATACAATTGTTCTCAAAGCAGAAGAATTAGGTTTACTTGACAAAAACTCTAGTTTTTATCAAGAATGGCGCCTAGAAGATATTTATAATAATAATTATCATGTACGTTTTCAGTGGTTAGAAGAACAGGAGAATAATCTTAAATTACAATTTGAAGAACATAGCCTAGTTTCTTATCAAGACTTTGCTAGAGAGCTATACAAGGCTAATCAAGAAACCAAAAACAATACTGAAGCTAATATTTCTAAAATCAAATTTGATATTTATGCTCCAGGGGGAGAGATGATTAAAGAGGGGGTTCGATTTAATATTGGTGATGAAACTAAGCCAATTTCACAAATGCTAGGATTGGGCTATCGTCGTCTAAAAGGTCAACCAATACTAGCTAACATTGATGAGAATGTCCTTTCTCAGCTGGAAAATCTGGCTCTTAATCAAGAAATTTCTCATGAGGCTAACAATCCTCAAAATTCACTTGCTACTCCAGAAACAGATCTGACAGCTTCCCCTGCTGAAGAAAAAGAATTTCGCTCTCCTAAGCAGGAAACAAAGGGCCAGCTGGAACAACGGGTGAATGAAATTGTAGCAGATAATCAGAAAGCTGCTGAAGAAGTGGCCCCGGCTAAAGAGTCTCCAGGAGAAATTGATTACAGCCTGGTCTCGCCTCATGAACTGAGTGAAATTGCCTTTCAAAAAATTAGGGAGTTTACCCGTTCTCCTGAAGCCTTAGCTGAGTATATGGATTTCATGAGTAAATTTCCACAGCTCTCCCCAAGAAACGTGGCGCTTATCCAGGATCAATGGCAAGGGGCCAATGCAGTGGCGACGTATAACCAGTGGCAGGCACTAGGGAAAACATTAGGGATTAAGCCTGAAGATGTCATTGAGACCAGGAACACCTACACCAATAAGCGGACAGGTGAGACGAAAGAAGTTATTCACCAGGGCTTGTCTGTGAAGTCAGGTGAGAAGGCACAGATTACTCTGTTCCGTCCTCTCATGGCTAAAATGATCCCCGTCTTGGATGATCAGGGAAACCAGGTTAAGAACAGTAAAGGCAATCCGAAGTTCAAGAAGATTTCAGAAGCGACCACTCAAGAGAAAGCTTTGCTGAAGGAAGGAAAGTTGAAGGTGGTTCAATTCCAGGAGAGAGACCAAGAGACAGGGCTGCCTAAGTTCACCACTTACAAGGTGTTTGAACTTTCTCAAACAACCTTGAAGCCAGAGAGTTATCCAAAGGCTATGCCAAACCGTCAATACCAGTTTGACACTGATCAAGTAAAAACGAAAGAGGTATTAGATGGTCTATGTGATTATGCAGGGACTTTAGGAGTTCGTCTGTTACGGGATGAGGTTCATGAGCTGGGAAATGCTAAAGGGGCCTTTTATCCAGGAGAACAAAAAATTCTCCTGAACCCTAATAATTTACCTGGAGAACAAATTGCGACAACTATTCATGAGTTGGCGCATGCCACTCTCCATAATCCCAAATTTACCGCTCATTACAAGGAAGATGTGTCAACTCCTCGTAAGGAACTAGAAGCTGAAATGACCAGTCACCTGGTGTCGAAGCATTTTGGCTTAGATACGAGTGAGGCTGCCATCGATTACATGGCTGGCTGGACTAAAAATCTAACACAGTTGGATGATAAGCAGCTGGCAGAGTCCATGAAACGGATCCATCAGACCGTCTCAAAAATGGTTAAGCATATTGAACACCACACAAAACCTTATGAACCTCCCAAAAATAGAGGGCAATCGCCAAATTTTCCCAAAAGCCCAACTAAAGGGCTGAAGCCTTAACAGTCAAGGTGCTTCCTATGCGGAGCGCCTTTTCTTGTTCAAGAAGATACACACTAAGTTATATAACTTAGTGAACAATAAAAAAGGCGCCTTTCTCAGCTGGAAAAGATTGAGTGCAGCGACTTGTCCTCTTAGAGCACGTTTTTCCATTATCCCTTACATTAAAGAAGTAAAACAAATGGAAGGAGAAAAAGATGCTAACAGTTATTCTGGCTGAGAAAGAAAGTCAAGCCTTAGATTATGCAGAGGCACTAGGAACCTTCACGACAAGAAAGAAAGTTCATATTATCAAACAGACACCCTTTCTTTCAGGTGAAGTGCATATAGTGTCCGCTGAAGGTCATTTATTTGAATATGGACTTCCAAAAAATAATTGGGATTTAACTAAACTCCCCTTGGTCGATGTCTCTTTTAAACAATTTCTCAAAAAAGACCGTACCTCAAAAGAAATGTTTAAACGAATTTATGAAGAGGTGACGGCTGCGGATGAAGTGATTATAGGGACGGACGCTGACCGTGAAGGGGAGAGAATAGCTTATTCCATTTTATCTCATATTCCTGAAGGTAAAGCGAAAATTAAAAAGCGTCTCTGGGTCAATTCCATGACAACAAGAGCTCTACAGCGAGCCTTTCAGAATATGAGGGATCCTCAAGAAACCTACAGCTTCTATTTAGAAGCTGAAGCTAGAGCACAAAGTGATTGGCTGGTAGGGATGAATTTATCTCCAATGGCCACGCTAAACCTTCAGAAACAGGGAATGCTCCCTAAAGCAAAGGGAAACAGTTTATCAGTTGGCCGTGTTCAAACCCCAGTCGTTCGTCTGATCTGCGAGAATGATCTGGCCATCCGAAACTTTGTCCAACAAACCTATTGGAAACTTCAGCTTGAAGATAAAGAAAATGAGGTAATCTTTACTAATAAGGATAAATTTACCGATAGCGACGAAGTTTTGGAGCTTTCCAGGAGCCTTGCTGATGTTGCTCTCGTTTCTTCAGTTGAAGCTGAAGAGAAGGCAAAGCCTGCTCCAGCACTCTTCAATCTTTCTGACCTACAAAGCTATGCGGCTAGACGTTGGAAGTTTGAAGCAACGAAAACAGAGAGGCTGGTTGAAGGGTTGTACTTGAAAAAATACTTGTCCTATCCTCGGTCAGATTGTCGTTTTATTACTGAAGATGAATTTAATTATTTGAGGCAGTACCTATCCAGCTATCAGGACACTATTCATTGCCATTTTAAGCCTTTTTTCTTAGAGCCTAGGGATTTTTATGTAGATCCTGCTAAAGTGGCTAAAAGCAGCCACTATGCCCTTATCCCAACGGAGAATATCCCTAATCTCCTAAGCCTTTCTCCAGATGAACGATTGATTTATGAGGCAGTCGTCAAACGATCTATTTTGATGTTTGCGGCTGACTGTCGGTATCAAACGACGACGGTTCAGCTGGAAAATAAGGGGCAAGTCTTTCAAACAAAAGGCAAACGAACCCTGGAACCAGGCTGGATAGAATGGAGTGATCTGCCTATCAAGAAAGATGTAGAGTTGCCAAACTATCGGTTGGATGATCCGGTAGCTTGTCAGATAACGATTGTAGACGGTATTACAAAGCCGCCTAAACGATTGACGGAAAGTCATCTGATTGGCCAAGTCTTTCCTAAATATGGTCTAGGAACACAGGCGACACGTGGAGCAGTTATTCAAACAATTCAATCCCGTGGTTACGTGAAAAAGGATAAGAAAACGGATCAGCTCTTTCCGACAGATAAGGGGTACTTGCTGATTAACTATCTATGGGATAATGAATTTTCCAATCCTGAAACGACAGGAGGCTGGGAGCTTTTTCTCTCCCAGATTGGCGAGGGAGCGATCAATCCCCGTGATTTTGTAAATGCAATTAAAGATAAATTAACAATTCAAATTGAGCAGGCCAAAGAAGGGAGGGCTGATACATGGTGAAAACTCCATTTTTGGAAAAATACACGGATAACTTATCGGCTAAAATTGCTAAAAAAGAAGCAGATTATGAGGTTTACGGACGAGATGAGGAAATCCAGAACGTCATTACTTCTCTTCGCAGGCGCACTAAAAATAACCCAATTCTGGTTGGAGAAGCGGGCGTTGGGAAGACTGCTATTGTAGAAGGGCTTGCTTTAGCCATTTTAAGAGATCAGGTGCCAAATGATCTAAAAGGCTTAACTGTCCGCTCTTTGGAGCTCTCCAGTCTAATGAGTGGTGACGACGGTGGTTTTATTCCTAAATTTAAAAACATCATTCAAGAAATGATTGCTACCAAAGGCCAAAATATCCTTTTTGTCGATGAATTTCATACTATTGTTGGGGCGGGAAGCCAAAACGGGGAGTCTCTTGACGCTGGAAATATTATCAAGCCAGCCCTAGCACGTGGGGAGCTCCAGCTAATTGGGGCTACCACATTAGACGAATTTCACGACTACGTGGAAACAGACCGAGCCTTGGAACGGCGGGTTCAAAAAGTTATGGTTGAAGAACCGACAATTCCTGAAGCGATCACAATTATTGATCAAGCTAAGGTAATCTATGAAGACTTTCATCGCATCAAAATTAGTCGAGCTGCCGTAGAAACGGCAGTCAGGCTCTCAGTTCGTTATATTACAGACCGCTTCCTGCCTGACAAGGCCTTTGATCTGATTGACGAGGCTGCCACTATTTCCTCAGCCGAAAACAAAGAGCTGGTCACCGAAAAAGAAATTGCCCAAGTCTTGAAGAATAAGACGGGGATCCCGATTACCACCATTCTAAAAGGTGATAATGAACGCCTAGCTGGCTTTAAAGAAAAGCTATTGAAACGGGTCAAAGGCCAAGATGAAGCTATTGACGCTGTGGTAGATGCTGTTACGATTGCTCAAGCAGGGCTTCAGGATGAAAATAAACCAATTTCATCTTTCCTTTTTCTTGGCCCAACAGGAGTCGGAAAAACTGAATTATCAAAAGCAGTGGCGGAGGCACTTTTTGATGATGAAGATGCCATGCTGCGCTTTGATATGTCTGAATATAAACAGAAGGAAGACGTTGCCAAACTGATTGGTAATAGAGGAACCAGGACAAAGGGCCAGCTGACTGAAGGAGTCAAACAGAAACCTTACTGTGTGCTATTGCTGGATGAAATTGAAAAGGCGGATGGTGAGGTGCTTGATCTCTTCTTGCAGGTCTTAGATGATGGTCGTCTGACAGATGCCACAGGCCGCCTTGTGAGTTTTAAAAATACGATTGTAATTATGACGACAAACGTTGGAGCGAAGAAAATCATTGATAAGGCGGAGCTGAAAGGCAACTTTAAAAATCTGACAGATCGGGAACGCCAACAGTTTGAACGCAGTATGGAAAATGTACTCCAGAGAGAGTTCCGACCTGAATATCTAAATCGTATTGAAAATAAACTGATTTTCAATCTGCTGGAAAGTGATGTTATTGAAGAAATTGCGGAGAAAAATCTATCAGAGATTGCGTTGCGGATGAAACGCCAAAATCTCACTCTATCCTATGACTCTAGCTTGATTGCTTATTTATCCGACGTGGGAACAGATGTTAGAAATGGGGCCCGTCCACTGGAACGTTTGATTAAGCGGAAAGTCTTGGCTCCTATTTCTGCTAAAAGCCTAGACCTCAATAAAACGACTCAATCTTACAATATCCATGTTTGGGTAGAGGGCGAGGCTCCAGATGGCAGTCACCGTGTCGATCAGCGCCAACTTCATTTTGATGTGACAGAGCCCCTGGAAGTTCTCTTCAGTTGAAAAAAATACTTCTTTTACAGTGACTTGTCCCTTTACAGCGAAAACTTTCATTATCTCTTACACTAAAGATGTCAATAATTTTAAGGAGGATTTCACATGAAACAAAAATTGACAAACACTCTTCAAACCGTTAAGCAAAAAACAAAACCTTTTTTTCTGATCTTATCTCTCTTCTTGACTGGGCTGTTGGCTTCTCCTGTCTATGCAGATGATCCATTCGCAAAAACTCAAAATCTCGCTCAACAGGGAATTTCAAAGATCCAGGGAATTGGGATTATCACCTTTGGTCTGGCTATTGTAGCGACTGGGCTTGCCTATGGTCTGGGCGGTCGCGAAATGAAGGCTGCTATCAAAAAACATTGGGTGGCTATTGCCATTGGTATTATCGCAGTAGCTGCTGGCCCAAGTATCGTGGAGTGGGGCTTTAACTTTGTGAAAAACTAAGAAAGGAGTCAGAACCTATGGCATTTAGCCCGTTTCAAAAAAACAAAAAATGCTTGATGACGGATGACTTGTTTTTAGAGCTTACCTGGGAGGAAGGTAAATCTCCTGAGGATGACAACGAACTGCTTGGCATTATTGAAGGGTTAGATAATAGCTATCTGCCAGAAGGACAGATTTCGGTTGAAGACTCTCTTCCTTATGTGAGTTTTTTGACGGCAGAGCTACTCTTTCAGGAACTGAAAAAAGCCTATGGAGAATTTGCTTTTCAGAAGGTAGCCGTTTGTCACCTGGAAGGGAAAGAAGCTGTTTCCGAAGGAGAAGTATTTGCCAGTCCCTTTGTGATTGGCAAAACCTATCAAAATTTGCTTATCCCATTAATCCAGGCGATTATGACAGATGAAGCTTTTAGAAATTATACTCATTCAGATAAAAAGGAATACTTTGAAAATCAAGTGTACCCTATTTATAGGCAAAGCTTAGGTATTCCTGAGTCGGCCCTCCCTCTCTTTCCAGCTGAAGGTGAAGCGATGGAACCTGTAAAAAGTTCCTATTTTACAACTCCACGGGAGCCTCAAGCGATGGCTTCTTCAAAACAGGTGACACCTCAGCCTGTAAATCTGAAAAAAGTTTATCTCCTGCTGGGAGTGATAGGGGTGTTGACGGCAGGAGCTTTGAGCTTGTCAATGCTATCTATCAGCCGCCTAACCAAACAAAACGAGCAGCTTCAGTATCTTTACCAGGAGTTGAAGCAAGAACAACACTTAGTAGCTACTGAACACCAGGTAGATGTATTCAATCGCTATTTCCTGCCAAACTATTATTCAGGAAATAAGGAAGCTCTGGCCCCGTTCCTAGATGCTGGAGATGCTAAGTACACCACTCCTAAAGAGGGTACTTTGCAGTCTGTCATCTTAGAAAAAATCACGTATGATGCTGAAAAGAAAAGCTATCAAGCAACCTATGTTTTATCTGTTAAACAAGGTGAAGAAGCTTCAAATCACCGCTTGAGTTTTTCTGTCAAAGAAGATAAATCTAGTACTTACGGCTTTGTGGTCATAACAGAACCGAAAGAAACAGATTATCTCAAGCCCAAAAAATAAATGAAAGAGGAACATATCTTATGAAAAAGAAACAACTTTTAGCTAGTCTAGCCATCTCTACAATCATTTTGAGTCAGGCAGGTGCTGTATTTGCTGCTGAGAATGTCGCTCCAGTAGATAACACTTCCAGTCCTTCAGTAACAGTTCCAGCCCCTTCAGCTGAACCAGGTACGAGTGTGACGCAGCCAACAGAAACCCCATCTTCAACAGATCAAACGAATCCCGTCGATGGAACGACTACCCCAGGAGTTCAGCTACCATCTGAACCGTCACAGCCAAGTACCCCTCCAAGTACGGTAACACCAAGTGACTCGAATACCCCTCCAACATCAACGGAGGAACCAACTAAGCCAGGAGGCAACACAACATCTTCTTCAGAAACGCTTCCAGCTGATGGAAAAGGTCAGACTGCTGAAGATCCTAAATCAAAAGATCCTGTGACCCCTCCTAGTCAGGATGAGCCAACAACTGTTCCAACGATTAACGGCGGTACAGCTACGATTACACCAAATACCAATACCCCAACTAATGACCCTACTATTTCTGCTCAAACAGCTGCCAGCGTGGGAGCTAGTCAGGTAGGAACAACTTCCCAGGTGACTGGTCAAGTTGTTTCTAACGTATCTCCGACTGAACCAATTTTTACGAACACGGGCTATCAAATTGTCTCTACACAAAATAGCCAAGTCGTGATTGCGACTGCGGATGGTTCCACTCAAACGGTGGCTCCTGAAGTAGTTGGCGCTACAGTTAATTCAGATAAAACAATTTCAGTTACAGATCAAGTAGGAAAGATGACCACTCTTCCATCTACAGGAGATAAAGGAAGTCTATTGACTGTCCTTGGAAGCTTGTTGCTGGGTGTAGGTACTTTCTTCCTGAAGAAATGCCGTGAGGCTAAAGAAGTCTAGAAAGGACAATTGCTTATGCAAACATTTATAGCTGATGGCCGTGTCTCTGATATTCCTCAAGATGCAGTAG
Organism: uncultured Streptococcus sp.; assembly: GCA_905373305.1. Lineage (GTDB taxonomy): Bacteria > Bacillota > Bacilli > Lactobacillales > Streptococcaceae > Streptococcus. The sequence continues at coordinate 10,446 of CAJPSM010000005.1, read as the reverse complement.
GTAAAACTTCTAATGGGAATGTCAGCTTCAAATTTGATTTTGTGTGTGACTCCAGTCTCCTGGATGAGAACCGCAAGCCGACGCCTAGCTTCTTCCACGTTCAAATGTACGGGAAACAAGCAGAAGTGATGGCAAAAAGCCTCTCTAAAGGGTCTCCTATTTTGCTGAAGGGAGAAATTATCCAGCGGAGCTATACCAGTAAAGGCGGTCAGCGCCGCTCTTATCAGTATATTGCTCCTGCACAGTTTGACGGGATCACCTTCTTAGAAAGTAAAGATGCAGCGGTCAAGCGTCGTCAAGCTCAAGTTCCAGGAACTAATATTTTCCAGTCTGAACCAGCTCCAACTCATCAAGAAGCTGAAGGAAGTTCAGCTTACCCTATCCCCATGGATGCTGATGAACCTTTCTAAAGTTCAGTGCAGCACTTGGCTTTAAAAGCCAGGTGCTATTTTTATTGAATGGAACAAAAAATTAAATAATAAGTTGCACAAAAAGTTATATAACAACTTATTTACTAATGGGCGTTCCTTTTTCGCCTGGAGAAGGGGCTTCCTCTGACTTGTCCCGTTAGAGCAGGCTTTTTCATTATCCCTTACACTAAAGGAGTAAATCAAAAAGAAAGGAGTTTTGCCTATGGCAAAACAACAGACAGAACCAATAGCAGATGATTTGATGGCTGACTCTCTTCAGGCTGAAAATTATCTGAAGCAGGGGAGAACTTGCTCTCTGGCAACTATCCAGCTGGGATTGGAAGATTGGCTTCATCATTATTTGTATCGCTACCAAAAAGCCAGTCCAGATCTACGCTTCAAAATCTTTCTTTATTCCAGTTTCTATGACAGAAAGATTGTTCATGATATAGAAAGGGGTGAAGTGAATGAATAATAATTGGTTGGAGGTGATCTATTACACCATCATCCAGCTGGTCAAAGTCAATTATTTCAACTTGCTGATTATTGTAGCTTTCTTAGGCTATCTTCTTTTCCAGGTGTTTAAATGGCAGCGACCATCAATCAGGAGAGTTTTGAAGCAACTCACAAAAGCCTATCAGAATAGAGCAACTATCAAGATAAGAATTGTCCAAAAATGGAATAAGGTCAAAGCAATTGTTACAGGGAAAGAAAAAATTAACTGGAGAGGGTTCTTGAACAGTATCTTGACTTTTATCAAGCGATTGGTGGAGGTCATCCCAGCTTTTACTTTCTTATTCTTTGGAAATTTACTTTTTCGGATAGTCTATCTTTTGCCTTTTGTTAAACAAGAGCGAAAGCGATTTGATAAAGAGATGAAGCCAATCTTGTATTTCAATAGTTACCGTAGCTTAGTCCTCATGGGGCTGGGTTTCAGTCTGATTGCTTTTATGACTACTAATTATGGAGTGACGGTTTTGCGTGCTGCTATTCGCTATCTTTATTTTGCAGTGATGACCTTAAAAGACAATAGTCAAATGGCTGAATTTGATACGGACAGCCTCTTAATCCAAAATCTCCTGAACGTCCGAGTCTTTGTCCTAGCGCCTATTCTTACTTTTCCGCTTTTGATTGTTGGCTTGATTATTGCCTGGAAATCGGCTTGGGTTAATTTCGAGCAATATCGCAGTTACAATAACAACGAGGAAGGAGATGATCGTTTTGCGACGGTTAAGGAGGTCCACGGACAATATAAGAAAGTGCCGAACAAGACAGAAATCTTCCCAGGTGAAGGTGGTGCGCCGGTTCTTCATGAAACTAGAAAAAATTTATCAGGACTTACTCTAGGAGCCCAAATGCTTTGGCAAAATCGCAGATTTAGCCGTTATTTACTCAAATCTGAGCGAGTGTTAGGCATGCTTGCGACTCCTTCTGGGGACTACTACATCGAGGATAAGCCTATTAATTTATTGGGGATTGGGTCAACCCGTTCTGGAAAAGGAGAAAGTGCCATTACAACAACTACGGATATTAACAGCCGAGCAGCCATTCCACCCTCAATGATCCTTGGGGATCCAAAAGGAGAGCACTATCAGTCCTCGTATAAGACGATGCGCCGCCGTGGCTATGATGTCAATGTCTTGTCTTTTCAGAACATGGATTGGTCAATGTCCTATAATCCTTTGGCTTTAGCGGTTGCAGCCGCTAAAAAGGGCTACTATGAAAAAACTCAAACTCGTGTCAATGCAGTATCTGAAGCGATTTACCGTAAGACTAAGCCAGGTATGGGGAACGGAAATGCTAAATATTGGGAAGACACTTCTATCTCTCTTTTCAATGCGATTGCGATGGCTTTGATTGATCGAGCTAATGAGACTTTTAAAAATGGAGAGACTGATGCCTGGGATACTGTGACCGTTAGAAATATCGCCAAATTTTTGACGGACTTAGGATCTGAAGAAGTCTTGGTGGATGAAATGGGAGAAGTAGTTGAGAACCCGATGAAAGACCAACAGTTGACAAAAAAATCCAAAATTACGGTTTATTTCGATAATCTGAGAAGTATCAATCAACGTCAATTCTCGAAGTTTCGGGAAATGGCTGACCTCAACTTCAGGTCGTCCGATTTTGCGGCTGAAGAAACCAAGGGCAATGTTTACTCAAGCATGATGTCAGGGATTAACCTATTCTTGCAAGACAATATCGCCAAGCTCACCTCCAAAAACTCGATTGATTTGGAGTCTATCGGTTTCCCACGTCGCTTATCCGTAAAGTTTCGATCTAGTACAGCTAACGCCATCTCTAATCAATTTGCGCATCAAACGGCTAAGGTCTCCATCTCTTCAGCGGATGGTAAGGGCATCTACGTGAAGGAAGCGGCGGCTCTGGTCGATGGTGAAGGATATTTAACCTATGTTATTGAGCCTAAATTGCCAGATCAATTTCTCGTTACGATTGACTTCAACCATCCGAATAATGGCCTTGGTTTTGAAAAGGAGATTTATCGTTTCTCAGCTGAAAAGGTCTATCGCAACCAAAGCAATGTCATCTATTTGGATGAGTACACCAAGAAACCAGTTCTGGACTCTATCAAAGTAACAGTGCTTGATAAACAAGCAGGTCACTTGCTTCAGGAAGAAGATGTTGAGTTGATTTACTCTGATAATCCAACCATCATTTACCTGGTGACACCGCCTAATCGTACCGAGTACAACAGTATTGTGTCGCTCTTTCTTGACCAGCTCTTTAATGCTAATTATGAGCTGGCTTTGTCCGCTGGGAGAAAATGTGTGAACCGCATCCTTCACATTCTGGATGAGTTTACCAATATCCCTGCCATCCCTCACATGGATACAAAAATCTCCATCTGTTTGGGACAGAATATTTTATACTATTTGTGGATCCAAAACTTGGAACAGCTGACTGATAAATATGGTGAGAACACAGCTAAAACTATCAAGGATAACTGTTCGCTTCAGATTTATATCAAGTCTACGTCTGAAGATACGAACTCAACCTTTAGTAAAGCGCTTGGCTATCGCACAATTACCAAACGCCGCAGATCTAGCAATATTTTGGATGAAGCCAATCCAAATGTGGCGATTGAAAACCCACGTCAGGAATTGCTGACGCCAACTCAGCTAGCCAAGCTCCAAGAGGGAGAAGCGGTCATTCTGCGTGGAGTCAAAGGACGGGATAATGCAGGCCGTAAAGTGACAACAGATCCAATCTTCTTGCACGAAAAGACCAGTCTTCCGTATCGATACATGTTCCTTCAGGAAGAGTTTGACCAGTCTATGACTTTTGCGGATATTCCAGTGGAAAGTCCGCACCGCAATCTTGACCTACAAGAAATAGCTGTAGGAGCTCAGAGGAGCTTTGATAATATCATTGACTGGCGGAGAGCACTAAGCAATCGGATTGGCTCAAACAGCGGGGAAACAGCCAAATTAGCGACTCGCTATCAAAAAGGGAAGCCGTCTCCTAACCAGCAATTCTCCTCTCCAGCTGAAATGATTGCGGCTGCAGCTGAAGAAATTCTCTATGACGGCTATCAGTATGAGGATATGGATGAATATGAGGATCTGTTTGCAGATGATGTGATGTAAGATGAGGTACAAAGAATTGTATAATAAGTTATATACCTTTTGCATTAATAAGATATATCTGCTATAATAAACTCAATAAAAGATAGGAGAAGTACTCATGAAAATGAAAAAGATATTTGGTGTTATGTTGCTAGGTTTCATGGCTGTGCTCCTTGTGGCCTGCGGCCAAAAATCCGCTGAAGATATTATGAAAACAGAATTGAAGGATAGTTACACTGGATACTCAAAAGAAGCTGGTTATGAATATCCTTTCTCAGCTGGCGGAGATACGTTGAAATTTGATAAGAAAAATCATGTTATTACTAACGGAGCTAATAATGAGAATAAGTTTCAAGTTCTTTCGGAAAAACAAGTAAAAGAATTGCCTTCCTCGTTTAAAGGTGCTTTAGATGAATTGGAAAACGAGCTAAAAGGTACAGATAATTTCACGATTGCAGTTGGGGAATTTGATAAGTTTGAAGATAAAGCTTTTTATCAAATTGTTCTCACGGATAGTGGGAAAACAATTCGCATAATTGAATTACGTCGAGGATATAAAGACGGAAATGCATTTTATGATTTCACTGGGAAAGCTGACTAGTTGTGTTATAAAAAGGAAGTCTCGATTTTGAGGCTTCCTTTTTTTGCGGTGACTTGTCCTCTTAGAGCGGGTATCTTGATTATCTTTTATGATAAAGGTATCTAAAAAAGAAAGTAGGTGCCTTTATTGAATTACCAAACTTTTTCTGATCTCATGAAGGAGATTGGAAGTACTGACGGTGATCTTAGCGGCGATAAAGCAGAAAAATTGGCTCAGTTTTATTCTTACTGGAGTAATTACCTGGAGCCTACCCCTGCTTTTATGGCTTTTATAGCTTATATTCCAGGTGGGATTGGTAAAGCCTTATATCAAATTACAGCTAGCTTAGAACATGTCTTTAATAACATGTTCAAACTCTTTGGCCTCTTTGGTTATTTGGGAGATTCTAACACGGTTATTGGCCAGTTTTTCCGAGGCTTCCAGGTGCTGGGGACTGTGGTGTTTAGCTTAATTTTGGTTGTATCAGCTATAACTGGAGTCTTTACAAAGCCTGTTAAATACAAAGGAGTTATCACCAATTTTCTTTTGGTGACCTTTGTTACAGCTGTAATGCCGCTAGCCTTGACCTCGATAGCTACTGTTGTTGCGCAAGATGCGATGTCTGTTCAGACTGTTTCTAGTGAAGCACCAAAAGGAAGTGAACAATATTCTTCTCTAGCAATACAACCCATGAAAAATAACGTAGTGGATTTGAAAGTCTTGATTGATAATGACTTTTCAACGGAGCTCTTCCCTATGGACTCTTATGGTTATATCAAACCTGTTAAGAAAGGATCAACTCCTGTCAATAATATTACAGACAGCACAGACAAACGAGACACATCTGATTTTGCGACTCGGATTGATTTTGGAGCTACATACGGAGCTACTAATAGCGAGTTGCTAAAACAAGTACAAGAACGATACAAGAAAAAATTTGGCTATGAAGGAATTAAAGGATTATTCCTTCATAAGTTAGATTCTGAGCAAGTAGGAGTCGAAACAATCACAGAACATAGATTTGCTAAAGGTTTAAATGCCTTTGAGTCAGTCTACCTGCGCTATAAGGTCAACTGGATTGGAATGTATATGCAATATATCATTTTAATCATCCTCTTGGTGAGTATGTCGATAAAGTTTGTAAAGTCAGTCTTTGACATCGTCATTGAAGCAATGATCTCGCCAATTCAGGGGTATTCATCCCTTTCAAATTCTAAGAAGTATAAAGAGCTGCTTCGGACAATCGGTGGAGCCTTCGCTGGTATCTTCTTTGAAGTTGTCATCATGCGTGTGACGCTGGAGATCTGTCGTGACCTTCCTACCCTATCTGTTTCTGCTATTACCAAACTATCAGGTGGTTTCTTCGATGGCTTAAATATGTGGGAACAATGTTTGGCTGCTGGGCTTGTCTATATCGGAGTCTTCTTTGCAGCTATGCAAGGAGTGAGCATGATTGAACGCTGGCTGGGAGTCTCAACAGGTCACAGCGACACCGCACAACAACTTCTTGGAGCCATGATGATGGGGAATGCCTTTGCGACTGGTGCAGGTGCCCTAGCTCATGGAGCGGTTGGCGCTGGTCAATTCGGTGTAGATATGGCTAAGAAAGTCCCAGGTGCCGTGGTGACAGGTAGTAAAGTTCTTGGCAATAGCCTGGCGGCGACAGGCGGTGGCTTGAGTGGTGTTGCTAATGCTGTGAGAGATCAAGGCATTTGGAATACAGCCAAAGGCGGTGTAAGTAATGCCGTAGATTTGGCGGATGCTATGGCCAAACAGGGAGCTGGCAAGATTAAAGATTATATGGGCGGAGTGACGGATAATCTTGATCAGAAAGCCTCAAATGCTCAAAATGCAGTCTATAAGGGGCTGAAAAATGATGCCGTTGTCCCTGAGCCAGGATTTAGTCGAGATGGTGACTATACTTTGAACCCTTCAGGTCAATATGGTGGAGAACCGATCTTCTCAGATGATGCAAGCTCCCTTTCACCAAGTGGCGGAGTGACGGATCCGACGTTACCTCCAACTCCATCAGAAGAAGCATCATTTCAGGGAGTGAGTGATCCAACAACTCCTCCAAACCCCTCACCTGCGAAAAGCAACTTCCAGCAGTCTATGTCCCAGATGAACTATATGAGCCAACAGATGCAGCAGGCAGGCCAACGAATGCAAGGCCAAAGTCATATCAGAGGGGCAGAGATTGACGAAACAGAGGAGTAAGTGCCTATGATTGATCTCAAAGATAAAGTGGTGGTCATCACAGGAAGCTTGAGGCCACTGACTCGAAATGAAGCAGTAGCCTTTCTTACCGAGAGAGGAGCTATCGTTCAAGGGTATGTGTCCGCTCAAACACAAATTTTAGTAGCGGGCCATAAGCAACTGGATCTCTTTAAACCTGATCGCCGCTCTAAGAAATATGAAGCCGTTTTAAAGAGGTTAGAGGAAGGGCAGGAGATTACCATTCTATCTGAAGAATCCTTCTTCACTATCGTGAAAGAGTCTCAGGAGTGAGGCTCTTTTTTTGCCTTCCTATTTGTCAGACAGTGTGTAATGAAATGTATAAAAAAATATATAACTTTATGGCTAATAAAAATCTATTCTCTTTCAGCTGGAAAAGAGTTTTTGCGGTGACTTGTCCCGTTAGAGCAAGCTTTTGAATTATCCTTTACACTAGGATTATCAATGATAAAGGAGAAGAAAATATGAACGAAAAGTACGGTGTCCCTAGGGACATCTATGCGAAAGTCAAAATCATCGGACTGTTCATGGCAGATATTGTTTTTGTTGGCGGTTCAGCGGTTGTGGCTCTCTCTATTGGCACGAAGATATTTCCGACGAGCCAGTGGCCCCAGCTGTTAGCCTTTATTATCCTAACGCCTCTCATGTGTCTATATTTAGTTTTGCCAACCAACGGCGGAAAGAAGAATTGGCAGAGTATGTATCTTTTCTTCAGACGCCGTCGTAAACACTATACCAGTATCAATTACCAACGATCTAAAGAGGAGGAAAAACACTAATGGCAATAAAACATTACTCACCAGTTTCTCAAGAGAAACGGCCTTTGGGGCGTCAAATCCGCCAAGATAAGAAATTCAAACAGGAATACTTCGATCTTCACTCCTGCGTCGAGCTCCTGGATACCAAAAAGATTATTAATAATCATAAAGCTTACATTGAACTAGTGGACTTTGGCTATTTGCAGTTTTTGGAAATCCCAGGCAAAGACCTAGGCTCCCTGTCTTATGATGAAATCCGCCGTACCTTGGATAATTTTGAAAAGTGGCTGACAGATTTTAATACGGATATTCAGGTGGAAACCACAACACTTCCCACCAATACGGATACGCAGATTATGGATCTTAGGCATCATCTGAGTCAGGTTCGTCAGGAGAAAGCGAGGTTGCTTCCTGAAGAAAGACGTTACTTGCAATTGAAAGACCGTGAAGAATGGTTAATCTCCCAAATCCAAACCGAGGAAAACATCCAACAGGAAATCTACAATACAGAGTTTATACTCTGGCTCTTTGCTCCAACGACATCAGAACTTGATGAGTTAGTGCGTAAGGCTAAGACTTACGGGAATAATGACTTTGTTCCACAGGAAGTGACGAAGACAAAGAAAATCCAGATTATAAAGCAATTTAACAACATGAACGAAAAAGTATAGGAGGTTCTTATGCCAGAATTATCAAAACGCCGCCAACGTCAACTGAAAGCAGATGGCTATGACTTAGCCTTTCTCAGCCAAATCCAACCTCAAGGGAATATTGATTTTGCTAGAAATGACCGCTATTGGACGAGTGGAGACGGCTGCCATACCGTGCTTCATTTCTATGAATATCCGTCAGAAGACTTGGATCGGTTCTGGTTATCTGATCTGATGCTCATTCCTGGAACACAGGCTTTCCTTTCTATCTACCGAGAAAACAGTAAGGTCATTCGTCAAGAGATTACGGACTCCATCGAGGAGAAATCAACCCGTATTACTGGCAATAGTAAGCTTACGGATAACCAGAAAGAGTTAGATGAAATCAAGGACTTGCAGGAACTGAACCGTGAAATTACGAAGAAGAATATTTCTATACTGGGGATGTATGTGAGAATTTTTGTGCCCGCCTCAACGAAAGAAGGGCTCTTCCGCAAAGTTGAGGACATCAAGGATAAGACCTCTAACTTCAAATCAACCATCCTCTCAGGTGAATTAGACTTTGAATACCATGCTCCGTTTATTCCAGCTCAATATCAGATTGACCTTCCTAATCGTCGTCGAGGCATTCCTGTTAAGCCTCATGATCTGGCAGGTGGCTATTTCTTCAATCATACCAAATTGGAAGATCAGCGAGGCGTCTATCTCGGGTGGACGCCGACTCGAGGAGCTGTCAACTTTAACTTTTTAGAACGGGATGAGCGTCGAACCCGTTCCTTCATGATTATCTCTGGTAACCCTAAAATGGGCCAGCGCTCCTTCCTTCTCAAACATACTGATGGCCTGTATGCCAAAGGGAATTTTATTCGTAATTTTGATGCCAATGGCACGTTTCTCGATCAGACCCGTAAACAACACGGACTGATCTTAGATCTCTCAGGTGAGGCCAATCGGATCAATATCTTTCAGGTCTTCCCAACCGTAACGAATGAAGAAGGAACTGAGGTAGACAAGAAGAAATCATATAACTTGCATATTGAGAAGCTCAAGAATATTTTCAAGCTGTTAAACGATGAAGCTACTAGAGATGACTTGACTACTCTTGGCCAAATTTTAAACGAATTCTATATTGAGGAAGGTCTCTGGGCTCGTAATCCTACCCTGACCCCTGAAAAGCTGAAGGCAACTGAACTTGTCACGGATGAGTACCCTATTCTGTCTGACTTTGTGATGTATGTAGAAGACTATCAAGATAAGCTTCAGAGTAAAAAACATACCAATAAGATTGAACTAAGCTCTGTTAATCGTATTTACAATACTTTTAATGAGCTTCTGACAACCAATGCGGATATGTTTGAAGGGACAACCGAATTTCAGGATATTTCAAGAGAGCAGGTTGTGACCTTTGACCTGTCAGGACTCAAAGCCATGCCAAACTTGCTGAATGCGCAGATTTTCTCTGTTTTATCCCTGGTCTCGGCTGATATTGTTAACCACGGGAAACGATGCAAGCAGACCCTGAAGGCTTCACCTGATAAAAATGAGATGGATATGCCTCACTATATTGTTAATATTTCTGAAGCACAAACGCTCATAAATCCTAAGTATGAAAGCAGCGTAAAACTGCTGGCAGATATTATTGACTCGATGGGTGAGAACTTTGCTGGCGTGGTCTTGTCGGTAAATTCCCTTCGAGGCATCCTCTTTGAGTCAGGAAGTGCTACTTTTAAGGATCCGTATGTGACAGCAGTTCAACGTATCTTTGGATTGATGCAGTATCGAGTATTTGCTCAAACGGATGATACCAGTGTGCCGCTTTTGGCCAATGCGCTATCGGGATCTATGAACCAATCAGAATTGGAAACTTTACCACGACTAAGAAAAGGCCAGCTGTTCATGAATATCTCCAGTGTAGGAAATATTGTCTTTAACCAGCAGTTGTTAGCCCCTGAAATAGAACGCTATGGCGGGCTCCAGTAATCAGAAAGGAAGAAAGAATGTCACGCAAAAACGATGGATTAGGATTTTTTGGACGTAAGAAGCAAGCGTTTGATGAATATGTGTTAATCAGAAAAACCAGAATGAAAGCGGAACGAGACTATTTCGCTTCTGAAGGAGATTCTGACCCTGAACGATTAGAGGCTCAGAAAGCCCGTGATCAGGAGTTTATCAATAGTCTCAAGAAGGTTGCGATTGGCTTTATTATCTTTTTGATTTTCTATGTTC
>CAJPSM010000004.1 GCA_905373305.1 uncultured Streptococcus sp. | reverse complement strand
GAGGATTTCCTTCGTAGAAATGGAAACGACCTTGAAGAGCCAAGACCTTGCGACCAGAAAGTTCTCCATATACCAATTTACCAGCATGACCAACTACTGTTGAACGGCCCCAGTTTGGAATCTCAGCATAGTCTACTACGACTGGATTTTGGATTTCTTCTGCAAGTTCTCCCAGACCTGATCCAAGGATTAGACCGAACTCAGGCGCTAGGATCCCCTTGTCTTTCAGGAAAGCAGCTGTTTCCTTGATTTTGTCTAAAAATGTCATTGTGTGTCTCCTTTATTATTTTTTAGCATTTGACCGATTTTGTCAAAAGTTTTAGCATTGCGAATGGTGATTTGGCGGTAGAAAGGCATCTTTAGTAAGTACTTATGATAGGCAGTTGCATAGTAAGATTCCTCAGAAAATTTCCCCCAGAAAATCCCAAGTTTTCCAAAATGAACCACTTCATCTTCCAGTTCCAAACTATCCACTTTCTCGATAACTTGATCCACATCCAAGCTCTCCGTGTAGAAGAGGACATCTTTTCGCGCCAGGTCTTTGGTCCACCATTCTGGCAGATTTTCAAGTTCCGCCTCAAAGTCCTCTAGACTCAGCAAAGAAAAGCTCTGAATAAATGGATAATGGACTTCAAAGAAAGCCTCTAACTTTTCAACCAATCGGGCTTTGGGATCTGTCGAAGTAAAGAAAATATTGCCACTGTTGATGTAGGTTTCAACCTTCTCCAAACACAACTCTGTCAATTCTTGACGAAGATCCGCCATGACAACTTTATTTTTCCCACCGACATTAATGCCCCTTACCAGTAAAGCGTGTCGCGTCATCTTATACCAATTTATCTAAGAAACTTTCCCCAATCATGGCAGTTTCAACACCAAAGTTATCCGCAACTGTTGCAGAAATATCTGCAAAATGTCCAACTGGAATGACACCGTTTCCTTTAAAGGCAGGGCTGTAAGCCAAAAGTGGAATGTATTCACGAGTGTGGTCTGTACCGGCGTAGGTTGGGTCATTCCCATGGTCCGCAGTAATCAAAAGAAGGTCATTATCTCGCATGGCTGTGATAATTTCAGGCAAGCGCTCATCAAACTCATGCAAGCAATCACGGTAACCATGAGCATTGCGTCGGTGACCGTAAAGGGCATCAAAGTCTACCAAGTTTGTAAATGAGAATCCTTTTTCAAACTCAGCAAGACCCATAGTCTTCAAAAGTGTATCAATTCCATGACTATTTGACTTGTTGTGGCCCATGTCATGATTGATACCAGCACCGTTAAAGATATCGTTGATTTTTCCAACAGCATAAGTATCGATGCCTGCTTCGTTCAATTTATCCAAAACAGTTGGGGCAAATGGAGATACAGCCAAGTCACGGCGGTTAGCTGTACGAGTGAAGTTACCAGGCTCACCAACATATGGACGAGCAATGATACGACCTAGAAGAGCAGGGCGCTCAAGGGTGATTGAACGAGCGTATTCACAGATACGGTACAATTCATTCAAAGGAATGATGTCTTCGTGGGCAGCGATTTGCAAGACAGGGTCAGCTGAAGTATAGATAATCAACTCCCCAGTTTCCATTTGACGTGGTCCAAAGTCATCGATAACAGCTGTTCCTGAGTACGGTTTATTGGCTTCACGAATGACCTTACGTCCTGAGAATTCTTCGATTTTCGTCAAGATTTCTTCTGGGAATCCATTCCAGAAAGTATCGAAAGGCTCCGTAATGTTAAGTCCCATGATTTCCCAGTGTCCAGTCATAGTATCCTTACCAAGAGATACTTCCTCCAATTTTGTTGCATATCCTGTTGGATTGCTTTCAGCTGGTACAGTTTTCAAAGGCGTTTCACGAGGAATATTTCCTAGACCGATTTTAGCCATGTTTGGCACATTCAAACCAACTGTTTTTGAAATGTGTCCCAGTGTATCAGAAGCTCCATCTGGAACCCCTGCATTGACAAAGTTATTAGCATCTGGCGCAGCACCAATTCCTACAGAATCCAGTACCACCAAGTGAATACGATTAAATTTTGACATAGTCTGTCTCCTTATTATTTTTAGTTATCTTGCTTTTGTTGAAGTTAAAATCTGAACGCCATCCCGTCCCGCTACGATGACCTTATCCACCATTTGGTTGAATAAGCCATGCTCTACGACACCAACGACATGGTCTAACTCTTGTCCGAAAGCAATTGGATCTTCAATAACTTCCAAGGCTAGATCAATGATAAAATTCTGCATATCTGTCACAAAACGTTGACAGTCTTTTTCTCGAAAACTTGGTTTAAAGCCAGCTCGCTCAAAACGACGAAAGACCTGTTCTGCGCCATACTGAACCACTTCCACAGGCAATTTAAAAGCACCTAGTTTTTCTACTAGTTTGCTTTCATCAACAACCCAGATGTATTCTTTAGATGGAGTTGCAACAACCTTCTCCATGAGAAGGGCGCCCCCACCACCTTTGATTCCATTAAACTGGCTATCCACTTCATCTGCTCCATCGACTGTCAGATCAACAAAGTCTACTTGGTCAATCGACTTGAGCGGAATATTGAGTACTTCTGCTTGTTTACTGGTCACACTGGAAGTCGTCACAGCTGTAATCTGCAATCCTTCTTCCTTAATCCGACGACCTATTTCTTCTACGAAATAGTAGGCAGTTGACCCCGTCCCAAGTCCGACAACCATCCTATCCTTGACAAACTCAGCAGCCTTGATACCTGCCATCTTTTTCAGATTCTCCACTTAAACACCTCCAATATAGAGCTACTTTCATTATAACATGTATCCATTTTTATTTCATGAATACACTTGAAAAACCCGAACATTTTTATTTCGGGTTTTTGTGTCCTATTTAACCATATCAGGATCGTAGTCATAAAATCCTGTATCAAGGAAACGATTTTTGGGATGGAGCTTGCGCACTTCTTCGTCTAGCAAGAAGGCTTGATCATGGCTGAATTTGCCCTCTTGAATCAAACCGCGAGCTTGAATAAAGAGTTTAGCAATCTCAACAAAGTTCTGACCAGGAGTGTAGAGCCCTTCTAGTTTCCAATGGGTGAAACCATGCTCCACCAACTCAGTCAATTTGGTCATCAAATCAAGGTCGTTATTTGCAAAGATATGGGTACCATGATTATCTTCAAAGATGGAATAATGGCTCTCTGGGTCACTTGGTTCTGCCAAGAAAAGGTCCCGTTTACGCGTCTTTTCATCATCAATATGTGTAAAGTTATAGTAGTTTTGCAAGAGCGGACGCTTAGAATGGTGAATGACGCTAGCTCCGTAAACCAACACTTCAGCCGGAATTTCCAAAATCTCGGACATCTTGAAGAGTTCAGCAGATGGAATTTCACGCGCCAAAACCGCCTCAGATGCGCCAGCCTTTTGGCCCCAGAAGTTAATCTGACGACTGCTTGTCACCATAGTTGAAGCATCGTAGATAGTCTTGAAGGAATAGCCATCACGGTTGACCACATAAAAAACACCCGCATCTCCTACTGTAATATAGTCTGTCTTGATTTCTTCCAAGAAGTCTAGGAAGGGCTTGATACGGTCCATCATATCTTGGTGCATGAGGGCGTTGACTGCAACGATCAATTCCTTACCCGCATCATGAACCAGCTTAGCGATGGTGCGCAACTCTTCATAACTAAAGGTCGTTGGCAGACGAAGGCCAAAATCTTTCTCACCGACATAGATACGGTCTACGCCAGCTTCGAGTAGTTGTTCAACTTGTTCAATACTTTCAGCAGTTGCTGTAATGATAATCTTTTCCATAAGAAAAATTATACCACATTTCTCAAAAATCAGCTATGAATACTAGGAGTTTTATAAAAAGTCAAACTCTTTTTTAAAGTTTCCAATCAAAAAAGTGAACAGTAACTTGTACCATTCACTCTATTTTATGCATGTGTTTCTTCAACTAGGTGGCCATCGTTCATAACATAGATACGGTCGACCTTATCAAGAAGACGAGTATCATGCGTAATCATAACAACTCCTCTACCTTGTTCATGGGCAATGGCAGCCAGCATCTCCGTTACTTGGTAGGCACGCTCAGTGTCTAGACTGGCTGTCGGCTCATCTGCAAGAACGATACTTGGATTGTTATAGAGCGCTCTAGCAATGGCCGCACGTTGACGTTCGCCACCCGATAGAGCCTTGGGATAATGATCTTGTACTTTTTCCAAATCCAACAGGTCAAACAGCTCTTTTCGGTCACTTTTACTATTTTTTCCCTTATCCAGTCTGTCAATCAAATCCAGCTGTTCCTTGACCGTTAGAAAAGGAATCAAGTTTGAAGCCTGAAGAATGAAGCCAAACTCTCTAAAACGGAGATCTGTTTTCTCCTTCTCCGTCAAACTTCCTGTTTCCTTCCCCTTTACCAAAATCTTTCCACTCGATGCTTCCTGAAGTTGTCCTAGAGTCGTTAGAAAGGTCGTCTTTCCAGAGCCAGAAGGCCCAACGATAGCCACAAACTCTCCCGCATTTAGCTGAAAATTCGTCTCCTGCAGGGCCACGACTTTCATCTTTCCTTTCCCATACGTTTTTGTCACTTGAGTCATTTCAATCAATGCTGTCATACTATTCTCCTTATCACTCTGCAATCGCAGTAATCGGGTCCACCTTTAGCAAGCGTGGAAGTGAAATGACACCACCTAGAAGAGCCATCAAGCAAATTACCAAACTTAGGACAGAGTAGGCTATCCAACTTGGGTAGAAAAAGAAGGTAGCTGGTAAGACTAAAATCACTCCACCAATAGCCAGCAAGGCTAAAGCAATCCCCATACCAGCTAGGAGGAAGATTTGACAGAATAGAGACCATACAATGGTTTTGATCTGTATTCCCTGAGCCCGCATTATTCCATAAAGTCCTAGTTTTTGAATGGTAATGATATAAACAAAAATACCCACAATCAAGCCTGTAATAACAATCATAGCGAGAATCATTCCTGAAAATACATTAACCTGAGGTGTGTAACCAGGAATTTTCGAAATCATTTTTGGGATGGAAATCTGTTTCAGTCCATCGCCAGACATTTCTATGTCATTTTTCAATACCAAGGCAGAAATGGAACGATTAGCTTTCAAGTTTCCTTGTAAGGTCCAATAAGTTGTCAGACTCGTAAAGACGACAGGCTCGGTAAAAAACTTATTTCCTTGAGTCAGGCCAACAATCTTGTAACTTGCCTCGCTTCCATTGAGCTGAATGGCATCACCTAGCTTAATCCCATAGTTCTCAAAAGACTGATCCACGACAACCTCATCATCCCCTTCAGGGTACCTTCCCTCCGTTAAACTAGGAGAGATAAAAGAGTCCCAGTTTTGAGCAAAGATGGAAACGTTGACCTTTTCACTACCATCGACTAGATTGGTCACAGCGAACATATATCCCAATGGAGCAGCCTCTTTAGAACTCTTATCCTTGTAGTCCTTTTCAGGAATAAATGATGCCGTCAAATTATCATTTGCGTAGTCAGATAAAACCACACCCGTAGCTTGCCAATTATCAATAGCGGCCCGGTTGTTGCGCACAAGACCAAGAGCTAGACTGGTCATAAAAAAGACCATAAAAGCGATGAGAAAAATGGTAGTTAGAATCAAACTATATCGAAGTTTGTTTCGTACTATTTCTTTGATAGCAAGATACATGCTTATCTCCTTTAACGTTTCCCAGAGGTAGCAAGAAGGCCACCCAATCCAATAGACAGAATCTCTGTCTTATCATCCATTCAAAACAACTCCTACCTATTCTTTTAAAATGAATCAAGGTAGCAACTCAACAAATCATCTTAGGAAAAGTCTCAGCTTGCTATCAATTTATATAAGTTATCCTTACCTTTCTCAGTATATTTATAAAAGAGAAGGTCTGGTCATCTGTTTCAAGTGTAACATCCATGCTATCACTTTCCCTAGTAGGTGTCAAGAAGAGCGACTCAGATAATGATAAGAGACTTTAGTAGTTTTGTAACCATTCTGTAATAATTCTCTGCATAAAAAATGATAAAATAGTTAGGTACTGTTAAGGAGAGAATCATGCCCGCAAGAAAATTAGAAGCTTATGAGTTTGAACAAATTCCAGAATCGAATCAAACTCCGCTTTATCAAGATTATACACCAGAAGCCCCTGTTGGCTCTAACCTAAAAGAGATTTTATTTTTTGTAAATATTGCTTATTTTTGTATTTTTATGGTGCTTTTTAGCTTTATCTTTTTAGCCTTAAAATTAAATACAGCTTTATCATTTATTGCTGCAATGGGAACAAGTTTTGCCCTTTTACAACTTCAACGAAAGATGATTAAACGAAAACTTTCAAAATAAAGGTTGGTACTACTACCAACCTCTTTTCTTGTTATCTAAAAAGACAGTTTCTCAAAACTGTCTTTTTTATTTATTCTTACGTTTAGATGGAGATTGAATAGCGATTTTAACTTCAAAAATCGTTCCTCTAGGTTTGTTATCTTTGACGGTAATCGTTCCTCGTAAAGCATCAACAATCTGCTTGGCCAAAGAAAGTCCCAAACCAAAGCCACCTTTCTGACGAGTTCTTGCCTTGTCTACACGGTAAAAACGGTCAAAGATTTTCTTCTTATTGGCATCTGAGATTCCAATCCCATTATCTGTTACTGTAAGATAGAGGTGACGATCTGTAGCATGAACTACAAACTCAATCTTGCCATCTTCTTCGGTATACTTGATAGCATTATCAAACAAGATGGTCATGAGTTGTTTTAAGAGCAACTGATCGGTCATGAATGGGCGATAAACTCGATTTTCATAGTCAAAAACACGATCATTTTCAGAAGCAATCAACTCATAGTTGGCAAAGGTTGTTTTAAAAAATTGTGGAGAAACTTCTGCTATTTCTGGTTTGATTCCATCATCTCGACGTGCAAGGTTGAGAAGATTGGTCGTGAGGAAACGCATGTTGCGAACTTCTTCAAGACTCGAGGCAATACTTTCGCTGGATTCCATGATTGTTGCCTCTGGTTTTCGAAAGAGATTCTCTAAACGATTTTGTAAAACGGCCAAAGGTGTTCTCAGTTCGTGACTCGCATTTTCAACAAAGGACTTCTGCTTTTGCATGCTTTCCAGTAGGGGTTTGACACTGACACGAGCCAGGTAAACACTGGCAATTAAAGATAGGAGCCAGAAACTAGCCATCACTACAACAATTAAATGCTCGTGGTTTTGGCTGATTTGCTCAAGTTGGCTGGTATTGATTAGAACCGCAGCATATTTGACATTGCTTGATACGAAGGAAGAGTTGGTTTCCATCAAAATCATCCGATAGGTTTCTTCCTGACCATAGCTATTGACAACTTGAATTTGGCGAATATGATTCAACTCTTTCTTGTCCAGTTTGATCTTGTCCAAGCCTAAAAAGCGATTGCCCAGTAAGAGTTGGTTAAAATCCTTGTCAAAGAGCAAAACTTCTGTATTTGAGCTAACATTGGGCTTTACTTCAGCCTTACTGGCATCCGCCGTTGCTGGTTGAATATCCTTGACTTCCTCAGTTGCCCGATTAAGGGCTAACTGGATGACAGCTTGTGGACTACTACTAAGGGCTTGGAGTTTTTCATCTACAGAGGTGTAGAGACTCGAGTGCATGACCTGAAGGATAATCAAGGTCATAGCAGAGAAAATCAGGGTGAACACTCCGAAGTTTCGAATGAAATAGCTGAAATCATCCGCATACCATGTTTTTTTTAGTTTATTGAACATCTTTTAAAATATACCCGACACTACGCAAGGTTTGAAGATTTTCAGCAAAGGCTGTACCCTTCAGTTTCTTGCGAACTTTTGAGACATAGACTTCCACAACAGAAATAGTCGTATCGCTATCAAATCCCCATAGACGGTCAAAAATTTGTGTCTTGGGAAGAATAACATTTTGATTTTGAAGGAAGTAAACCAA
This sequence comes from uncultured Streptococcus sp., assembly GCA_905373305.1. GTDB lineage: Bacteria > Bacillota > Bacilli > Lactobacillales > Streptococcaceae > Streptococcus. Next base: position 27,028 of record CAJPSM010000004.1, on the reverse strand, counting down.
TAACTCAAACTCTTTCCCGAGCAATTCCACAGGAGTATCTTCCACTTTTACTTCATTCGTTGAAAGGTTGACGACAATATCCCCATAGGTCAAGGTATTTTCGTTAAACTTGCCTGAACGTTTGAGAAGGGCTTGGATCCGCATTTTGAGTTCTTCTAGGTAGAAAGGTTTGGTGAGGTAGTCATCCGCTCCCAACTCAAATCCATGTCCCTTATCATCCAAACTCTCTTTAGCAGTCATGATAAGGACTGGTGTCGTAATTCCTTTTTCACGCAATTCTTTCAAAACTTGGAAACCATTTTTTTCAGGCAACATCAGATCAAGTAGAATCAAGTCATAAACGCCACTTTCTGCTTCGTAGAGACCTTCTTCTCCATCAAAGACCTGCATGACATCTGCAAAATCATCTAAAAAGTCAAATACTGAGTTTGACAGGCCTAGATCATCTTCTACTAATAAGATTTTTATCATCAGAAACTCCTCCTTGTTACGATTATTATACCAAAATTGCCTTAAAAAAAACTCAACTCTCTCTTGTTTTCAGATAGAAAGTTGAGTTTTTTATTTACATTTCGAACGAATTAAGCTTTAGCATATTGGGCTACAACAGCTTCGACTGCTGCTTTCTCACGCTTAATCAAGTCAACACGCGCTGCGATATCCTTGATCCCCATACGGATGTTTCGGCTAAGAGCGAGGTCAGAGAGTTGTGGTTCAAAGAATTCTTTGTATTCTGCCAAGCGTTGCTCTGTTTTAAAGATGTGTGATGGGAAGATGACAAAACTATCAAAGCTCATATCACCACCAAGGGCTGCCTTGATCCAAGCCCAGTTTTCACGCGCCCATACCCAAACAGTTTCTTGAGTAGCTTGGTGTCCGAGGAAATGGAGGTACCATGAAGAAAGGTCTTGTGGTTTCACTACAAATTTATCTTTCCATGAACCAATCAAGGTTTGGATATTGTCAGCATCTGTACTATATGCAAGAGCTCCTGCCAACTGACGTTTAAAGACCGCATCCGTCGCATGAGTGTAGAGGTCCAGATAAGTTGCGACCAAGTCCTTGGTCTCATGGTGTTTCATTTCATTGATGAGAACTTGAGCACGAATTGCTGCAGGAAGTCCTGCAAGATTTTCCTTGTGAGCTGCAAAGATTTGACTAGCGACTTGACTAGCTTCTGCATCATTAGAGCGAATCATCATGGAAATGGTCAACTGACGAACCAATTCATCCTCATCTGATTCACCATCTTTTGCTTCAAAACCAAGACGGTCATAGTTGTGACGAGCCAATTTAGCAACCAATGCTTTGAAGGCAGTTTCAGTTTCTGTTCCTTCATCGATAAAGCGTTCAAGAGCAGCAATCACTTGAGAAACAGCTGAAACAACAAGGTAAGATTCTTCCTTAGCAAGTTTATCAAGGACTGGGAGCAAGTCAGCATAAGAAATGTGCCCTGCTTCAGCAAGCAAACGACGTTCCTGAACGATTTGGAGTTTACTTGTGTTATCAAGTGTCTCTAGCTCAGCAAGAACAGCATCTAACAAGTCTCCTTGATAGTCTGTAATGTAGTGGGCTGTATTTTCAGTGTTGAGACGAAGAGCTCCTTCGTTTTCAGCAAGAAGAGTAGCATAGCCAGGGATTTCGATACTTTCAGTTTCGAGTGTATCTGGTAGACCTTTCCAGTTGCTGTTGAGTGGCACTACCCAGAGGCGGTTCTTGTCTTCGTGCTCACCGATAAAGAATTGTTTTTGTGAAATCTTCAAGACATCATTTTCAACTTTGACAGTGAGAACTGGATAGCCAGGCTGTTCCAACCAAGAATCCATGAAGGCTGCGACATCTCGCCCTGATGCTTGTCCGAGAGCATTCCAAAGGTCACGACCGATGGTGTTGCTGTACTGGTGCTTTTCAAAGTAAGCATGCAAGCCTTTAGCGAAATCAGCATCGCCTAGCCAACGGCGAAGCATGTGCATGAGACGGCTTCCTTTGGCATACACGATAGCGCCATCAAAGAGCGTATTAATTTCATCTGGGTGTTTGACTTCGACATGGACAGACTGAACACCATCCGTCGCATCACGTTTAAGCGCAGCTGGAACACCACCTGTTTGGAAGTCTTCAAAGATATTCCAACTTGGCTCGATGGCATCTACACAGACATATTCCATCATGTTAGCGAAGCTTTCATTAAGCCAAAGGTCATCCCACCATTTCATAGTTACGAGGTTTCCAAACCATTGGTGGGCAAGTTCGTGGGCAATGACAAGGGCTACTTGTTGACGGCTGGCAAAGGTTGAGTTCTCATCGACAACCAAGTAAACTTCACGGTAAGTGACAAGACCCCAGTTTTCCATAGCACCTGCTGAGAAATCAGGAAGGGCGATATGGAGAGATTGAGGGATTGGGTACTTAACTCCGTAGTAATCTTCATAAAACTCGATTGAGCGAACGGCGATGTCTAGTGAGAAATCAAGGTTAGATAGTGGGTGGGCTTTCGTTGAGTAGACACCGACGAGGGTACCGTTTTTAGTTTTAGCCGTTACCCCCTGTAAATCACCAGCAACAAAGGCTAACAAGTAAGAAGACATACGAGGTGTTGTCTCAAACTTCCAGGTGCCTGTTTCCTTACGGTTTTCAACATCAATTTCTGGCATGTTTGACAAGGCCAATTCACCTTCTGCTTGGTCAAAACGTAGAGAAAGGTCAAAAGTTGCTTTTGCTTCAGGCTCATCCACACATGGGAAGGCTTCACGCGCAAAATGGCTCTCGAACTGAGTAGACAAGACTTCCTTCTTTACACCATCAACGGTGTAGTAAGAAGGGTAAATACCTGTCATGTTGTCTGTGATTTTTCCTGAAAAAGCGATGACTAATTCAACTTGACCAGCCTCAGCCAATTCGATATGCAGGGCTTCATTGTCATGATCAACTGTAAATGGACGAGCTTGACCCGCAACTTCTACAGAAGCGATTTCCAAGTCTTTTTGGTGAAGGGAAATACGGTCACTCTGTGCTTGACCAGTGATGGTCACCTTCCCAGAAAACGTCTTGGTCTCACGACTCAAGTCTAAAAATAAATCATAATGTTCAGGAACAAATCGCGTAATAAAATGTTCAACTGCTTGCATAGTTTTCTCCTATTCTAAGTTTAAGAGTTTTACTCTTCTTCAAACAAACTTATTATATCATGTTTTGCTTAAGAAAAAAGGATTGGACGGCGATTTCCAAAACTTTCTTTTTTCTAGCAGTCTACAGAGGGTAGACCTTGCGAAACTCTTCTAATACAACCTTACTATCAGGTGTAAAAGTCAGCCCTGCCTCTCTCAACCACTCGGCGAAACAGTCCTCATGAACCTGACGCCAATAGGCTAGGGATTTGTCACCTTCCCCTTCCTTAAAGGCATGGTCAGCAGAAACTTGATTGAAAGGCTGAACAGAAACCTTGGTAATTTCGACAATGCAGACAGCCTGATTTTGACTGTCTAATATGATATCAAAGGTCCCTTCTTGCGGTAGAGGTTCGCCTTCTAATGCGTAGAGATCGTAGGCTGAGGCTGTTGCTGTCTTTTCGCCTCTTAGAACCAAGTCTGCCAAGAGATCGGCATCTACTCCAAAAGCCCAGGCATCGATTTCACCTCCGATAGAAGGGTTAATTTTCTTGTAGGCATTCCACATTTCTTGCGGTGTCATGTGAGCTCCTTTGTAATTTTTTACTTTCTTCTTTTATGTGTTTAAGGTGGTCTGGATGGTTAATTTCTAAATCAAAAATCTCTGGAATAGAACTATAGTGGATAATGCACTCAATCCCCATCTGATTCATTTTTGGTATGAAAGAAGGATTCAGATAGCCTGCTGCAGCAAATTCAATCTTTTTCATCCTTGCTTTCTCCTGCATCTGTCTCAGCATATCTAACATAATTGGACTTTCCATATCATGCCATTGACTGTTTCTCACAGTCGCAAAAACAAAAGAAGTCAAATCATTCATTCCAACTATAATCTTTGAAATACCCGTTTCCAGTATCCTGTCTAAGTCAAAATAAGCTGACGGCAATTCAATCATAGCGCCGACTTTCCCAGTAAAACCATGCTGACGCAATACTCTAATAGCTTGCTTTAACTGGTCGGCATCATTGATAAAAGGAAAAATAACAGACAGATTGGGATTGGTTTGATAAACATCTGTAACGACATTTGCCTCAGCCTGAAATTCATCCGGGCACGCCAGTAAACGCCTAGTTCCTCTATAACCAAACAAAGGATGACCTTCATCAAAATACTCTTTAGTCCCCTCTAAACAATTGGCTTCTGTATTCGTTAATTCAGAAAAACGATACCAAACCTCTTCATCTGAGTACAAGGAGCAAATTGAGCTTAGATAATCTTTCACAAATTGCTGACAACTAGGTAATAGTATGTTTTGATTGAGCTCTCTCAACAAATATTCCCCACGAATCATTCCAATGTGGTGAAATAGTTGAGGATAAACTTTTTCAACAATTTTTTCTCCACTAAAAGCCAGTTGGTTTTGCATGTCCATTCACCTCGTCTTAAGAGATACAATATCAGATATCATTATATGCCGCTTTAATCTAGTTCAAAAGCTTCATAAGGTTCCACTAACTCATATCCTAAAAATTCTGCTACTTTTTTGGAAGCCTCGTTATGAGCATCCCAAAGAGGAAACATATCTCTATTTAAACTCTCTAGAATCATTGCAGCACCAAGCTTTTTAGCAAATCCTTTTCCTTGTTCGTTTGGTCTAGTTGCAACTTCCACTTCAACTGCTCCACGGTAAACTAACCCTGAGGAAATCCCAGCAATCAGTTCATTATTTTTAAGAACCACAAAGCCAAATCCACCTTTTAAAGCAAAATCCTGATAAGACTCAAAATCTCCCTTTAAATCTTGTGACCATTCTTCCTCAGAAAAGCAGTTATAAATATGATTATCAATAGGCACAATACTGTAACCTTCCTCTAAATGAGTAACTAGATCATTTAGAAATTCAACTTGAAAATTTGCCTTATCTTTAAAAGAATAGCGAGTAAAAGAAATTAGTCCCACTTTCCGATGCAGAAAGTCTTGCCAATTGGTATTTTCTGAAATAATAATCTTATAATCTAAACCATATTTCCTAACAAAATCTTCCCAAAATCTGGAATTCAACTCCCCTGCTAGGTATAGAAAATTCCCAACATCATAAAAGCTTGTTGTCCTATCACTGTTTCGGTAGATAGTTCCGATTTGAGATTGAAGACCATAGAGAACCATATTTTTCTTCCATGTTTTAAATAGTTCCATTATCCCCCTTCTTCACCTTCCAATTTCTATAGCTTGTCATATCTAATTCTGGAAATCCTAGTAACTCTGCCTTAACCTGCAACACTAAAGGAGAAGCATTATCGGCAGTAATTTCTTCCAAATTCAACCAAAGTGCATTTGCTGAATCATTACTTCCATCAAGAACTTCATGAGGAAGTGATTTTTGATAGTGTTCGAAATCAAGTACTATATCATAAAAGGCCATGATATGGTGTACTGCAAAGTCTTGCCCATCTTCTTGAACCAGCACATCATAAATCCTAGGATTAGCGTAACCATTAACCTTATATCCCGTCTCTTCCAGAACTTCTCTCTTGAGGGTTTCTGTCAGCCCTTCACCTACTTCCTGACTACCACCGGGTAGATCATAGCGATGTTGATATGGACCTCTCGTTTTCTCAATGCAAAGTAACTTCCCATTTTCAAAGCAAACGCCATAGACGCCAAAGTGATTTTTGATTTCCATCAGATTCCCCTACTTCAAACTCCAACCACCATCAATGGTCAGGATTTGTCCTTGCATGGCGGTTGCTTTTCCACTTGCTAAGAAAAGGCTAAGCTCTGCTATTTCCTTTGGCTCAATCCAGCGTTTGATTGGCGTTTCACTAGCCACCCAGTCCGCTAATCCACCGGGCTCAAAGTCCGCAGCAGTCATGCCAGTCTTGACTGCCCCTGGAGCGATCCCAAAGACCTGAATCCCAGCTTCAGCATAGTCTAGAGCCAACTGCTTGGTAAAGCCAGCTAAGGCATGCTTAGAGGAAGTATAGGCGTGACCACCTCCGCCAGCTAGACTTGAGGCAATAGAACACATATTGACAATGATTCCTTTTTTATTCTCCAGCATTTGTGTCAAATAATGCCGAGTCAGCTCCACTGGAGTCACATAGTTGATTTCAAAAATTTCTTGAATTTCCTGCGCAGTCTGTTCCAAAAGTGGTTTGTAATCATCCAAAACTCCTGCAGTATTGCACAAAACATCCACATAAGGACACCAGTCAAAAATTGGCTCCAAGTCCAAGGTCAAATCTCTCTGGAAAAAGTAGAAATCACCATCTAAAACTGGATTTTCTCCTTGATCCACACCATAAACTTGATAGCCATTCTCTAAAAAGAGGCGAGCTTGAGCTAGACCGATCCCTGAACTCACTCCTGTAATGAGTACACGTTTAGTCATGCACTTCTACCCAATCCGTCGCCAAAACATCACAAGGTGTCGGGCTCCACATCGAAAAACCTTCCCCTTCTCCAGACACGTTGATTAGGAAATAGGGAGTCACTTCAAGTGCAATCCCGTTTTGCTCGATAGTGTCAAAAAGCTGCACATAGTTTTCAGCCCCTCCCCAACCAGTTCGTACATATTTTTTCTTAGCCTTTAACCCAGGCAGAATTTCTTCAAATGTCATGATTTTCTCCTTTGTTGTCTATAAACGTTGATTTAATAGGCTTTTTAGTCAGCCTATGAGTTCTAAAATATAAATTTGTTCACCTTTTTGTGGACTTACAAGCTATTCATGGCTTTTTCAAAATATGAAACCGCCTCTTTTTCTTTATCCGCAGATAGGTGGCTGTATATATCCATGGTCATAGCTAAAGTAGCATGACCTAAACGGTATTGTAATTCTTTATAGCTGATCCCAGCATTTAGCAATAAACTAGCGTGAGTATGACGAAAAGCGTGAAAAGTAAAGCGAGGAATAGAAATCTCATTACAGCGTCTATCTAAAGCCTCCTGTCTAGTTGCCAGGTTCTGGTACTCTCTCGTAGGTGTTGCAAACACCACAGACGAAACACGCGCCCCAGACTGCAAATATAATTGACGTTGCCTATTCTTGTAGAGACGTAGCATGTTAACTGTTTTCTTGTCTATGCTGATTGTCCTAACTCCAGCTTTGCTTTTTGGTGTACCTATTAGCTTTAAAAACCTATTGTAGTTCTTGCTTATACTGATAGTTCCATTCTCTAAGTCAATATCAGACCATTCCAGGGCTACTACTTCACCGAAACGGCACCCAGTAGCAAGTAAGACGCTATACAGAACATAATCAAGATAATAGCTATATTTCCTAAATGCCAGTTTTTCCATATGGACCAACAGATCCTTTAAATTGTCTGAAGCTATGAACTTGATTGCTGCATTCTCACGTTTAGGCTGTTTAGGGAGAATAATATCCCTAGCTGGATTGAATGGCAAGAGCTGGAGAGATACCCCATACTGTAAAACACGCCTATTTATTGAATGAACCACGGCATAGTGAACTAGCTGAGTCGATAAATCATTGATAAAGCTTTGTATATAGCTAACAGATAGCTTGGTCAGTTTTAGAGTACCAAAGACAGGTATAAGATGATTGTACAGCATTCTCTTAGTATCTAAAAAAGTCTGAGGTTTTACTGTAAGCTGGTAACTATCCAGCCATAAATCAGCTAACTCTTGATAATTCTTTACAGGTACTACTTTTGTCACTGTACAACCGTTTGATATAAAATCATCTTGCGCGTGCTTTGCTTTCTGCTTGACCTCTTTTCTTGTCCTACCCGTTACACTTGTTTTAGCTTTCTTCCCTGTTACCTGGTCAACTCCTAAATATACATTAGCACGATATACCATTGTACCGTTTTTCTTTTTGACTTCAGTTATTTGCATGTTTTAAACCTTTCTAAAATACATCAGCAGGCAAGCTATTATCAAAGAGGTTTTAGATTGTGATTTAAATCATGCTAGGGCTTCATAGTTTGCCCTGTATTCGATTTTAGGAAATCAGACGGTAAATAATACTAGAGTAGGGAACAAGGTGGATATAGGGCTTATATTGGGTTGAAGCTTGAACGAAGCTTGAGAAATCACGCGCTTCGGATTGTTGAACATTGTGGCGCGTGAGGCACCCTATTCAGCTTCGGGGTTGAAAATAAACATATCTATGTACTTAATTGTTGGTGAAATATCCCAGACTTCAAACGTTTCAGAAAGTTGTTGTTTTATATTATCTATCAATTCATTTTTAAATTGCACAGGCATATCATCAAAAATAGCAACTTGAGACATAGAGCCATTTAGTCTAACTTTATCCAATTGACTTGGATTGAATAGCTTATCAGGGTCTTTACTATACAAATAAAGAAATTTATATTCAAGAAGGTATTTCCTATCTCTCCCTCTTCTAAACTCTAGTAAAAGATAGCATGGTTCTTCAAATTCAGGAACAAATTTCCAATGTTCTTTGACCTCGGATAATGTATCAAAATTATCAAAGCCACATTGAATTTTTACATCATAAGCCCAAAAATCAAAGAATTCACTAGGAGAAACTTCTAGATAGTTACAAATTTTATCTATTGTTTGTAAGCTAATTTTATCAGTATTATTATTTGAAATTTTTGAAATAGTTGAACGAGCTATCCCTGTATCATTAAATAATTGGGTAGCCGTTACTCCTCTATCAATCATTAGTTTTGCTAAATTATTTCTAAGCATTAAAATCACGCTCCTTTAAATACATTTTAGCTTATACACTTCTTTTTTTCAAGATATTTTATTTTTTTACTTGACACGATAAAAAAATAGTGTAAAATAAAGAGTATAATTTTAGCGTTAACGCTATTATTTTTCTAAAAATAGACAAAAAGGAGTTTAAAGCTATGGAAAATAATTTCCGTGTCTTATTGGCAAAACAACGCAAAAAAGTTGCTGACGTTCATTTAGCGACAGGTATCTCAAAAAGTACACTTATTTCACTGTATTATGAACGCACAAAGCGCCCAGATATTGAAACCTTGCAAAAGGTAGCCGAGTATCTAGGCGTAACCATTGACGAACTACTTACAGTCGAAGATTAGGAGGTACAGCATGAACATTGTTTACATATACGGCAAGAAAGAGCCGTATACGCTGAGCAGTATTGTGGCAGAGTGTACAAACTTACAACATCACACAATAACCAAGACGAACCGCAAACATCAAGCAAGATTTGAACAGTTCGGAAAGGTTGGATTTAAAATCCAAGCTATGGAGAGTGGCCAGAATACCAAGGACTATATTTTGAATGAGCAACAAGCGACCTTGTTAGTTACATTCTTAAAGAATACCGAGCAAGTGGCCAACTTCAAAACCAACCTGGTCAAAGCATTCTTTGAAATGCGTGAGGAACTTTCTAAGTTTCGTATGCAGAGGGCGCTAGAAAAGCCAAAAAGAAAAAAACTGCATGACAGTATAGAAACATGGGAGGCAAAACCCAAGCACGCGCATAGCACCATGAACAACTTGCTACTGAAGGCAGTAACTGACAGGAACGCTAAGCAGTTAAGGGAAGAGCGTGGGGGCTATAACGGTATCGATAGCTTGACCAGTGACGAGCTGGAGCAATATCAGGCATTTGAGGACATGGTACTAGCCATGATTGGCTTGAATATGAGTTATCAGGAAATCAAGGCTATGGCATTCAGAAATAAAAAAACACGCCAAGAAAGCGCGTGAGAGCAACAAAAAAGGCTTAGCAATAACCACACCGCAGAGCCTTTCACACTAACACTAAAACGAATTTAACAAAGCAGGCAAGCTATTATCAAAGAGGTTTTAGTAAGATTTATACCTAGATTATAGCATATTTAGGGCAATTTGACCATACGGAGAGCGCTAACTCTTTAAACTGGTACTTTCTCACGCTTTCAATTTGGCGACTCTGAGCGTGGGAATTAACTAGTGTAGTAAAAGGCAAGAAAGACATTAAAAAGCTGTCAAAACATGACAAGCCCAGCAGGGCAATTACATAGACAAAGAAACAGAGGTAAACACTATGGCAGAAACAACATACGATATTATCACCAAAAGCTTGGATAGAATTAGCTCAGAATTACACCAAGCTGACGAAAATAACGATTTTTCTAGAATATCGCTTATATCAGGACAAGTAAAATCTATCAAAGAAGATTTATCTCGTCTACTTTGGATTGAACTTCCTGAATTGAATGAACGCCATAAAATCGAGGCGGTCTCTAAAAGCACTACTAGAATGTTTTTCAGTCCTGGTATTTTTGAAATGGACGCTATGCGACAAGCCTTCTTTAAACGCCAAGCTAAGCACTTTTTTGACAACGAAGCAGAGCAGCAGGCGTATATAGAACATGCTGAAAAGGAGTATTTAGAGGCTACTATAACCTTAAAAGATATTCTTTTTAACTCTAAAAATGCTAATCGGAAAGTAAGTAAAGATCATCTTATAGAGCAGTTTGAGGAGACGATGAAATGAATGAGCTAGATTTAACCAATACACAGGCGGTTATCTTTTCCGTGGTATTGATTGGCCTACTGCTTTATCTAAACCACCGAGACCTTAAAAAAAGCGCCCAAATTGATCGAGAAAGCAAACAGACGATAGAAATACCTAGCGAGGATTTAAACCCTGATTATGGGCGATATATCCAGCTTGCAGGGGTTAACGTATGGGGAGGGATTGAATGAGCCTAACAGAGAATGATAAGCGAGTATTAAGACTAATCAAGGTCGGGGCTGAAAACTCCATAACAGGGGCAGAAATTAGCCTGATCACTAAGCTAGCAGAAAGAACCGTACAGGACATTATCAGCCGTCTGATCACGCGCTACGGCGTTCCAATCGTTGGGGTACGTCACGGAGCTTTCAGAGGCTACTTTATACCAGCTAACAAAGAGGAGCTACTGGATGGAGCAAAGGCATTCTATAACCAGGTACAGGAAGAACAGAAACGCTTAACCGTCCTTTTAAATGCCGATTTAGAGAGCTACAAGCAACTACTGAAGGGAGCTGATGAACATGTTCAGTTTAAGCAAAGAAAGTGAAAACAGTCTAAAACGTGGCATCTTAAAACTGGTAGAAAACTTTCTAAAAGACTATTTAAAGCCTAAACAACGTATAACAGGGCTAATGACACCTAAACAACTCAAGGAAGAGTTAGAGATAGACTACAATACCTTAAAACGTTGGGAACGTGCAGGGCTCAAAAGGTTCACTCCTCCTATCGAGGATACACGCAAAGTCTTTTATAGAATCGATGATATTCTAATATTTCTAGGAGCTGATAAAGAATCATAAGGAGTAAAACGTGGCAAGAACAAAAATATATTTTTGGCTAAAAATTGATAAGAAATTTTTTGATAATATTTTTATCAAGAGACTAAAGACGGTACCTGGTGGGTACACTATGACAGTCATTTATATTAGGCTAATGCTAGAGAGCTTGGAAAGTGACTGTATTTTATACTATGAGGGCTACTTTGATAATCTCAAGGAAGAACTAGCCTTAAAATTAGATGTATCAGAAGATGATATAGATATGACCATGGCATACTTTACAAAATGCGGTTTAATACAGATTGACGAAGATAAAAACGCAGAACTACCGCAGGCTAAAGCCCTTGTACAGCAGGAAACCAACCAAGCAGCATACATGCGAGAATATCGGAAACAGCAACGAGAACAAAAGGAAAATCTTACAATGTTATCTAAAGGTTTAACATTGTCAACTACGTGTAAGACAGAGATAGAGATAGAGTTAGAAGAAGAGATAGAGAAAAAAACTTCTTCTGCTCCTACTGCTGAAATCTCTAACTATTATCAAAAGCGTATAGGGGTTATGGATGGGCAACAATATCAAATACTGACTGACTATCTCACTCTTGACGGTATAGAGCTAGAGGTTATCAAGACTGCCATAGGCAAGGCTGCAGATAGCGGCAAGCGATCTTTTAGCTATATCAATTCAATACTCAAGAACTGGCGACAGAATGGTATTAGAACCATGGTACAAGTCGAAGATGAACAGAGACTGTTTCAGCAAAAGAAACAAGGACAGTCTGATGACGATATTCAAGACCCGTTTATCTACTGACGGAGAGGAGAATCAATGGAATTACTGAATACAGACCAGCTCAATGAAAAAATAAAGGTGACTGATAAGCTTTGCCCAACTCATCAGATTAACCTAGTACAATTCAAAAAGCCAGATGGTTATACATCACCCTACTGCACGGAATGTACTAGGGAGAACATTAAACAGACAGAGCTAGAGGGCGTAGAAAAAGCCCTAAGGCATGATCTGGACTCTTCAACCTATGACATGCTAGCGCGTGAAAGTACGGTGTCCAATGAGCTGATAGAGGCCTCTTTTAACACTTTCAAAGCCGATACAAAAGAGGAACACGAGGCCAAGGAGTTTGCTATCAAGCAAGCTAAGCAGTACCTAGATGGCATGACAGGAAACACGCTGATTATGGGCAAACCAGGCACTGGTAAAAGTCATTTATGCTATTCCATGGCCAAAGCCATCAACGAGGGCTATAAGGCTAAGAATAACCCTAAGAGCGTCCTCTTTGTCAGCATTGCTGAAATCGTCACGCGCATCCAGTCAGGCTGGCAGTATAGGCAGAGTGATTTTACAGAGTATGACGCCTTGAAGCTGCTGACTGAGGTTGACTATCTCTTTATTGACGATTTAGGTACAGAAAGCGTTATGAATAGCCGAAAAGATGAGGCTAATAACTGGGTACAGACCTTTCTTTTCAAGATTTTTGATAAGCGAGACACAACTATCATCAACACCAACCACAACGGGAAAGAGCTGGCCAGAATTTATAATGACAAGCTGGTCAGTCGAATTGGCAAACGGTCAGAGGGGAATGTATACAACATGACAGACATCAAAGACAAGAGGATGAAGCGTAATTTTTAACCAAATAAAGAAAGGATGAAGTCCATGATAGAACCAGCATACTTTGAACAAGCAGATCAGGAACTGGAGGAACTCAATCGCAAACGTGACGATTTTATGGCGGATGCAACACCAGTATATCTTGAAGACACGCCTAAACTGATTGAACTAGGTGAGAAGCTCCGGGCGGAAGACACCAGCATAAATGCCTATGAGTTATACAAACACCCTGAAGCGCGTGCAAAGTTATTCGCCCAAATCGCGGAAGCCTGCTTCTTGCTGATTGCAGATAGTTCACCAGTACCAGTGCAGCCAACACAAGCACAGCGTATACATTTTTGCGAGTACCTGGAAGGACAGTTCCAGAATATCATTACGAAGTTGATTGCAGGAACTGACAAGCAAGTTCTGGAGTCTTTACTTGAAGCTTTGCAACTGCCCAAAGAAAAACAAGCTCAGTTTGTCCGTGATGTGGTAGTAAGTGGCTTACTCAGTGAAGAATAGTAGCAAAGGGGTATTGCCCCTTTTTGTGGTTTCACTACTACTGAACCCAATCAATTTGGTTTTTTACATGATAATTTGTAGTAGTGTGCAATTTACAAAACAAACAAATACTACATATCTGACGGTTTGAACTTTGAAATAATTCAGCTATATCAAGGCTTTTGACTGATTCGAGCGTTCCAAAAAAAGGTGCGATAAGCGTTCCAAAAAGGGTGAGGTAAGGGTGAGGTAAGGGTGAGGTTGAATATATAAAAAGTACTAAGTTTTTACAAAGGTATAGATATTTTTTAGAGCCATAGAATGGTAAGGTTTTGGTTAGGTATGGAAGTTTTCCAATGTAAAGGTTTTGTAAAAGTAGTGGCAAAAAATGCCTGAAAAATAAGGGGATAACAAGCCGTTGAACTCCGAGCGAACGCCGAGAAAATAGCTCTTGAACAGAGAACGAACAGAGAAGATTACATAGCTTGACGCTAGAGCGAACATAGAGAAAATTCAAAAAAAGCCAAGGCTTACGACCTCAGCTATAATTTCAAACACTATTATTATATCATAGAGGAGGCCAAGGCATGACACCAGAGCAGGTAAAAGAAAAACTAGAAGGCGTTAAGTGGATAAACAAAGAGATAGAGGGCTTATATTTAGAGCTTGCGGCTTTAGAAAGTGGTATTATCAAAAAGCAAGAGCTGAGCACTACCAGAGTACAAACAAGCAGGGTAAATATAGCAGAGAATAACCTTATAAGTGTTCTGAAGCTAAAAGAGGATACGCTTCAGAGGATTGAGCGACTTACTGAGGAGAGAATGGCCATATCAAGTCTAGTCGATAAGCTGGCCAATCCGCTTGAACGTTCCGTTCTAAGATTTTTTTACTTGAATGATCTTGTTGCTTTGGAAGTCGCTGAAGAAATAGGTGTATCTACAGCCTCGGTATATCGAGTAAGGCAAAAAGCTATAGAACATTTGGCAGGTATTGTAAACGGGGATTGATTTAACCTTACCACAGAGACTAGTGCGTATAGGGAGCTCTAGGCTTCATATTTGCTCCTGTTTCGGACTGGACGACTAAAAAACTCCACGGACAAACTACAAGCCCTTAGAAACGAATCCGGGGGCTTTTGCGATTTGAGAGATAATAAGTATTATCCCTTTACAATACGTGTAGTACGTGTTATAATAATGCTGTCAGGAGGTAAAAGCGCTATGCCTATGACACAAAAAGAGATGGTCAAACTCCTTACGGCTCATGGTTGGATAAAAACCAAAGGCGGTAAAGGCTCCCACGTTAAAATGGAGAAGGAAGGGGAAAGACCTATCACAGTCCCTCATGGTGAACTGAATAAGTACACTGAAAGAGGGATAAGAAAGCAAGCAGGACTGTAATAAAGGCAGTCCCCCGCTTGTCTTTGATTTTGGAGGTAAACTATGCTTGTCACTTATCCAGCTTTATTTTATTACGACGATACAGACGGAGCTAACGCCCCTTACTTTGTAACTTTCCCAGATTTTGAACATTCGGCAACTCAAGGGGAGGATATGGCAGACGCTATGGCAATGGCCAGCGATTGGCTCGGTATTAACCTAGCTGATTATATCGAGAATGGGCGAGAAATTCCTACCCCTACTCCTATTAACGCTTTATCTTTGGCTTCTAACAACCCTTTCCAGGATGATGAGGACATAGATCTAGTCTATGATCCTAGTAAATCTTTTATCTCTATGGTTATGGTTGACGTTGCAGAATATCTAGGCAGTCAAGAGCCTGTTAAAAAAACCCTAACCATTCCACGTTGGGCGGATACATTAGGGCGTGACCTAGGGTTGAACTTCTCACAGACCCTAACAGATGCTATTGCTGATAAAAAAATCCATGCTTAATAATTAACTATGATATAATTGACTTATAAACAGAGCTTTTCCATCTCCCCTTGAAACAGTTCGTTCTGCAGTAGGAGGTGGGACGGTTCTGTTTTTACCATAAAGGAGTATTTAACATGGCAAAAGTTAAAGAAAAATGGAACCCAACAATAACCCATATTGTCCCTAAAGGTACCAAACTAGCAGACGGTACAATATTAGACAAAGAAACAACCTTAACACAAGAAGAATTTACTAAAAATCCCCCTGTTATTCCAGCAGGACACCCTTATTATAATCTTTTAGCTAGAATAAGCAGAGAGGAAATAGAAAAGGAAGAGCTATAGCACCAAGAAGCAGTAAAATATAGTAGTTTTGCGCGTGATATTCGCTTGAAAATGACTTGTTAAGATCAACAAAATTGATAACCACGCGCTTTTAGCTATCTCACCTTTTCGCTAGCTAAAACAACCAATGCGCGTGATAAACATGGTATAATATATTCACAGCTTGAGGCTTGCATAGTCTATCCGATTAGGGAGAGTTAGACCGTGAGGTCACACACTCCCTTTTTTGGTATTATAAACCTATCAGATAAGCAAAAACAACTAAAAAAGCGTAGCTGGTGACTACGCTAGTTCTTGCCTGCTGAACTCGTAAATTATTGACCTATTTTAGGTCTTTTTTTACTCCCCTTTTTGTGGACTTTGGGAGAATATTAAAGGTCATTTGTGACTATATTTTTTCAAAAAGTCCACAAAAATAAAGCCTATAAACTCCTATTTAAAACCATTCCTAGACACTTTTCAGGATTTCTTCAAATGTCATGATTTTCTCCTTTGTTGTCTATCTATTTTTATTATAACAAAAAATCGACAACCAATCTATCATGGTTCCCGATTTTGTTCTTCCCTAGTCTTTCCCACCAAGCTTGCTATTGATGGTCATCATGATACTAGCAATTTTCTCTCCCCAGTATGGGTCAGAAGCATAGAGAACATTCATACCAGAAGCTTTGTTCCCAAGGTGGTCTCTTCCACGGTCAATATAGTTCTCACGAATCCACTTAGCTGCGCCGAGAATCCCCTTGTCCACATCATCAAATTTCTTGGCTGAGGTATATGGGCTCGAATCATAAGCCGCAATTCCAAAGAAGTTATTCTTATCCTTGGCTATCTGGCTCCGTCCCCAAGCACTCTCGAGTGCACTATGGGCCATCAGATAAAGGGCATTTACACCATAACGTTCCTCAGCTTCCTTAAAAATAGCTCCCTTACCAGCGAGGCGACTATTCCGAATATTCATCAAAGAATAAACTTTATCCAATTCAGCTGCACTGTAATTACTTAGTTTAGTCAAATTTCTAAAGAGGAAAGGATTTTCAATGGTAAAGCCATCAAAATGAATCCCATCAGTTGAATAATATTTCTTACCAATGGTCATAGCTGAGCTATGTGGAGCAACACGGAGACTCACATAAGGTGACAACTCATGGTAAAAATACTTGCCATCACTTGTATAATGAGGGACAAACTCACTTTCTTTATCAATAGCTACTAAATCACTTTTATTCATGAAGCCGGATAAACCAGAAATATTGACTGGTATTTGACTATCTTTTTTAGATTTGTCATCTCCAAGCGAGACTATGGTTCCCTGTGATACATAACTCAATCTTTCACCAGAAGCGCTATAAACATAAGCAGTAATTGGCTTCACTTTGTAATATTTTGCCTCTGAGATCCACTTTCCATTATTCTGGAAGGAATACTCTTTACCTTTGATCGTGAAAGTACCTGTTACATATCGACCATCATCTTTTAGATAGTACCAAGCATCGTAATCTTTGTCAAAAATCCATTCATTTTTGGCCATATAGCCACCTGATTTAAGGTAGTATGAACCAATCCATTCACGGGAAGCGTAGGCTCCACCTGACTTCAAGTAGAACCAGCTATTGTAGGATTTATCAAAAATCCACTCTTTTTCCGCCATAGCGCCACTATCTTTCAGATAGTAGTCACTTTTCCACTGGCTACTTACCATCACACCATCGCTATTGAAGTAGTACCATGTCCCTTTGATTTTCTCCCATTTATTGCGAGAAATTTTTCCTGAAGCTGTAGCATAGTACCACTTGTCAGATATTTTTACCCAAGCGTTTTCTGCCATGGCACCACTACCTTGGAAGAGATAGTCATTGTAGATGGTGCGACTAAGCATGACACCATCTTTATTAAAGTAATACCAGACACCTTCAATCTTTTCCCATTTGTTGCGGGAAATCTTGCCTGAAGCTGTAGCATAGTACCACTTGTCAGATATTTTTACCCAAGCATTTTCTGCCATGGCACCGTTACCTTTGATAAGGTAACCATCAACTATAGTATTACTGAACATAATACCGTTTTTATCAAAGTAATACCAGACACCTTCAATCTTTTCCCACTTATTATGGGAAATCTTGCCTGAAGCTGTAGCATAGTACCACTTGTCAGATATTTTCACCCAATCGTTTTCTGCCATAGCACCGTTACCTTTGATAAGGTAACCATCAACTATAGTATTACTGAGCATAATACCGTTTTTATCAAAGTAATACCAGACACCACCAATTTTTGTCCAGTTTACGACGGGCTGGTTATTTTCATAAAAATGCCAGTTTCCTTGCTCTTTTCTCCAACCTTCCTTGATAACGTCCTCATTTTTTTTCTTTTTGGATGAGTCATCTTTAGAAGAATTTTCCTCTTTTACAACCGGCTCTTTCTTCGTCTCGACTTTAGGAACTTCTTTCTTGGGAGCAGCTTCCTCTTTTTTCTCGACCACATCTGTAGTCTGAGTTTTTTTCGTAACCTGAGATTCTTCAGCATATACAGATGTCTTTGCAAATCCTGCCATAGAAAGAACGACAGTACTTGCAAGTAGTATCTTCTTCATTTTATTCTCCTCAGTAGAAAACTATCTACACTATTACTATTTTATAAAACCTATTGTAACATAGTTGACTAACGGAAATATTACAAATTGATGAAGATTCTATTTCTTGTTGACGATAAGGAAAGACTAGCTTATCTCAGACTGACTTTGACTTCCTTGCGCAGTTCTTCCAAACTGCTAATGCCATACTTATCCATGACTTTTGGTAGATGTTCGATGATATCAGGACAAGCGTAAGGATTGGTAAAGTTGGCTGTTCCAACTCCGATGGCAGAGGCACCAGACAGATACATTTCTAGCGCTACTTCAGCTGAATCTACTCCTCCCATTCCAATAATGGGCAGGTCTGTTGTTTGAGCTACTTGTCGGATGAGTTTGAGGGCTACTGGAAAAACTGCTGGACCTGACATTCCACCTGTACCATTGGCTAGGATTGGTTTTCTAGTTTTGAGGTCAAAGCGCATACCGACAAGGGTATTGATCATGGTTAAACCACTTGCTCCTGCATCTTCTGCGGCTTTGGCGATGGTGACAACATCCGTTACACTAGGGGTTAATTTAACATAAACTGGCACATCAGAGGCTTCCACAGCCGCTTTTACCACTTCATAAGCCAGATTAGGATCTTGCCCAATCAGAAGCCCATGATTGCCGTGATCCACATTAGGACAAGAGATATTAAGCTCGATAGCTTTTACATTGGCTGCCTTGGAAATTCCTCGAGAAACGGCAGCGTACTCTTGTTTTGAAAAGCCAGCTACATTAGCGATGATAGGAAGATTTGGGTATTCTCTTTCCAACCAAGGAAGTTTTTCAGCCAAAACAGCTTCTAAACCCGGATTTTGCAAGCCGATTGCGTTGAGCATACCAGCAGGTGTCTCTGCCACCCTTGGAGTTGGATTGCCAAAACGGGGTTCAAGTGTCGTTGCTTTGATCATAATAGAGCCTAAAAGGTCTAAATCATAGTACTTAGCATACTCTTGACCAAAACCAAAACAGCCTGATGCTGGAATGATGGGATTTTTCAAATCCAATCCTGGTAGAGAAACTTGTAAACGATTTGTAGTCATGACTTTCTCCTTATAATACAACCGTTCCTGTACGGAAAACAGGGCCATCTTCACAGACTCGTTGGCTGACAGTCTCACTATCTGGCACTTTTAAGACACAAGCATAGCAAGCTCCCATCCCACAGGCCATACGGGATTCCAGAGATAGATAAGCTCTTGGATGATCATAAAAGGTTTGATTGATATACTTCATCATTCCAGGAGCCCCACATGAGTAAACAGCATCAAATTGACTGTTTAAATCATTGATGACAACAGATACATTTCCCTTGATGCCATAAGAACCATCATCTGTCGTTACAAAGACCTGACCATATTGGGCCAATTCCTTTTCAAGGATAACAGCATCTTGATTAGCAAAACCGAGGACTGTCACTACTGTCACCCCACGCGCATGCAATTCTTTGGCCACTTCGAGCAAGGGTGGAACACCAATCCCACCACCAACGAGGAGAACTTGGCTCTGGCCATCTAAATCAGACAAGTCAAAACCATTTCCCTGAGGTCCCATCACATCAAGAGCATCTCCCTGACTTAATGTTGAAAAAATTGCGGTCCCAGCCCCCTCAATCCGGTAAATGAGATGACACTGCTTGTTTGCCTTGTCAATAGACGAAATTGAAATAGGACGGCGCAAGAGATGGGCATCATCAGGCACACGCAGATGAAGAAATTGTCCTGCTCGCATGGCTTCAACCATTTCCCCTTCTAGGACTAATTCAAAGATTGCTGGCGCAATTTCCTCTTGTGCGACCACCTTCATGGTTTCCAAACGAATGGCACCCAAACGTTTCTTACATGTGGGATTCATGACTTCTCCTCCTTAAATTTAAGGGGACCAGATAAAGAAAAGACCTTGCTAATGCAAGGCCTCAGTTAGGTTAGGCTAGAACTCATGCGCACACTTAAAAAGTCCCCACAGAGAGCCCTATCCCTTTTATCTGACACCTTGTGAGTCTCTCTGGACTCCCCTTAAAGGTTAAATTTGTATTAGTATACTCTTTCAAATAAAAAAAGTCAAGTAGAAAACGAACATTCTACTTGACTGTACTGGATTATTTTTCACGAATCACTTCGACCTTGTAGCCATCAGGATCCTTGACAAAGTAATAGTTTGGTTGAGTTCCTGGTAGGCCTTTGGGCTCTGTAACCTCATAGCCTTTGGCGCTATGTTCTTGATGAAGTGCCTCGAGGTCAGGTGTGCTGAGAGCGATATGGGCAAAACCATCTCCTACCACGTAAGGGCCGTGATCATAGTTATAGGTCAACTCCAACTCATAGTCATCACCATCAAGTCCTAGATAGACAATGGTGAAAGCATAATCTGGAAAATCCTTGCGACGCAATTCTTTAAATCCAAAAGCGTCTTGATAAAAGGCGATTGATTTTTCAAGGTTTTCTACTCGCAAGCAGGTGTGTAGCATTTTTGAAGCCATAGCTTTCTCCTTTATTTCTAAAAAGACTGGGACAATCCTGTTCCAGTCTTAAAAGTAATTATTTACCAAGTTTTGCTTTAGCTGCATCTGCAAGAGCTGTGAAAGCTGCTGCATCGTTAACAGCCAAGTCAGCAAGCATTTTACGGTTAACTTCGATTTCAGCCAATTTCAAACCATGCATCAATTGTGAGTATGAAAGTCCGTTCAAACGAGCTGCCGCATTGATACGAGTGATCCACAATTTACGGAAGTCACGTTTTTTCTGACGACGGTCACGGTATGCATAGTAGTAAGAGTTCATTACTTGTTCTTTTGCAGTACGGAACAAGATATGTTTAGCTCCATAGTAACCTTTAGCTAATTTAAGAATACGTTTACGACGTTTGCGTGATACAACGCCACCTTTAACACGTGCCATTTATATTTCCTCCAATATTTCCTAGAATTCTTTACTTACGAATACGCTATTATTTCAAGCGAGTAAGCATTGCTTTGATACGTTTGAAATCTCCTGAATGCACCATAGATGCTTTACGAAGATGACGACGTTGTTTCTTAGTTTTTCCGTGGAAACGGTGAGAAGTGTAAGCACGGAAACGTTTAAAGCCACCAGAACCTGTACGTTTGAAACGTTTAGCTGATGCGCGGTGTGTTTTTTGTTTTGGCATGATTTTTTCTCCTTTATTTAACTTTCTGACAATTATTTTTTGTCAGTTGCTGGCGCCAACTGCATGAACATTTGGCGTCCATCCATCTTAGCTCGTTGTTCGATGATCGCAATATCTTGTGTTGCTTCAGCAAACTCGGCTAAAACTTTTGCACCAATCTCTTTATGGGTGATCATACGCCCTTTAAAGCGAATGGATACCTTAACTTTATTTCCTTTTTCAAGGAACTTGCGTGCATTGCGAAGTTTTGTGTCAAAGTCACCCTTGTCAATAGTTGGACTCAGACGAACTTCTTTCACAGTAACAACACTTTGTTTTTTACGTTGTTCTTTTTGCTTTTTCTGGTACTCAAATTTGAACTTACCGTAGTCCATAATTTTAGCAACAGGCGGTTTTGCTTGGGGTTGAATCAATACTAAGTCAACATTTGCACTATCAGCCAATGCTTGCGCTTCGCTGAGTGGCTTGATACCTAGCTGTTCTCCCTCAAGACCGATCAAGCGAACTTCACGTACACGAATTTCATCATTGATGAATAAGTCTTGCTTTGCTATGGTTTTCACCTCTTTTTTATTATTAGAGAAAAACAATAGCGGACTCGTAATAATACAAGCCCGCACGTTATGATAGCGTTTCTTAGAAACTTTTCATCCGTAGGGCCAGGCAACTTGATGTCACAAGGCGAGAAGCTCTCACTTCTGCTTTTCTCAACTTTTATATGATACCAAGTTTTCTATTCCTTGTCAAGATAAAAAGTCGTTTTTTTGGAAAACTTTCTGTTTTCTTCTTGATGTCCGCATCAAAAAGAGAGAACCTAGTTGGTTCCCTCCCTGTGTTAGTTTTTTCCTCACCTTCCGGATAGGAACGCTAAGACCTATTAAAAACTTCCTTTTTACGTGAACTTCCCCATCTTTCGATAAATAGAATCCCCACTAACAAAAGGATAATCAGGCAAGGAAGTAAGACCATCCCCATGTTCCAATTTAGATTGACATTATCAATCTGCTTAGGTAATCTTCCAGATAAAATCTCTACTGAACGCAAGTAAGTAAAGGGAATCAGATGTGCAATACTCTGAAGAGGCTGGATCGTTTGGATACCAAACAATAAGCCAACAATCCCAATGAGTGAAAGAAAGAGGACAGGCATTTTTTGCTTGAAAAAGTAAGCAATCAAGTAGACGACTTCCACAATGACGATAAAGGCTAAGAAAGCTAAGAGCAAGCTAGGAAATAACACATCTTGTATTTTTCCAATAGTTACCTCTTGATTGGTTAAGCTATAGAATGGGTAGGGATAATCTAACTGTCCAAAACCACTTATCAGACTTCCCACTAGAAAAGAAAATCCACAGATTCCGATAAACAGCACGGTTACATAGCTCACCCCAACTCCCAGAGAGGACATGGAAAATGTCACTTTTGAAAAAGGATATAACTGAGCTGTGTCCAGATTATTTTGATATCTTTCTGCGAACAGTTGTGTTAGCATAAAAATAATAGCAATCACAAACAAGGTTGGGATGATAGCCTCTAAAATCCAGACAATCTGATCAATCCCGTGGGTCGGATAGTCTAAATTGTGGGCTTTTATGTTCAAGGGATATAGTGCTTGGTAAATCTTTCGTTGGCGGTCAACTGACATTTTAAATTCAGAGTCAGAAGTCGGTTGATTTGACACAACTTCATAATTCTTCTCTTCATCTTGCCACTGCAAATAGTAGGCTTCTTTCCAGCGCCCTTCTTTTAATAAATTCAGAATTTCTGTCTTTCGCTTCAAAAGATTTTTTTGCGATTCTAAATTACTTTTAGCAAACTGGTATTCCTCCGAGCTGGTGTCAGATATTTGGGAGAGTTTCTCTTCATATCCATTGATGACTCTCTCATCTTTTACAAGACGGGTTTCCAACTCGCTCTCCAAGCTGTGTGAGTTTGCAGTCTGACTATTTAAATAAAAGGTAACACCGAGTACAGATGCAAATAAAAGTAAGATAATCCAGTTTAAACGACTTTTGAAAACTTTCTTTAATAAAAATAGGCTAATATCTTTCATAACGGAACCTCTTCTATCTGCCCCTGACGAATGGTTACCATGCTATCGCAAATCTCCACTAACTCCTCTTTGTAGTGGGAACTCAAAAGAACCAGCTGTTCTTGCCTATCGATTTGTGCCAGCCTATCAAAAAACTTCTGTCGATAATACTCATCTAAGCCATTTGTTATCTCATCCATGAGCCAACATTTCGCCTGACTGAGGAAATACATAGCAATCACCAAGCGTTGCTTCATCCCTAAGGAATACTTGCGGATGGGAAGGTTGATATAGTCAGACATTTCCCAATAGGCGATTTCGTCCCCCAAGTTTAGGTCTGACTTCCAGATATTTTTTATGAGACGAAGGTAGTCCATCCCACTTAAGTTTCCATCCAGCCATTCAACGCTCTCATAATAAAACAAAGAAGGAGGGGATGCAATATGTCCACTACTAAGGGGAAGCAGCTTGCTCATAGCTCGGAACAGTGTCGTCTTTCCCGAGCCATTGATAGCAAGAAGGCCATAAATCCTACCTTTTTTAAAGGTGAAATCAACATCTTGCAAGATGACTTGTCGCGTTTTTAAGGTAACATGAGTAAGATTTAACATATCCAGCCCTCCTTTTTCTCACTCTTTAACGATTAATAGTTTCCTGCCTAGTAGTTAATGACCTCATAACTATCATAGTTCCAGCCAAAACCAACTTTATACTCAGAATAGCTGTAATGACGAGACCATGATGGGATAGAAATGTATTGATGGTTATGATAGTTAGTACCATATTCCCACACGGTATTCCAATCATACCAATAACTCTTAGTGACTGTCACAGCAGATACACTGGACTGAAAAAGACCAATAGAGTATAAACTAGCTAATAAAGCGACTTTTGCTGATTTTTCATGTTTTCATTGCATTTATATTTTTATTGAAAGCGCTTTAATTATATCATCTTTTCCTCTGTTATGCAATAGTTTTTTAGTTTATTTCACTAATATACAACATCTTTTCTTCCTAACGAACGCTTTCAATTCGCCAACTATTCCACCCTTTAAAGCGAATGGCTCCTTGCTGATCTGTTCGGTAAATCTTACTCTTGATGGTTTCTAGTCGTGTCAAGGTTTCCTGATGGGGGAGTTTGGCACGATTGTTCTTACCAACTGAGATGAGAGTAATTTGCGGTTTGAGCTTCTCTAAAAAAGCTGGACTAGATGAAGTCTTTGAACCATGTTGACCTGCCTTCAAGATATCCACCTCTAAGGTAGGGTATTGCTTTAAAAGTTCTTTCTCTCCCTTCTCCTTCAAATTTCCAGTAAAGAGAAAGTGCTTATCCAGGAGTTTTCCATAAAGAAGGAGAGAATCATCATAACTTCCATCTCCAATCTTCCTTGGAGATAGGACTTCTAAGTAACTGCCAAAAATTGGTAAGTTCTCCCCTGCTGTCACACTGCGCACCTTGGTTTGAGTCGCTTGTAGTTCCGCTACAAATTCCTTTTGTGTCAGATTTCCTTTTGATACTAAAATTTCCCCGACATGGAAAGCCTTGGTCATCTCCAGCAAATCTCCAACATTTTCTTTATCTGTGTTGGTCAGAATTAAGTGGTCAATTTTGGATACTCCGCGACTTTTAAGATAAGGAATCAAGGTTCTCTGGGCATTGCTAGTCGTTGCCTTTTCTTGCCATCTTTCTATTTTCTTATCAGATTCTGCCTTGCCCCCCACATCTATAAGCATAGTTTTACCAGTTACATCCCGTAGGAAAATACTTTCCCCTTGCCCAACATCTAGCATGGTGATTTCATTTTCCAGTGGATGCTTGGTCAGGAAAAAGAGCCCTATAATAAAGAGACTTAATCCTGCTAAGCTTTTGATGTTTTTCCTAAAATCATACAGTAAGGCTAATAAAATTAAAAGTAAAATCAAAAACCATGCATTGGGTTGTCCAAAGACCAAGGGCCTACTTGCCAGCTGCGATACCAAGCGAATGATGTCCTCCAACCACTCAAAAATAAAGTTAAACTGAGTGACTGGGTAAACGAAGGACAGAATGAATAAGATGGACAAAAGCGGCAAGAAGACCACATCAAACAGAAAGGAAAAGACAAAGGTTAAGAGAATTGACCAAGGTTGAAATTCTGCAAAATAGAAGGATAGAATAGGCAATATTCCCAAGGAAATGACCAGACTTTCTCTAGTAACAGCCTTGAGCCCCTCCCCTTCTTTGCTGGTCATGGTCAAGATAAAGGCGTAAGCGCAGGACAAGACTCCTCCTGCTGTCAGGAAAAAGTTGGGCATAATGATAAAGAGGACAAGGACCGTTAAGGCAAAATTATCCAAGCCCTTAACACCATGTTGGGCCAGTAACTTTTGCAAGAGACTGCGAATGACCGAGGCTGAAAATCCTGTCAGACCTGCATAGATAAGGGAAAAAGGATAAGTCAGCCACTTCAACTTTTCTTGAGTCAAGCCCAATCGCAAAAGGAGCTTCTTAAACCCATCCATAAAAAATCCTACCTGCATACCTGACAAGGCAAAGAGATGGATAATTCCAAGACTGGAATAGAGCTCATTCATCTCCTCAAAGTCCGTGTCCAAATGTCCCAGCAAGAGCCCCGTCATGTAGTTGCGCATAGGGTCTGGAAAGTGCGTCTTGATCCAAACAATAGCCTTTCGACGTAAACTGGACAGATTTTCTCCTATATCCCAACTGCCAACCTCTTTAAGTGACTGGATGCTCTTGATAGTCAGTATCTGGTAAATTCCCTGAGTCTTCAGATAGGCTTGGTAGTCAAATCCACCAAAATTTCTCTGTCCTTCTGGCTCGGACAATTTTCCTTCTAGTTCTATCTCATAAATATCTGTTAAGGCTTGAAATTGCTCTTTCTCTTCTTCGGACTGAAGTTTATAATAAACTTGGAAGGTACGGCCGTCAGCCTTGCCACGAAATGATAGACTATCCCCATTGACTTTGATGGTATCTGGTAAAATCCTCACCTTTTCAACATAGCCAACCAAGTCTTGACTCGCTTGTGTCTGTTGCCAAGTTTGAAACAGAAACCAGAAGCCAAAGAAGCCACAAATCGCTAAAACTTTACCAGCCGATTTCCAAGGGAATTGGAAAAAGAGACAGATGAGCAGAAAAACAAAGCCTAGTAATGCAAGATAAGATACCGAGAAAATGGCATAGTAAAGCCAAAGTAATAGAAAACCCAGATAAATTAAGGGGATAGGAAGAGTCTTAATCCACTGTAACATAGTCTTTTAACTTTTCTATGGTCTTTGCACCAATGCCAGAGACCTTCTTGAGCTCATCAACTGACTTGAACTTGCCATTTGCCTCACGATGGTCGATAATATCCTGGGCTCGTTTACCACCCAGTCCCTTGACCTGCTTGAGCTCTTCCAGACTAGCTTTATTTAGGTTGACCTTCTTATCCTTACTTGTAGAAGGAGGCGTTCCAGAGGCAGCCTGCTGACTAGCTGCTTCTTCTCCCTTAGTTGGAACATAGACAAGAGCCTCGTC
>CAJPSM010000003.1 GCA_905373305.1 uncultured Streptococcus sp. | reverse complement strand
TGCTTTAGAATGTTCGATGTTACTTGCGTTAATGGCGATCACAACCTCAACCTGCTCCTTCAATTCTTGCAAGAGCTTGATTTTGTTGTCAGGCTCATAACCAGGAAGGACACGAGCAGCGTGGAAATCTTCTAACATTTTGCCACCAAACTCCAAGTAGAGCTTGCCGTCAAATTGGTTGATGCGCTCCAAGATGTGGTCGCGCTGTAGATTCAAATATTGTTCAGAACTAAAAGCTTGTTTTTTCATTTTTTTACCTCTGACCTCCATTATAATAAAAAATCGGAAGTTAGGAAACTATAAAGGTAAAAAAGAAATCAAAAAGATTAGGCAAACGCTTGCACAAAGTTTGAAAAAGCGTTATCATAGACTGTAGATTATTAAAATAATGAGGTAACAAGATGCAAGAAAAATGGTGGCACAATGCCGTAGTCTATCAAGTCTATCCTAAGAGCTTTATGGACAGCAACGGAGATGGAATTGGCGATTTGCCAGGAATTACAAGTAAGTTGGACTATCTAGCCAAGTTAGGGATCACAGCGATTTGGCTTTCTCCCGTTTATGACAGTCCTATGGATGATAATGGTTATGACATTGCTGATTATCAAGCGATTGCAGCTATTTTCGGGACCATGGAGGATATGGATGAACTGATCGCGGAAGCTAAGAAGCGTGATATCCGAATTATCATGGACTTAGTAGTCAATCATACCTCGGATGAGCATGCTTGGTTTGTAGAGGCTTGTGAAAATCCTGACAGTCCCGAGCGAGACTACTATATCTGGCGGGATGAGCCCAATGATTTGGAGTCTATCTTTAGTGGTTCTGCTTGGGAATACGATGAAAAGTCAGGTCAATACTATCTTCACTTTTTCAGCAAGAAACAGCCTGATCTCAACTGGGAAAATGAAAAGCTTCGTCAGAAAATTTATGAGATGATGAACTTCTGGATTGATAAAGGCATTGGCGGTTTCCGTATGGATGTTATTGACATGATTGGCAAAATTCCTGATGAGAAGGTAGTCAATAACGGTCCCATGCTCCATCCCTATCTCAAGGAGATGAACCAGGCGACTTTTGGGGATAAGGATCTCTTGACAGTGGGAGAAACTTGGGGGGCAACACCAGAAATTGCCAAGCTCTACTCTGATCCGAAGGGTCAAGAATTGTCTATGGTCTTCCAGTTTGAGCATATCTGTCTTCAGTATCAGGAAGGGCAACCTAAGTGGCACTATCAAAAAGAGCTGAATATCAGTAAGTTGAAAGAAATTTTCAACAAATGGCAGACAGAGTTAGGAGTTGAAGACGGCTGGAATTCCCTCTTCTGGAACAACCATGACCTCCCTCGTATCGTCTCTATCTGGGGAAATGACCAAGAATACCGTGAAAAATCTGCCAAAGCCTTTGCAATCCTACTTCATCTTATGAGAGGGACTCCCTATATCTACCAAGGTGAGGAGATTGGGATGACCAATTATCCTTTTGAAGCACTGGACCAAGTAGAAGATATTGAATCCCTCAACTATGCGCGTGAGGCTCTTGAAAAAGGCGTTCCAATTGAAGAAATCATGGACAGTATCCGTGTCATCGGTCGTGATAATGCCCGTACCCCGATGCAATGGGATGAGAGTAAAAATGCTGGCTTCTCAACAGGTCAACCTTGGTTGGTAGTTAATCCAAACTATCAAGCAATTAATGTTCAAGAAGCACTGGCAAATCCAGATTCTATTTTCTATACCTATCAGAAACTCATTCAGATCCGTAAGGAGAACAGTTGGCTGATTCGAGCTGATTTTGAATTACTCGATACGACTGATAAGGTCTTTGCTTATGTCCGTAAGGACGGA
Source organism: uncultured Streptococcus sp. (assembly GCA_905373305.1). GTDB lineage: Bacteria > Bacillota > Bacilli > Lactobacillales > Streptococcaceae > Streptococcus. The sequence goes on along the minus strand of CAJPSM010000003.1, from coordinate 41,253 downwards.
GACCGTCGCTTCCTAGTTGTGGCTAACTTGTCCAATGAAAAACAAAACTTTTCAGTAGAAGGAAAAGTTAAATCTGTCTTGATTGAAAACACTGTGACTCAAGAAGCAGTTGAAAAACAGGTCTTGGCTCCATGGGATGCTTTCTGTGTGGAACTGACTGACTAAAATGAGTAAACCTCAAGCTTTAAAAGCTTGAGGTTTTTTACTAAAAATTGTATTGAAAAATCTTTAAAAAATATTTGTTAGAATTTTCTAAAAAATTATCCGAAAGTCCTTGCTTTTATGAAAAAATAGGGTATAATGGTGAAAACACTATCTTTAAGGAGATTACTTATGAGATCGAAAAAGTGGCTCTTAGGAGCAGGTGCTGTCTTGAGTGCAGCCCTTCTGTTAACTGCTTGTGGGCAAAGCGAAAAGAAGGCTGATGCTCCCAAGACATTTTCTTATGTCTATGCTATGGATCCGTCATCTTTGGACTACAGTGTGACGAGCAAGAGCTCAACTTCTGACGTTATAGCCAACGTTGTCGATGGCCTTTTGGAAAACGATAAGTATGGAAACTTAATTCCATCACTTGCAGAAGACTGGTCCGTTTCTAAAGATGGTTTGACTTATACCTACAAACTTCGTAAGGGTGTAAAATGGTATACTTCTGAGGGAGAAGAGTATGCTGAAGTCAAGGCTCAGGACTTTGTTACGGGTCTGAAACACGCAGCTGACGGCAAATCAGACGGCCTCTCTCTCCTTCAAGATTCTATCAAAGGTTTGGCTGCCTACATCAGTGGTGAAAGCAATGACTTTTCTACTGTAGGAGTCAAGGCTGTTGATGATTATACGGTTGAATATACGCTCAACAAACCAGAAAGTTTCTGGAACTCTAAAGTTACAACTGCGACCATGCTTCCAGTTAATGAAGAATTCTTGAATTCTAAAGGGAGCGACTACGGTGCGCCAACACCATCAAGCATCCTTTATAACGGTCCTTATTTCTTGAAATCATTGACTTCAAAATCAGTCATCGAGTATGAAAAGAATCCAAACTACTGGGACAAGGACAATGTTAAGATTGACAACATTAAACTAACTTTCTACGATGGATCAGACCAAGAATCCTTGATTCGTAGCTTTACACAAGGTGCCTATACTACAGCTCGTCTCTTCCCAACAAGCTCAAACTTTGAGTCAACTAAGAAAGAGTATGGAGATAAGATTGTCTACAGTCCACAAGAAGCGACAAGCTACTACCTCACTGTTAACGTAAACCGCCAGTCTTACAATAAAACAGCTAAAACAGACGAAGCTCAAAAAACATCAACCAAAGAAGCTCTTCTCAACAAGAACTTCCGTCAGGCCTTGAACTTTGCCCTTGACCGTCACTCATACACGGCTCAGTTGAATGGTGAAGAAGGTGCGGACAAAATTATCCGTAATAGTCTAGTGCCTCATGACTATGTTCAAGTAGGTGAAAAGACCTTTGGAGAGTTGGCACAGGCAGAGCTGGTTTCATATGGAGACCAGTGGAAAGATGTAGCCCTTACAGATGGCAAGGATACGATTTACAGTCCTGAAAAAGCTAAGGCAGCCTTTGCTAAGGCCAAGGCAGAATTGCAGGCTAAGGGTGTGACCTTCCCAATCCATTTGGATATCCCGGTTGAACAAACAGATGTAATTGCGGTTCAACAAACTAACTCACTCAAGCAGTCTATCGAATCATCACTTGGTACTGAAAATGTCATTGTCGATGTTCTTCAAATGACCGATAATGAAAAAATGAGCATTACGTCTCAAGCCAAGGTTCCATCCCAAAAAGACTATGACTTGAACGGAACTGGTTGGGGACCAGACTATCAAGACCCAGCTACCTACTTAAACATTCTTGATGCTAAGAAGGGTTCTGCCCTTAAACACTTGGGGATCACTCGTGGAAAAGATCCAGAAGTGATGGCTCAAGTCGGTCTAGACGAATATAAGAAACTCTTGGATGATGCCGCAGCTGAAACCAGCGACCTTAATAAGCGTTATGAAAAATATGCCAAAGCTCAAGCTTGGGTGTCTGATAGCTCGCTCTTGATTCCAGTTGCTTCTTCAGGTGGTTCTCCAACGGTTAGCCGTACTGTACCATTCACAAAAGCATACTCTCAAGTCGGAATCAAGGGAGACCCATTTGTATTCAAAGGTTTGGAGTTGCAAAATGATGTTGTGACTGCAAAAGAATACGAAGAAGCCTTCAAGAAATGGCAACAAGAAAAAATCGAAACAAATGCCAAATACCAAAAAGAACTTGAAAAACACGTCAAGTAATCTATAAACAGAAAAAGAAGTTGCAGGAAACTGTGCTTCCTTTTTTGTTTTGAGACACCAGTTGTCATAAAAGCAGTAACTTTACATTTTTGAATAAATTTGATAAAATATGGTTATGTTATAAAAAGTGACATAAAGGAGTGAATGATGATCAAAATGAAAAAAAGACTAATCGGGACAGGTCTTGTCTTAGCGACAGGGATTTTGCTCTCGGCATGTGGACAGTCCAACACAGATACTAGCACTTATTCATCAACATTTAGTGCGAATCCAACAACTTTTAACTATCTTCTAGATTATTATGCGGATAACACTGCCGTTATTACCAATCTTGTAGATGGTTTGTTAGAAAATGACAGCTATGGGAACCTCGTACCTGCTCTTGCGGAGGATTGGTCTGTTTCAGCAGATGGTTTGACCTATACCTACAAGCTTAGAAAAGATGCCAAGTGGTATACGGCTGACGGAGAAGAGTATGCTTCAGTCAAAGCACAGGATTTTGTCACTGGGATCAAATATGCTGCGGACAACAAGGGGCAAGCCATGGATCTGATCCAAAATTCAATCAAGGGATTGAATGACTATGTGACAGGTGCGACCAATGACTTCACAACAGTTGGTGTTAAAGCCTTGGATGACTATACGGTTGAATACACTTTGACACGGCCAGAACCTTATTGGAATTCAAAGACAACCAATAGTATCCTTTTCCCGGTTAATGAAGAGTTTTTGAAATCAAAGGATAAAGATTTTGGGACCTTAACGCCAGACAATATCCTTTATAATGGTCCGTATTTGTTAAAAGATTTCACATCAAAATCTTCAATCGAGTATGTCAAGAATCCACACTATTATGACCATGATAAAGTAACCATTGAGAAAGTTAAGTTAGCCTACTTTGATGGTTCAGATCAGGAGATGACTATCCGAAACTTTGAAAGTGGTGCCTACTCACTTGCGGGAGTCTATCCAAATAGCTCGAGCTATGCCAAGACGAAAGAAAAATATCAAGACAACATTGTTTATAGCTTACAAGACAAGACTTCTTGGTACTTCAACTTTAACGTTAACCGTAAAGCTTATAACCATACTGCTAAAACATCAGACCAACAAAAGAAATCAACTCAAACAGCGATCTTAAATAAAAATTTCCGTCAGGCTATCAACTTCGGTATTGATCGAACAGCATACTCTGCTCAATCTAACGGTGAAGAAGCAGCGAGCAAAACCCTTCGTAATACTCTAGTTCCCCCAACATTTGTCCAGGTGGGAGATAAGACCTTTGGAGAAGTAACAGCTTCAAAGCTTGTGAACTACGGAATTGAGTGGTCTGGAATCAACTTGGCGGATGCCCAAGACGGTTACTTCAACAAGGAAAAGGCCCAAGCAAAATTTGCGGAAGCTAAAAAGGAATTGGAAGCCCAAGGGGTTACCTTCCCGATTCATTTGGACGTCCCAGTTGATCAAACCAATAAAAATGCGGTTTCTGGGATGAATTCGCTTAAACAGACACTTGAAACAGTATTAGGTTCTGATAATGTCGTCATTGATGTTCAACAGCTTTCAACGGATGACTTTGGGAATGTTGCTTTCCTAGCACCAAATCCAGCAGCTCGTGATTACGATTTGAACTTTGATGGCTGGGTTGGTGATTATCAAGATCCGTCAACTTATCTGGATCCATTTAATGCCGAAGATGGTTTTTATCTCAAAATTTTCGGTCTAGATGCTAAGGAAGATCAAGAATTAATCAAGAGTCTAGGATTAGATACCTATACAAAACTTCTAAAAGAAGCAGATGCTGAGAATCAAGATGTTGCTAAACGTTATGAAAAATACGCTGAAGCTCAAGCTTGGATGATTGACAATTCTCTAGTCATGTCTGTTATGTCAAATGGTGGTACAGCCTCTGTAACCAAAGTAACTCCGTTTACACGTGCCTACTCTTTAGTGGGAATCAAAGGTGATGGAAACAACTACAAGTACATGAGACTGCAAAAAGGCCCTGTTACCAAGAAACAATTTGATGAAGCTAAGGCTAAGTGGGAAGAAGAAAGTAAAAAGGCTATCGAACAAAATCAAAAAGAATTTGAAAATCATATCAAATAAAAAGTTGGAATAAGGTCTCTTGCAAGGGACCTTATTTTTGTTTGCTCAAAATCCTAAATAATGAAAGCGGTCACTTCAAAACATAGCTAAGAAAAAATAAATGAAAACGCTGAGAATTGTGGGAATAAATGGAATTTACCTTACTTTTGTGATATAATTACTTTAATTATTATAGTATAGGGGAGTGTCATGACGAAACGTTCAAAGAGATCTCGCTCGGGGAAAGTAAAGCGAAGCGTTAACATAGCCTTGTTAGCTGTTTATCTATTGTTGGCTGGCTTTTTATTGTTTTTGATTTTTAAATACAATATCCTTGCTTTTAGATATCTTAATCTAGTGGCAACTGCCTTAGTCCTACTAGTTGCCTTGGTGGGGCTGCTCTTGATTATCTATAAAAAAGCTGAAAAATTTACTATTTTTCTGTTGGTGTTCTCTATCCTTGTCAGCTCAGTGTCGCTCTTTGCAGTACAGCAGTTTGTTGGACTGACCAATCGTTTAAATGCGACTTCTAATTACTCAGAATATTCGATCAGTGTCGCTGTTTTAGCAGATAGTGAGATTGGGAATGTTACGCAACTGACGAGTGTGACAGCACCGACTGGGACTGATAATGAAAATATCCAAAAACTACTAGCTGATATCAAGTCAAGTCAGAATACCGATTTGACGGTCAATCAGAGTTCGTCTTACTTGGCAGCTTACAAGAGTTTGATTGCAGGAGACACCAAGGCCATTGTCCTAAATAGTGTCTTTGAAAATATCATCGAGTCAGAGTATCCAGACTACGCATCGAAGATAAAAAAGATTTATACCAAGGGATTCACTAAAAAAGTAGAAGCTCCTAAGACGTCTAAGAATCAGTCTTTCAATATCTATGTGAGTGGAATTGATACCTATGGTCCTATTAGTTCAGTGTCGCGTTCAGATGTCAATATCCTGATGACTGTCAATCGAGATACCAAGAAAATCCTCTTGACCACAACGCCGCGTGATGCCTATGTACCAATCGCAGATGGTGGAAATAATCAAAAAGATAAATTAACCCATGCGGGCATTTATGGAGTTGATTCATCCATCCACACCTTAGAAAATCTCTATGGAGTGGATATCAATTACTATGTGCGATTGAACTTCACTTCGTTTTTGAAATTGATTGATTTGTTGGGTGGGGTAGATGTTTATAATGATCAGGAATTCACAGCACTACACGGTAAGTTTCAATTCCCTGTGGGCAATGTTCATCTTGATTCAGAACAGGCCCTCGGTTTTGTTCGCGAGCGCTACTCCCTAGCAGATGGCGATCGTGACCGCGGGCGTAATCAACAAAAGGTGATTGTGGCTATCCTTCAAAAATTAACGTCAACCGAAGCACTGAAAAATTATAGTACGATCATTGATAGCTTGCAAGATTCTATCCAAACAAATATGCCGCTTGAGACCATGATGAATTTGGTCAATGCTCAGTTAGAAAGTGGTGGAACTTACAAAGTGAATTCGCAAGACTTGAAAGGTACAGGACGGATGGATCTTCCTTCCTATGCGATGCCAGATAGTAACCTCTATATGATGGAAATTGACGACAGTAGCCTTGCATCTGTCAAAGCTGCTATTCAAGACGTGTTGGAGGGAAAATGAAATGATTGATATTCATTCGCACATTGTCTTTGATGTAGATGATGGCCCCAAGTCAAGAGAGGAAAGCAAGGCTCTCTTGACAGAAGCCTACAGGCAGGGGGTGCGAACCATTGTCTCTACCTCTCATCGTCGCAAGGGCATGTTTGAAACTCCAGAAGAGAAGATAGCAGAAAACTTTCTTCAGGTTCGGGAAATAGCTAAGGAAGTGGCGAGTGACTTGGTCATTGCTTATGGGGCTGAAATTTACTACACACCAGATGTTCTGGATAAGCTGGAAAAAAAGCGGATTCCGACCCTCAATGATAGTCGTTATGCCTTGATAGAGTTTAGTATGAACACTCCTTATCGCGATATTCATAGTGCCTTGAGCAAGATCTTGATGTTGGGAATTACTCCAGTCATTGCCCACATTGAGCGCTATGATGCTCTTGAAAATAATGAAAAACGCGTTCGAGAACTGATCGATATGGGCTGTTACACGCAAGTAAATAGTTCACATGTCCTCAAACCCAAACTTTTTGGAGAACGTTATAAATTCATGAAAAAAAGAGCTCAGTATTTTTTAGAGCAGGATTTGGTTCATGTCATTGCAAGTGATATGCACAATCTAGACGGTAGACCTCCTCATATGGCAGAAGCATATGACCTTGTTACCCAAAAATACGGAGAAGCGAAGGCTCAGGAACTTTTTATAGACAACCCTCGAAAAATTGTAATGGATCAACTAATTTAGGAGAAATGATGAAAGAACAAAATACGATAGAAATCGATGTATTTCAATTATTTAAAACCTTATGGAAACGCAAGCTAATGATTTTATTAGTGGCACTTGTTACAGGTGCGGGAGCTTTTGCATATAGCACTTTTATTGTTAAGCCAGAATATACGAGCACCACGCGTATTTACGTAGTCAACCGTAATCAAGGAGACAAGCCGGGGCTGACAAATCAGGATTTGCAGGCAGGATCTTATCTGGTAAAAGACTACCGTGAGATTATCCTTTCGCAGGATGTATTGGAAAAGGTAGCGACAAATTTGAAATTGGATATGCCAGCAAAAACGTTAGCTAGCAAAGTTCAAGTGACTGTACCAGCTGACACTCGTATCGTCTCAATCTCTGTCAAGGATAAACAGCCAGAGGAAGCCAGTCGCATGGCTAATTCTCTACGAGAAGTTGCTGCAGAAAAGATTATCGCTGTAACGCGAGTATCTGATGTAACGACGCTTGAAGAAGCGCGACCAGCTACGACTCCCTCTTCTCCAAATATTCGACGCAACACCTTGTTTGGTTTTCTTGGAGGGGCTGTCGTAACAGTGGTTACTGTTCTTTTGATTGAGTTACTCGATACCCGTGTGAAACGTCCTGAAGATGTCGAAGATGTACTGCAAATTCCACTTCTAGGGGTCGTTCCAGATTTGGATAAAATGAAATAGGAGGAAGTTATGCCAACGTTAGAAATCTCACAGGCAAAATTGGATCTTGTAAAAAAAGCAGAGGAATATTATAACGCTTTGTGTACGAACTTACAGTTAAGTGGAGATGATTTGAAAGTATTTTCTATCACTTCTGTGAAACCAGGAGAAGGAAAATCAACGACTTCCACCAATATCGCTTGGGCTTTTGCGCGTGCAGGTTACAAAACGCTGCTGATTGATGGAGATATTCGCAATTCTGTTATGTCAGGTGTCTTTAAAGCAAGGGATAAAATTACAGGTCTGACAGAATTTCTATCAGGGACTACAGACCTGTCACAGGGGCTTTGTGATACCAATATCGAAAATCTCTTTGTCATTCAAGCGGGCTCTGTGTCACCAAATCCGACAGCTCTTCTTCAAAGTAAGAATTTCAGTACAATGCTTGAAACCTTGCGTAAATATTTTGACTATATCGTTGTAGATACTGCTCCTGTCGGTGCCGTGATTGATGCAGCTATCATTACGCGAAAATGTGATGCTTCTATTTTAGTGACAGCAGCAGGTGAAACAAATCGACGGGATATTCAAAAAGCGAAAGAACAGTTGGAACAAACTGGGAAGCCGTTTTTAGGAGTTGTGTTGAATAAATTCGATACTTCAGTAGACAAATACGGTTCTTATGGAAATTATGGAGATTACGGAAAAAAATAAAAAATAGGTTGGGGGATAGAGATGAATGGAAAAGTAGTAAAGCCTTCATTGGCCATAATCCAGAGTTTTCTTGTTATTTTATTGACTTATCTGCTTAGCGCTGTGAGAGAAACGGAGATTGTTTCAACAACAGCTATTGCACTTTATATCCTTCATTATTTTGTCTTTTATATCAGTGATTATGGAAAGGATTTCTTTAAAAGGGGATATTTGATTGAACTTGTCCAGACATTGAAATATATCCTATTCTTTGCGCTAGCGATTAGTATTTCTAATTTTTTCTTAGAGGATCGATTTAGTATTTCCAGACGAGGCATGATTTACTTCCTCACATTACATGCTCTTTTAGTCTATGTGCTAAACCTATTTATCAAGTGGTATTGGAAGCGAGCTTATCCCAATTTTAAAGGAAGTAAGAAGATTCTCCTACTTACAGCAACATCTCGTGTCGAAAAGGTACTGGATAGACTAATAGAATCAAATGAGGTTGTTGGGGAGTTGGTAGCCGTCAGTGTCTTAGATAAACCAGATTTTCAGCATAATTCTTTAAAGGTAGTAGCAGAGGAGGAGATAGTAGATTTTGCGACTCATGAGGTGGTCGATGAAGTCTTTATCAATCTTCCGAGTGAAAAATACAATATTGGAGAGCTTGTCTCTCAGTTTGAAACGATGGGAATTGATGTAACAGTCAATCTAAATGCTTTTGATCGTAGTTTGGCACGTAACAAGCAAATTCGTGAGATGGCAGGATTAAACGTTGTGACTTTTTCTACAACATTTTATAAGACTAGCCACGTGATTGCTAAGCGGATTATTGATATTATCGGTTCTCTGGTAGGTCTGATACTATGTGGTCTAGTCAGTATTGTACTGGTTCCTTTGATTCGAAAGGATGGGGGCTCTGCTATTTTTGCTCAGACGCGTATAGGAAAAAATGGGCGCCAGTTCACTTTTTATAAGTTTCGCTCTATGTGTGTAGATGCCGAGGCGAAAAAAAGAGAACTCATGGAACAAAATACCATGCAGGGTGGAATGTTTAAGGTGGACGATGACCCACGTATTACGAAAATTGGTCGTTTTATAAGGAAGACTAGCTTGGACGAACTACCACAGTTTTACAATGTTCTAAAGGGAGATATGAGTTTGGTAGGTACACGACCACCAACAGTGGACGAGTATGAGCACTATACCCCAGAACAAAAACGTCGTCTAAGTTTTAAACCTGGGATAACAGGCTTATGGCAGGTCAGTGGACGAAGCGAGATCAAGAATTTCGATGAAGTTGTCAAATTAGATGTGGCCTATATAGATGATTGGACAATTTGGAAAGATATTGAAATTTTATTGAAGACTATAAAAGTTGTAGTAATGAAAGATGGAGCGAAGTAAAATTATGAATAAAGTGAGGGAAATTCAACTAGGAGAATTATCTTTATTGAAAAGTTTTATTGCTATTTGTAGTAAATATGATTTAAGATATTATGCTTTAGGAGGAACATTGTTAGGAGCAATTCGTCATAAAGGATTTATTCCTTGGGATGATGATATGGATTTAGGGATGCCTCGAAAAGATTATGAAAAATTTTTGTCTATTTGTAACAAGGAACTTCCAGAACATGTTGTTTTGAGACTTCATGATGATAATTTAGGTAATACTTCTATTATGGATACATCCTTACAAATTCCATTTGGAGATGAACTATGTAGTCCATTCATAGATATTTTCCCTTTGGATGGTTATCCAGATGATAGTTTCCGTTATTTTATTCATACAAACAAAATTAAATTCTATCGTGCACTTTCTAAAATTTCTGTAATTGATCGTCTACATGACAGAGATCGGGGACGTTTTGAAAATGCAATTGTGAGTATATCAAAAGTTTTGAAATTAAATAAACTTCTAAAAACAGCCACTATTAACAACAAATTACAAAATCTAATTAAACAATATGATTTTGAAACTAGTTCAATAGTTGGTAATGTGTTAGGTTCCTACAGAGAACGTGAACTTGCTAAAAAAGAAGTATTCGGTGAACCACAATTACTAGAGTTTGAGAACTTAGAAATAAGTTGCCATGCAAACCCAGATGAATATTTAACAAAAATATATGGTGATTACATGAAGTTGCCAAAAGAAGCAGAACGTAAGGGCCATTTCGAGTCTACATGGGGAGATTAATTTGAATAGTTTTGATTTAATGGGGGTCAGGATTGACCCCTTAACAATGGATGAAACAGTACAGGCAGTTGAGAGTTTTGTTATTGAACAACGTCCTCTTCATTTAATGGGAGTAAACGCTGATAAGATTAACCAATGTCAATCAGATGAGGTCATTAAAAAGATAGTTAACGATTCTGAAATCATCAATGCAGATGGTGCATCAGTAGTTCTAGCCTCTCGATTTTTGGGCTACCAAGTTCCAGAACGAGTTGCTGGAATTGATTTAATGCAAAGATTATTAAAATTAGCCGATGAGAAATCTTATTCAGTGTATTTTTTTGGCGCTAAAGAAGAAGTTCTGCAAGATATGTTACAAAATTTCAAAGAGGAGTATTCAAATCTACGAGTTGTTGGACATCGTAATGGTTATTTTTCTGAGGAAGATGAGCAAGATATTCAGGAAGATATTCGTGAAAAGAATCCCGACTTTGTATTTGTTGGAATTACCTCACCTAAAAAAGAGTACATCATCCAAAAATTTATGGATAATGGAGTGAATTCTATTTTTATGGGTGTAGGAGGTAGCTTTGACGTACTGTCTGGTCACATTCAACGTGCCCCACTTTGGATGCAGAAATCAAACTTGGAGTGGTTGTTCCGAGTTGCTAATGAACCAAAGCGTCTATTTAAACGATACTTTGTAGGGAATGTTACCTTTATTAAGCGAGTTTTAGATGAGAAACGAAAAACGAAAAAATAATATTTTACATATTTCACGAACGATGGATATTGGTGGTGCGGAGAGAATCGTGTACCAGTTGAGTTCTGATTTGAAAGATGAGTTTGATAGTGTACATGTTGCTTCTACAGGAGGTCTTTGGGAACGCGAATTAGAGAATCAAGGAATTATCCATCATAAAATTCAAGATATAGACAGTAAAAATCCTCTTACAGTGTTGAAGTTGCTTCTTAATATTTATCAAATTATTAAGACAAATGAGATTACTCTGGTCCATACGCATCATCGAATGGCAGCTTTTTATATTCGTTTATTAAAACTGATTAATCCGAAGCTAGTCCACGTTTACACTGCTCATAATATCTTTAAAGATAAGTTGTCTTTATATAGATTTTCACTGAAAAATGCCTATAGTATTGCAGTTGGTCAAGCAGTTAATAAAAATTTGAAAGATGATGTAGGAATTACAAACAGCACTGTTATCTATAACGGAGTGATTTTGAAGCAGTCAAATAGCCAAGTTGATGAGATTATGAAGTTTGAAGGCATTAAGCTTGGATGCGTTGCAAGATTGTCAGAACAAAAAGGTTTGACCTATCTTATTGATGCTATCTCTTTGATTTCAGATGAAAACCTTCATTTGTTTATCGTTGGAGATGGAGATCTTAGAAGCGAACTAGAAAATAAGGTGAAAGAACTTAATCTACAAGATAAAATAACTTTTTTAGGATATAGACAGGATATAGTCGAGTGTATTAATAGTTTTGATTTTTGTGTCTTGCCTTCAGTATTTGAAGGATTTGGCTTAGTTGCTATTGAGGCATTTATGAATAGAAAAACCTTAGTTGCAACTGATATACCAGGATTAAACGAAGTTGTTACAAATGACAATGGGATACTCGTTCCAGCAAAAGACTCTGCCGCCCTGGCAACTGCTATTGATAAATTGGCTACAGACGCTACACTTAGGACTATTCTTGCTAGTCAAGCAAATCAAGACTATGAAAGTAAATTTAGTTATCCTTTATTTTTGGAGAACTATCGAAAATTGTATAGAGAACTAATGGAAGAGTCAAAATGAAAAAAGTAATGTTAGTTTTTGGGACGCGTCCAGAAGCGATAAAAATGTGTCCCTTAGTGAATGAGTTGAAGAAAAATGATTCAATTAAAACACTTGTATGTGTAACTGGTCAACATAAAGAAATGTTAGAGCAAGTTTTAGATGTCTTTAAAGTTGTTCCTGATTACGATTTAGGAATTATGAAGGCAAATCAAACACTATTTACAATCACGACAAGTATTTTAGATAAAATTCAAGCTGTTTTAGAGCAGGAAAAACCAGATATTGTTCTTGTTCATGGGGATACTACAACTACTTTTGCGACAGCTTTAGCTGCATTTTACATGGGAATTAAAGTTGGACATGTAGAGGCAGGATTGAGAACTTATAATCTTAAAAGCCCATTTCCTGAAGAATTCAATCGTCAGACTACTTCAATTATTTCGGATTTCAATTTTGCTCCGACAGAAGTGGCTAAAGAGAATCTTCTAAAAGAGGGAAGAGAGAATATCTATGTTACTGGAAATACTGTTATTGATGCCTTGAAGACAACTGTTCAAGAGCATTATGACCATCCTATTTTAGAGTGGGCTAAGGACAGTAAACTCATCATGTTGACAGCCCATAGACGTGAAAATCTTGGTCAACCCATGGAAAATATGTTTAACGCAGTTAATCGTATCCTGAATGAATTTGAAGATGTTAAAGTCGTATATCCTATTCATAAGAATCCTAAGGTTCGTGAGCTAGCAAGTAAGGTGTTTGGCGACAATGAACGTATGAAAATCATTGAACCTCTAGAAGTCATTGATTTCCATAATTTTATGAATCAAAGCTATATGATTTTAACAGATTCGGGTGGTGTACAAGAAGAAGCACCTTCTTTAGGTAAACCAGTATTGGTAATGCGTGATACAACAGAACGTCCAGAGGGGATTGCTGCAGGAACCTTGAAATTAGTAGGAACAGAAGAAGAAAATATTTATACTAATTTCAAACTGCTTCTAGAAGATGAAACAGAGTACAGCAAGATGAGTAAAGCAAGTAATCCATATGGAGATGGAAAAGCTTGTGAGCGTATTGTTGATATCATTTTGGAAGGATTAAATAATGGATAAGGTTTCTATTGTTATACCAGTGTACAATGTCGAGAATTATCTTCAATATAGTGTAGGCAGTTTAAGAAAGCAGACCTATGAGAATATCGAGATTATCTTGGTAGACGATGGTTCGACGGATAGTTCTGGAGAAATTTGTGACCAATATGCTCTCGAAGATGACAGAATAAAAGTTATCCATATTGAAAATGGCGGACAATCTAGGGCTAGAAATATAGGAGTGAAAGAGGCTTCCTCTGATTGGATTATGTTTCTAGACTCAGATGACTATTATGATTTAAGAGCGGTTGAATATTTAGTTGATTTAAGAGACAAATATGACGTTAATTTGGTTGTGACTTCAATTGTTGAAGTAAGGTATCATAAAATAAATAGTAAAGTCGAGAGTTTTCCAGTAGAGAATAGCAAGAAACTAGGTAAATATGAAGCTCTTGTTCAAATGTTTTACGGGAATAGTGTAGGAACTCATCCTGGAGGAAAACTTTACAAAAAAGATATTTTATTAAAATATCCTTATCCAGAGGGAATGATATATGAAGATTTAGCGATTGCCTATGAACATATTGCAGCTGGTGGAGAGATTGCGGTAGGATTCATTCATCTATATAAATATTATCGGAGACCAGGAAGTACCGTGAATGCTGCATATAGTACAAAACTTCTAGACTTTTACAAGGCAATGGATTGCAATAGGAGTTATGTAGAACGAGACTTTTCAACCAATCAGGAAATGCTTAGAGCCTTAAATGTACGGTATGTTTTTAATGGTCTTCACATTGTCCATGCCTTACTCGGTTCCAAGATGTATCACGAGGTTAATAAGGTACGCAAAGAATACATTCAATATTTCAAAGATGTTGTTCCGAATCCAAATGTTACAAGGAAAAATAAATTGAAATATATATTGTTTCTCGTATCTGCAAAATTGTATAACACTATTCGAAATAAGATTGGATAATTTAAACAAACTTAGGTAAATATATGAAAATAAAAATAAAATTATCAGAGTTATTATATTTTTCAGCTTTCTTTATTTGGTTGCTTTTTAATTTTATAACTCAAACAAACTTAGTCTATAAATACCCTACAATATATCGTTTTCGAATAGTTGCTATGATAGTGTCTATTATAATACTTCTGATTAAACTGCTATTAGAAAGACACTCAAGTAAGTTTCTGATATTCTTCTTTTCATCTTTCTACTTGGCTATCATTATTGGGATTACGACACATAAATTTTTTGATGCTCTCACAATAATTTCAACAATCCTATTTGTTATCTCTATAAACAATGTTAATTTTAGAAAAGTATTGATTCTCTGGACAGTCTCGATTGTTCTCTTAATGATTTCCATATATGGTCTATTAAAGTTAGGCATAATTGAAAATACGCTGAGAGTCCAATTAGGAGGACGATTCCGTTTTAGCCAAGGATATCAATATGTTAGTCTCGGTGCTAATTATTTATTTCATCTGACTTTAGTATATCTATATTTAAGAAAAAGTAAAATCAGATTATCAGAAATTCTAATGCTTGGAATACTGAATTATTATTTTTACGTTAATACTGATACGAAATCAGCTTTCTTTCTTTCGATTCTAGCATTATTATTGGTGTATATATTCAAAAATAAAGTAGTTAGTCAAAAAATCTTGAATGCCATTGGGAAAATTACGTTGACTGCAGGGATTCTTATTCCTATAATTTTGACTTATTTTTATAACGCAAACAGTAAATTCTTTCAAATTTTAAACGCAGCTTTGACAGGAAGACTAAGTTTAGGACATAAGACATTATCTTTATATGGCGTGCATATGTTTGGTCAAAGAATTGATTGGGAATTACAACAAAGGGCTACGTCTGTTTTTGATAATTATTTATACGTTGATTCATCTTTTGTAAATATTTTGTTGCATTATGGAGTTATTCTACTAGTTGTTATTTGGTATAGTTTTTATCAACTGAATAAAGGAGGATACTTTAATGCAATTGAGATGCTTGTTTTTATTGTATTGATACTTCACTCAATGTTTGATCCACAATTTTTTGAATTAATGTACAATCCATTATTATTATTGATGGGTATTTCTTGGAGCAAGTATGGGTATAATTATCAAGATGTTTAAAGTTCTTGTGTTATATGTATCCTTAGCTCTAAATAGAGGCTAGTTAAGTTATTTATGTGCCAGAAAAGTTTAATATATTTCACATGATCATTTTTTGACAGATTAATTTTCGCCGTTTAAAATAGTAGTTAAGTGAGGAATATGCCCTCTATGAAGGTTCTTAAAAATTATGCATACAATCTTTCATATCAATTATTAGTAATTATTTTACCGATTATTACGACTCCATATGTTACCAGAGTATTTAGTTCTAATGATTTAGGAACCTATGGTTATTATAATTCTATTGTTACCTACTTTGTTCTGTTGGCTACCTTGGGGGTAGCCAATTATGGTACAAAGGAAATTTCTGGTAATCGAAAAACAATTCGTAAGAATTTTTGGGGAATTTATACTTTACAACTTGGAGCAACAATCTTATCACTGACTCTCTATATTTTGCTTTGTCTCACTTTTTCGTTAATGCAAAACCCGGTAGCTTATATTTTAGGATTAAGTTTACTTTCTAAAGGTTTAGATATTTCTTGGCTATTCCAAGGTTTAGAGGATTTTCGAAAAATTACAGTCAGAAATATTACAGTAAAACTAGTTGGCGTCATTGCTATTTTTCTATTTATAAAATCAGCTAGTGACCTATATTTATATGTGTTCTTGCTTACCATTTTTGAATTGTTGGGACAATTAAGTATGTGGTTGCCGGCAAGAGAGTTTATTGGGAAACCGCAATTTGATTGGGAATATGCTAAGCAACATTTGAAGCCAGTTATTTTATTGTTTTTACCTCAGATTGCCATATCGCTCTATGTTACTTTGGATCGTACAATGCTGGGAGCTTTAGCTTCAACAAAAGATGTAGGAATCTATGATCAAGCATTGAAACTTGTTAATATTTTATTGACCCTAGTGACTTCATTGGGAAGTGTCATGTTACCACGAGTTTCAAATCTTTTATCATCAGGAAATCATAAAGCAGTTAATAAAATGCATGAGATGTCATTTTTGATTTATAATTTAGTTATTTTTCCAATTATGGCAGGTATGTTAATTATAAATGATGATTTTGTTAACTTTTTTCTGGGAAAAGATTTTCAAGATGCACGCTATGCAATAGCTATTATGATTCTAAGAATGTTCTTTATTGGTTGGACAAATATTATGGGGATTCAAATTTTGATTCCCTATAATAAAAATAGAGAGTTCATGCTTTCAACCACAATTCCTGCTATTGTCAGTGTCGGATTAAATCTTCTCTTTCTTCCTAAATTGGGCTATATAGGGGCAGCCATTGTATCAGTTTTAACAGAGTCTCTGGTTTGGGCTATACAGTTATTCTTTACTCGCTCTTATCTAAGAGATGTTCCGATTATAGGAACTATGATAAAAATTATGATTTCATCGGGATTGATGTATGGAATTCTGTTTTTTGTAAAAGGCTTATTGAATTTACCGTCCATGTTAAATGTAGGACTTTCTGCTATTTTGGGGGCAATAATTTATATCAGTTTGATTTTGATTTTTAAAGTTGTAAATCTACGAGATATAAAACAACAGTTATTCAGAAATAAAGGGGTGTAATATGTACGATTATCTAATCGTTGGTGCTGGTTTGTCTGGAGCAATTTTTGCTTATGAAGCAACCAAGCGTGGAAAAAAAGTAAAAGTTATTGATAAACGTGACCACATTGGTGGGAATATCTATTGTGAGAATGTAGAAGGTATTAATGTTCATAAATATGGTGCCCATATCTTCCATACTTCTAATAAAAAAGTTTGGGATTATGTTAATCAATTTGCTGAATTTAACAACTATATCAACTCGCCTGTAGCTAATTACAAGGGTAGCCTTTATAATCTACCTTTCAATATGAATACTTTCTATGCTATGTGGGGGACAAAAACTCCTCAAGAAGTGAAAAATAAGATTGCTGAGCAAACGGCTCACATGAAGGATGTTGAACCTAAAAACTTGGAAGAGCAAGCTATTAAGTTGATTGGTCCAGATATTTATGAAAAGTTGATCAAAGGCTACACTGAAAAGCAATGGGGACGTTCTGCGACTGACCTTCCACCGTTTATCATCAAACGTCTACCAGTTCGTTTAACCTTTGATAATAATTATTTTAACGACCGTTATCAAGGGATTCCAATCGGTGGCTATAATGTCATCATCGAAAATATGCTGAAGGGTGTTGAAGTAGAACTTGGAGTTGACTTTTTTGCCAATCGTCAGGAATTAGAAGCTTCTGCTGAAAAAGTTGTCTTTACAGGGATGATTGACCAATACTTTGACTATAAACATGGTGAGTTAGAATACCGTAGTCTTCGTTTTGAACATGAAATTCTAGATGAGGAAAACTATCAAGGAAATGCTGTTGTAAACTACACAGAGAGAGAGATACCTTATACTCGTATTATTGAGCATAAACATTTCGAGTACGGTACACAAGATAAAACGATCATTACTCGTGAATACCCAGCTGATTGGAAACGTGGAGATGAACCTTATTATCCAATCAATGATGAGAGAAACAATGCTATGTTTGCTAAATATCAAGAAGAAGCAGCACAGAATGATAAGGTAATTTTCTGCGGACGTTTGGCCGATTATAAATACTACGACATGCATGTGGTCATTGAACGTGCTCTAAATGTTGTAGAGGAAGAGTTTAAATAAGATAATGAAGGATAAAATTGATAGATGAAATATTATCTAAAAGAAGAATTTCTGAAGGATTCTGGTGCACGAAATGCGGGGAATAAGGCTCGAAACGATGTTGAAGAAATAGTAGTTCGTGAGGGCTATAGTCCGTTGTTATTGATGGTAGATGATTGGTATCAAATGGGGACTATTAGGGCCCAACGACACAAGGCCAAAGCCTTATCCAAAGCTATCTCTAAGTTAAAGGAAGGGGATCAGCTACTTATTCAATTTCCTATGCTTCATCATAGTTTCTTTACGACTCATTTAGTCAAAAGAATACAACGTAAAGGAGTGAAGGTTCGCTTTATTATCCATGATTTAGAAATTTTGCGCTATGTTAATTTGGATACAGTACCCTTGAAGCATAAAATTCGTGTTCATCTTCAAGAGTTAAGTCTTCTGAAACAAGCTGATGGTCTTATTGCTCATAATCCAGTTATGAAATCAGTGCTTGTTGACAAGGGGATTTCTGAGAAGAGAATAGTTAGTTTAGGCATTTTTGACTATCTTATCCCGAATTATCAGGACAAAGAATATTTATCGAAGGAAGGGGCTATTATTGTAGCTGGAAATTTAGCCCAAGAAAAAGCAGGTTACTTATATGAGTTGCCTGTAAGACCGGCATATAACCTCTATGGTGTTGGTTTTGATGAGGCTAGAAAGCTATCAAATGAAACCTATTTTGGTTCATTTCTTCCAGATGAACTACCGTCAGCATTAGAAGGAAGCTTTGGTTTAGTCTGGGATGGTGATAGTTCTAAAACTTGTAGCGGAGTGTTTGGTGAGTATTTGAGATACAATAATTCCCACAAGGCTTCCCTTTATTTGGCTTCTGGTTTTCCTATTATTGTTTGGAAGCAATCTGCTTTGGCTAATTTCGTCTTAGAAAAAGAGTGTGGAATTAGTGTTGAGAGTTTACTTGACTTGGAAGAAGTATTGGACCATTTGTCTCAAGAAGAGTATCAGGATTTGGTCAAAAACGCTAAGGCCGTAGGTCAAAAAATTCGTGAGGGTTCTTATCTTCTTTCCGCATTGCAAGCTTTAAATTAATGAATCTAAAAATGACTTAAATAGATAGGTGGGGGAATTACTGGATTCCCTCTTTTCTTAGGCTATTTGTCAACTGTAGTGGGTTGATATAATAGTACTAGACCTTGAGAAATCAAGGTCTTTTTTGATTTTGGTCAATTTTTGGTCAACTTTTTTTAGAAAAAATTATTGACTTAATAATTCTCTAACACGTTTGTTTTCTGCTTCTTCTTTTTCTCTGATTAAGTGACCATATGTTTGAGTTATTTGTGTAATATCTTTGTGTCCCATATTTGAAGCTATAACCCAAATATCAATCCCATAGCCTAACATAATGCTTGCATATGTGTGCCTAATGCCAGTTGCTGATAATCTATTGGATTGAGTTTTAACGTATTGAGATGTTCTCTTAAACGCTTATTTACTTCGTGATTTGTAGGAACAACAGTATACAAATCGAAAAAGATAAGATTTTCTTTATTTTTAATATTTCTCCAATTGTCAAGTCAAGTGCAACAAAGTTGTTCCTCTGATTAAGCGAGTATCTTTCAAGCTGTTTGAGTTAGCTCAAACAGCTTTTTTGCGGACTGATAGCCATGGATTCGTCTAGGTCTTTCATTGATAGCCTTTGTATAGTTCTCTAAAAGTGTCGGCTTTAGTTCTTTTAGTGAGGCTCCCTTTGGAATGAACTCTCTTAATAATCCATTGAAATTCTCATTTGTACCTCGTTCATAAGATGAATAGGCATGTGCAAAATAGACGTCTAGTTCCTCTATCTTACTCAATGATGAAAATTCGTTTCCATTATCTGCAGTTATGGACATAATGGGATAACGTTTCATACACTCTAAGACTGCTTGATTGACATACTCCGCTTTCTTTTCGACGAGTTTCTTTGTGACAGCATAGCGTGTTTGTCGTTCTACCAAGGTCAGAATGGAAGGTTCCCCTACTGTCTTTCCACCCAGAACAGAATCAATTTCCCAATCTCCAAAACGGGAGCGATTATTGATCTCTTCTGGTCTTTCTTCAATTGACTTTCCTAGATGTTTCTTGGTAGAGGGACGCTTGTTAAATTTCTTACGGATCCGCACTGCTCTTGGTAAATCAATAACCTTAATCTCTAACAAACCTTGATGGATATAGTTATAGAGCGTCTTGGTTGAAGGAACAACTGCATCTACATGTTGGAGTCTGTAGGTATGAACAAAGGTATCCACGCTATGCACCCTTGGTTTCTCTCTCATTGCTTCTGTAAATTTTGTCAGAAAGTCGTTCGATACACGATCCAGTTTTAGATAATAGCTGGCTTCTCTGGCCTGACGATAGCGGTTATGGGCAGCATCTGCATAATATTGTTGATAATAGACCTTCTGTTCATTTACTTGTTTCACTTGTGTTATAGAACCTCGATTGATTTCACGAGTAATAGTAGAGCGATTTCTCCCCAGTCTACGAGCAATCTCAGCAGGTTTGAGTCCTACGCTTAAATAAGCTTCAATTTCTCCTCGCTCAGCTTCAGATAAGTGCTTGTATGATTGATTTGTGGTAGAATAGCTTGTGGACATGTTCATTTTCCTTTATACTGTTTTTCGCAACTCTAGTATATCAGATGAACATGTCTTTTGTGTTGTACTTCATTTTACAACAGAGCATTGTTTTATTACCACAGAAGTATATTAAATTAAAATAAATTATTTTGGCTTTATAATGTGGCTCTTTGTCAACTAACATCTGGAGAGGACAATCACTGTCTTCTCCTTTTTGTTTTTTCAGAATATACCAAATTAACACAAAAATTCTGAAAATTCTGTTGACATCTTTCTGAAAAGGTTCTATAATAGATAGAAAGTTTTAAAGGAGAAAATGATGAAAAGTTCAAGACTACTTGCCCTTGCGGGTGTGACCTTATTGGCGGCGACTACTTTAGCTGCATGTTCTGGATCAGGTTCGAGCGCTAAAGGAGAGAAGACATTCTCATACATTTATGAAACAGACCCTGATAACCTGAACTATTTGACAACTGGTAAGGCTGCGACAGCAGATATTACCAGTAACGTGGTTGATGGTTTGCTAGAAAATGATCGCTACGGGAACTTTGTACCGTCTATGGCTGAGGATTGGTCAGTGTCCAAGGATGGATTGACTTACACTTATACTATCCGTAAGGATGCAAAATGGTACACTTCTGAAGGTGAAGAATACGCAGCAGTCAAAGCGCAAGACTTTGTAACAGGACTTAAGTATGCGGCTGATAAAAAATCAGATGCTCTTTACCTTGTACAAGGATCGATCAAAGGTTTGGATGCTTATGTAAAAGGGGAAATCAAAGATTTCTCACAAGTAGGAATTAAGGCTCTGGATGATCAGACAGTTCAGTACACTTTGAATAAACCAGAAAGCTTCTGGAATTCTAAGACAACAATGGGGGTAATGGCTCCAGTTAACGAAGAGTTTTTGAACTCAAAAGGGGATGATTTCGCCAAAGGGACAGATCCTAGTAGTATTCTCTATAATGGACCATTCTTGCTCAAATCGATTGTAGCCAAATCTTCTGTTGAATTTGCGAAAAATCCTAACTACTGGGATAAGGACAATGTCCATATCGATAAGGTTAAATTATCATTCTGGGATGGTCAAGATACCAACAAACCAGCTGAAGCCTTCAAGGATGGAAGCTTTACTATGGCACGTCTCTTCCCAACAAGCGCGAGCTACCCAGAGATTGAGAAATCATTTAAAGATAACATCGTTTATACCCAACAGGATTCGACTACTTATTTAGTAGGTACGAATATTGATCGCCAGTCTTATAAGTACACTTCTAAGACAACAGATGAAGAAAAAACATCAACCAAGAAAGCTCTTCTAAACAAAGATTTCCGTCAAGCTCTTGCCTTTGGTTTTGATAGAACTGCCTATGCCTCTCAAGTAAACGGTGCAAGTGGTGCGACTAAACTGCTTCGTAACTTGTTTGTCCCACCTACATTTGTTCAAGCAGATGGCAAAAACTTTGGTGAGTTGGTCAAAGAAAAATTGGTGACATACGGTGACGAGTGGAGCAACGTGAACTTGGATGATGCCCAAGATGGTCTCTACAATCCAGAAAAAGCCAAAGCAGAATTCGCCAAGGCTAAGACAGCTCTTCAAGCAGAAGGTGTGAAATTCCCAATCCACTTGGATATGCCTGTGGACCAAACAAACACAACAAAAGTTCAACGTGTGCAATCTTTGAAACAGTCACTTGAAGCAACTTTGGGAACAGATAATGTAGTTGTGGATATCCAACAACTTCAAAAAGATGATGTATTGAACATCACTTACTTTGCCGAGACTGCTGCTGGTGAAGATTGGGATATCTCAGATAACGTTGGTTGGGCTCCAGACTTTGCGGATCCATCTACCTACCTTGATATCATCAAGCCATCTGTCGGAGAAAATACGAAGACTTACCTAGGATTTGACTCTGGAACAAACAATGCTGCGGCTAAGCAGGTTGGTTTGGAAGATTACGAGAAAATGGTTGTCGAAGCAGGAGAAGAAGTGAGTGACGTTTCAAAACGTTATGAAAAATATGCTGCTGCCCAAGCTTGGTTGACCGACAGTGCCTTGCTCATCCCAACAACTTCTAAAACTGGTCGTCCAATGTTGTCTAAGATGGTGCCATTTACTCTTCCGTTTGCTTACTCAGGTAACAAGGGTACGAGCGAAGCCCTCTTGTATAAATACCTAGATCTACAAGATAAGCCAGTAACAACAGAAGAATACCAAAAAGCCCAAGAAAAATGGCTGAAAGAAAAAGAAGAGTCTAATAAAAAGGCCCAAGAAGATCTTGCAAAACATGTGAAATAACTGTTGCAAAATATAAGAAAGGATTTAGTATTTCTCTTGAATGCTGAATCCTTTTTTACATTTATAAAGAAAGATTCTAAATTTGGAGCCTATTTTGTCAGATTAGAGAAAATTTTCTTTAATTTTACTTGTTTCCTATTGCTTTCTTAGCTATTATTTGTTATATTAAAAGAACAATTATTTTTTATTTATCAGGGTTAAGCATTGCACTTTCAGAGGAAGGAGTATTTTTTAAAAAAGAAATGTAAACGCTTACTCAAAAATGAAAGGATTTAGGACTTTATGAATAAAGGATTATTTGAAAAACGTTGTAAATATAGTATTCGGAAATTTTCATTAGGTGTTGCTTCTGTTATGATTGGGGCTGCATTCTTTGGAACAAGTACAGTTCTTGCAGATAGCGTGCAGTCTGGCTCTACAGCAAATCTACCAGCGGATCTAGCTGCTACTCTTGCAACAGCAAAAGAGAATGATGGGCGTGACTTTGAAGCACCAAAGGCGGGAGAAGACCAAGGGTCTCCAGAAGTTACGGATGGACCTAAGACAGAAGAAGAACTATTAGCACTTGAAAAAGAAAAATCAGCTAGTTCAGATAAGTTACCAGAAGGCTTAGAGGGTAAATTAGATAAGGCTGAAGATAAAGGGAAAGAAGTTGACAAGGATCAATTAGTTAAGGATACTGAGAATCTCGTTCCAGAAGATGTAGCTAAAACCAAGAATGGTGAATTAAACTACGGAGCAACTGTCAAAATCAAGACACCATCAGGTGAAGGTAGTGGGATTGTCATTGGTGAAAATCTTGTTTTAACTGTTTCACATAACTTTATAAAAGACGTTCCAGATGGCAATAATCGCAAGGTCGTTGACAATGATAATGGTGATGGAGATATCTATAGCATTTCCTATCCAGGACTACCAGATGTTAAATTTAGTAAAAAAGACATTATTCACTGGGATCGTGAAGGTTTCCTAAAAGGCTACAAGAATGATTTGGCTCTTGTTCGATTGCGAACAGTTCTGGAAAATGCTCCAGCAGAAGTGACTGAAAAACCTGCAGTGAAAAAGGTTGGAGATAAATTGCATATCTTTGGCTATCCAACTGGAAAATTATCACCAGTGCTCAATACAACTGTTGAATTAGTCGAATCCTACGGTGAGGGTGTAAAAGGGATTGGTTATCAAGGTAGTCATCCAGGTGCTAGTGGTGGCGGTATCTTTGATACAGAAGGAAAACTCGTCGGTGTTCATCAAAATGGAGTTGTTGGCCAACGTAGTGGTGGTATTCTCTTCTCACCTGCCCAATTGAAATGGATCCAAGATCACATGAAGGGGATTTCAAGTGTCAAACCAGCAGACTTGGAAGAGAAAGAAAAACCAGCCGAAGACAAACCAAAAGAGGACAAACCAGCTGCTAAACCTGAAACACCTGAGAAAGCGACACCTGAATGGCAAACTGTAGAGAAAAAAGAACAACAGGGAACAGTCACTATCCGAGAAGAAAAAGGTGTCCGCTACAATCAACTATCCTCAACTGCTCAAAATGATAACGCAGGCAAACCAGCCCTGTTTGAAAAGAAGGGCTTGACCGTTGATGCCAATGGAAATGCAACTGTTGATTTAACCTTCAAAGAAGATTCTGAAAAGGGCAAATCACGCTTTGGTGTCTTCCTGAAATTTAAAGATACCAATAATAATGTTTTTGTCGGTTATGACAAGGATGGTTGGTTCTGGGAGTATAAATCTCCAACAACTAGCACTTGGTATAGAGGTAGTCGTGTCGCTGCCCCTGAAACAGGATCAACCAACCGCCTATCAATTACCCTCAAGTCAGATGGGCAACTCAATGCAACGAATAACGATGTCAATCTCTTTGATACAGTAACTCTACCAGCTGCGGTCAATGATCATCTTAAAAATGAGAAGAAGATTCTTCTCAAGGCAGGCTCTTATGGCGATGAGCGAACAGTTGTCAGCGTTAAAACGGATAACCAAGAGGGTGTGAAAACAGAGGATACTCCTGCTGAAAAAGAAACAGGTCCTGAAGTTGATGATAGCAAGGTGACTTATGACACGATCCAGTCTAAGGTCCTCAAAGCAGTGATTGACCAAGCCTTCCCACGTATTAAAGAATACAGTTTGAACGGGCATACCTTGCCAGGACAAGTTCAACAATTCAATAAAGTATTTATCAACAAACACGAAGTCACACCTGAAGTTACTTACAAAAAAATCAATGAGACAACTGCAGAGTACTTGATGAAGCTTCGCGATGATGCTAATCTTATCAATGCGGAAATGACAGTTCGTCTGCAAGTTGTGGATAATCAGTTGCACTTTGATGTGACCAAGATTGTCAACCATAATCAAGTTACTCCAGGTCAAAAGATTGATGATGAAAGAAAACTGCTTTCTTCTATTAGTTTCCTTGGCAATGCTTTAGTCTCTGTTTCTAGTGATCAAGCTGGTGCTAAGTTTGATGGGGCAACCATGTCAAATAATACCCATGTCAGCGGAGATGATCATATTGATGTAACCAATCCAATGAAAGACCTAGCCAAGGGTTACATGTATGGATTTGTTTCTACAGATAAGCTTGCTGCAGGTGTTTGGAGTAACTCTCAAAACAGCTACGGTGGAGGTTCTTATGACTGGACCCGCTTGACAGCCTACAAGGAAACAGTCGGGAATACCAACTATGTTGGAATTCATAGCTCTGAATGGCAATGGGAAAAAGCTTATAAGGGCATTGTCTTCCCAGAATACACCAAGGAACTTCCAAGTGCCAAGGTTGTTATTACTGAAGATGCCAATGCGGATAAGAAAGTGGATTGGCAAGATGGAGCCATTGCTTATCGTAGCATTATGAACAACCCTCAAGGTTGGGAAAAAGTCAAGGATATCACAGCTTATCGTATCGCGATGAACTTTGGTTCTCAAGCACAGAACCCATTCCTTATGACCTTGGATGGTATCAAGAAGATCAATCTCCACACAGATGGTCTTGGGCAAGGTGTTCTCCTTAAAGGATATGGTAGTGAAGGTCACGACTCTGGACACTTGAACTATGCTGATATTGGTAAACGTATTGGTGGTGTCGAAGATTTCAAGACCTTGATCGAAAAAGCGAAGAAATATGGAGCTCATCTAGGTATCCACGTTAACGCTTCTGAGACTTATCCTGAGTCTAAATACTTTAATGAAAATATTCTTCGTAAGAATCCAGATGGAAGCTACAGCTACGGATGGAACTGGCTAGACCAAGGTATCAATATCGATGCTGCTTATGACCTAGCACATGGACGCTTGGCTCGCTGGGAAGACTTGAAGAAAAAACTTGGTGATGGTCTCGACTTTATATATGTGGACGTATGGGGCAATGGCCAATCAGGTGATAACGGTGCCTGGGCTACCCACGTTCTTGCTAAAGAAATCAACAAACAAGGCTGGCGTTTTGCGATTGAGTGGGGCCATGGTGGTGAATACGACTCTACCTTCCAACACTGGGCAGCTGACTTGACCTATGGTGGCTACACTAATAAAGGTATCAACAGTGCTATCACTCGCTTTATCCGCAACCACCAAAAAGATTCTTGGGTTGGGGACTACAGAAGTTACGGTGGTGCAGCCAACTACCCACTTCTAGGTGGTTACAGCATGAAAGACTTTGAAGGTTGGCAGGGAAGAAGTGACTACAATGGCTATGTAACCAACTTGTTTGCCCATGACGTCATGACTAAGTACTTCCAACACTTCACTGTAAGTAAATGGGAAAATGGTACACCAGTTACCATGTCTGATAATGGTAGCACCTATAAATGGACTCCAGAAATGAAGGTTGAGCTAGTCGATGCTACAGGTAACAAAGTGGTTGTGACTCGTAAGTCAAATGATGTCAATAGCCCGCAATACCGCGAACGTACAGTAACGCTCAACGGACGTGTCATCCAAGATGGTTCAGCTTACTTGACTCCTTGGAACTGGGATGCAAATGGTAAGAAACTTCCTACTGATAAGGAAAAAATGTACTACTTCAATACGCAGGCTGGTGCAACAACTTGGACACTTCCAAGTGATTGGGCAAATAGCAAGGTTTACCTTTACAAGTTAACTGACCAAGGTAAGACAGAAGAGCAAGAACTAACTGTAAAAGATGGCAAGATTACCCTAGACCTTCTAGCAAATCAACCATACGTTCTCTACCGTTCAAAACAAACCAATCCTGAAATGTCATGGAGCGAAGGTATGCACATCTATGACCAAGGATTTAACAGTGGAACCTTGAAACACTGGACCATTTCTGGTGATGCTTCCAAGGCAGAAATTGTCAAATCACAGGGTGCAAATGAAATGCTTCGTATCCAAGGCAATAAGAGCAAGGTCAGCCTTACTCAGAAACTGACTGGCTTGAAACCAAATACCAAGTATGCGGTTTATGTCGGTGTTGATAACCGTAGTAATGCTAAGGCAAGTATCACAGTGAATACTGGCGAGAAAGAAGTGACTACTTATACTAATAAGTCACTCGCTCTCAACTATATCAAAGCTTATGCTCATAACAATCGTCGTGACAATGCTACAGTTGACGATACAAGTTACTTCCAAAACATGTACGCCTTCTTTACAACTGGATCGGACGTCTCAAATGTTACTTTGACATTGAGTCGTGAAGCTGGTGATGAAGCAACTTACTTTGATGAAATTCGTACCTTTGAAAACAATTCAAGCATGTACGGAGAAAACCATGATACAGGTAAAGGCACCTTCAAACAAGACTTTGAAAATGTTGCTCAGGGTATCTTCCCATTTGTAGTGGGCGGTGTCGAAGGAGTTGAAGATAACCGTACTCACTTGTCTGAAAAGCACGATCCATATACACAGCGTGGTTGGAACGGTAAGAAAGTTGATGATGTTATCGAAGGAAAATGGTCACTCAAGACCAATGGACTGGTTAGCCGTCGTAACTTGGTTTACCAAACCATCCCACAAAACTTCCGCTTTGAAGCTGGTAAGACCTACCGTGTAACCTTTGAATACGAAGCAGGTTCTGACAATACCTACGCCTTTGTAGTTGGTAAGGGAGAATTCCAGTCAGGCAGCCGTGGTACGAAAGCAAGCAACTTGGAAATGCATGAGTTGCCAAATACTTGGACGGATTCTAAGAAAGCCAAGAAGGCAACCTTCCTCGTGACAGGTGCAGAAACAGGCGATACTTGGGTAGGTATCTACTCAACTGGAAATGCAAGCAATACTCGTGGTGATTCAGGTGGGAATGCCAACTTCCGTGGTTATAACGACTTCGTGATGGACAATCTTCAAATCGAAGAAATTACCCTAACAGGTAAGATGTTGACAGAAAATGCTCTGAAGAACTACTTGCCAACTGTAGCCATGACCAACTACACCAAAGAGTCTATGGATGCTTTGAAAGAGGCAGTCTTTAACCTTAGTCAAGCAGATGATGATATCAGTGTTGAAGAAGCGCGTGCAGAGATTGCCAAGATTGAAGCCTTGAAGAATGCTTTGGTTCAGAAGAAAACAGCTTTAGTAGCAGAAGACTTTGAAAGTTTGGATGCGCCTGCCCAACCAGGTGAAGGTCTAGAGAATGCCTTTGATGGCAATGTATCTAGCCTATGGCATACATCTTGGAATGGTGGAGATGTAGGCAAGCCTGCAACCATGGTATTGAAAGAACCGACTGAAATCACAGGACTTCGCTATGTACCACGTGGTTCAGGTTCAAACGGTAACTTGAGAGATGTGAAACTGGTTGTGACAGATGAGTCTGGCAAGGAGCACACCTTCACTGCAACTGATTGGCCTGATAATAATAAGCCGAAAGACATTGACTTTGGTAAGACAATCAAGGCTAAGAAAATTGTCCTTACTGGTATCAAGACATACGGAGATGGTGGAGATAAATACCAATCGGCAGCAGAACTTATCTTTACTCGTCCACAAGTAGCAGAAACACCTCTTGACTTGTCAACTTATGAAGCAGCTTTAGCTAAGGCTCAAAAATTGACAGATAAAGAAAATCAAGAGGAAGTGGCTGGAGTTCAGGCGAGCATGAAATATGCGACAGACAACCATCTCTTGACGGAAAGAATGGTCGAGTTCTTCGCAGACTATCTCAATCAATTACAAGATAAGGCTGCTAAACCAGACGCTCCTACAAGCAGCAAGGGTGAAGAGCAACCTCCAGTTCTTGAAGTTCCTGAATATACAGGCCCACTAGGCACGGCAGGAACAGAAGCAGCTGTACATGAAGTACCAGAGTTCAAAGGCGGTGTTAATGCGGCAGAAGCGGCTGTTCATGCCCTACCTGAGTTCAAGGGTGGAGTTAATGCGGTTGAAGCGGTTGTACATGACCTACCTGAGTTCAAAGGTGGTGTCAATGCGGCAGAAGCGGCTGTACATGAAGTACCAGAGTTCAAAGGTGGTGTTAATGCGGTTGAAGCGGCTGTTCATGACCTACCTGAGTTCAAGGGTGGAGTCAATGCAGTTCAAGCCTTGGTAAATGAGGTTCCAGAATACACTGGTGGTGTGAATGGAGTTGAGCCAGCCGTACATGAAAAACCAGAATACACAGGCCTACTAGGTACAGCAGGTGATGAACCAGCACCAACTGTTGAGAAACCAGAGTATAAGTTGACACCAGCTCCACTAGCTGATACAAAGACATCAGAAATCAAAGATAGGCTGAAAAATGAAGAAAGCAAGAAGACACTCCCAGAAACAGGAGAAGATCAGTCTGATACAGCCCTCTTCCTAGCAGGAATCAGCCTAGCATTGTCAGCTGCCCTCTTTGCTATTAACAGTAAAAAAGAATAGATATTTATTTATTCCACAACTACATTGTTTGGATAAGTGACTTGGACTTCTATGGGAGTCAGAGTCGGAAAATGAATCAAACACCTGGAGAGGACCTCTTGGTTCTCTCCTTTTTAAAAGGAGAAATGATAACGCTTACTAGTGTAAGCGGATGAAAGGAAATAGGAGAAATATGGACAAACACTTTTTTGAGAAACGCTGTCATTATAGTATCCGCAAATTTACAATTGGTGCAGCCTCCGTTATGATTGGTGCTAGTATCTTTGGCGCCAATATGGTTCAGGCAGCAGAAACAGCAGCGCCTTCAGAGACAGAGGGAAGTATCACTCATGTTCAAGCTCTGGATAAGTTACCAGATGATTTAGCAGCTGCGCTTGAAAAGGCGGATGCAGAAGCTGCAACAGAAGGAAATCAAGAGGGTAGCCAGGCAACCGAAGAAGGAACAAAACCTGCAGCAAGTGAGGAGGCAAAACCAGAGACAAGTCCTGCAAGTCCCAAGCCATCAGAAACGCCGAAACCGTTTGAAACACCAAAGGCGGATAATCAACCTGCGGAAACCACTACACCAGCAGTAAAACCAGCTGAAAAGACAATCGAAGATAGAGAAGATGTCAACCATCTCGAAGGTGCTACTGCTTCAGCAAACAACCATGAGGCTGGAACAAGCTTTACAGCTGACAAAGCAGTTGATGGTGACAATAATACTAGATGGGCAACGGACAGAGATGTACCAAAACCAACCTTCGAATTAACTCTTCCCAAAACTACCCTTATCAAGCATGTAGAAATAGACTGGGATCGTCGTCTTCGTAATGGGCAAAATGACCCAAATATCAAATCTTGGAGTCTCTACTACGCAGGTCAAGAAGACGTGGGCGCTAATGGAGAAAAACAATGGAAACTCGCTCATACCAAGACTGGAGATCCTGTTTTAGATGAGAAAGTAGATCTAGCTGAAAGTATCAAAGCTAAGTACCTCAAATTGGAGGTCAATGATTATCAAGCGGGAACAATGGGCTGGAGAAACGTTGGAATCCAAGAAATTCGAGCTTATTCAAACGTTCCGGACCATAGTAAGGTAACGGATATCCGCCAAGTTAACCAGTTGGATGTGGCTGAAGATGGCAAGTCTCTTGTCCTACCAAGTTTGCCAGGTCAGGTTAGTCTGATCGGCAGTAACAAGCAGGGTGTGATTGACCTTCAAAATCGCATCTACCAACCTCTGACAGATCAACGTGTCAAGGTCATGGTACAACAAATCAGAGACAGTCATACTTTCACTAAGGAGTTTGAAGTAGTCATCAAGGGGCTACATCAGGACGAAGGTGTGGGTGTGAAACCAAAAGTTGCACCAGCGGTCCAACAATGGTATGGTCGCGAAGGCAAATCTTCTATCACTTCAGATACAGTCCTTGCAACAGGAGATTCTGGCTTTGATCAGGCTGCAACCTTCTACCAGTCAGACCTTGCCAGCCGTGGATTGGAACTGGCGACAGGTGACAAGCAGGCTCAAAAACGAATCGAATTTAAAAAGGTTGAA
The DNA here is from genome assembly GCA_905373305.1 of uncultured Streptococcus sp. Taxonomy (GTDB): domain Bacteria; phylum Bacillota; class Bacilli; order Lactobacillales; family Streptococcaceae; genus Streptococcus. Next base: position 9,923 of record CAJPSM010000003.1, on the reverse strand, counting down.
AACAAGGGTTACGGTAAGGAAGGCTACGGTATCACTATCCAAAATAATGTGATTACCATCGAAGCTGCCACAAACACAGGAGCCTTCTACGCCACTCGTACTCTTCTTCAAATGGGAGAAACAGACCTACAAAATGGTGAAATTCGTGATTTCCCAAGTTTCAGCCACCGTGGCTTTATGCTGGATACAGGTCGTAAATTTATCCCTTATGACACTCTTGTAGACATCATGCTCAACATGGCTTACTACAAGATGAACGACTTGCAGTTGCACCTTAATGATAACTATATCTTTCTCAAGGAACACTTGGCAGGTAAGAACCTTTCTAAAGAAGAAGAACTCAAGTATGTCCTTGAACATGCCAAGACTGGTTTCCGTGTGGAGACAGACATTGTCGGTAAGAATGGTCAAAAATTGACATCAGATGAGCATTATACCAAGGAAGAAATGCAAAATCTGATTAAACTTGCCAAGGCCTTGCATATCAACCTAGTGCCAGAAATTGACACACCAGGTCATGCCTTGTCCTTTGTCAAAGTCCGCCCAGACCTCATGTATCAAGGCGGCCTGAGCGATTATGCAGGCAAGCACAATGTCGAGCGCGTAGCCATGCTCGATCTAGACAATAAATACGAAGAAACTCTTAAATTTGTCAAATCAGTCTATGACAAACTCCTCGATGGTCCAGATGCACCGCTTCATGGCGTGTCCACTGTTCATATCGGAACGGATGAATACTATGGTAGCGGAGAAAGCTATCGTCGCTATGTCAATGACCTTATCAAATACATTAAAGGAAAAGGCTATACTCCTCGTATCTGGGGATCGCTCAGTGCGAAACGTGGGAACACTCCTGTTGATTGGAACGGAGTAGAAGTTGATATTTGGAGTATTCATTGGCAACGACCAAATGAAGCCATTGCTCAGGGAGCTAAGATTATCAACATCACGGATGTACCGACATATAGTGTCCCAAGTGGAAGCAATAGTCAAGCAGCCTACGGGGACTATGCTAACTACGAACGTCAGTACAATAGCTGGACACCGAATGATTTTAGAACAGGTGGAGGTCCACTTCTACCAGCTTCTCATCCAAGTATCCTTGGTGGTGGTCACGCAGTTTGGAATGACAATATCGACCTTCATGAGACAGGTTTGACCTCTTATGATATCTTTAAACGCTTCTTCAAGAGCATGCAAACTACTGCAGAACGTACTTGGGGATCTGATCGTGCGGCTGCGACCTTTGCAGAACGCACCCTACCAACAAGCCCTTATGCGCCACAGTCTAACCCTGAAAAAGCAATTGCTTCAGAAGAACTATTCAACATCACTCCAGACAAGGTGAAAGAATATGCAACGAAGAAAGTAACTGCAACAGAAAATGGATTGGCTTTTGAGAAAGACAGCAGTATCGAAGGCTTGCCTGGTGATGTTGGTCCAAGTCATGTCTTGAAGTTTGATGTGACTGTTACTGGAGACGGGGAACAAACCTTCTCAACAAGTGGGGACAATCGTCTTTATCTAGCTGATAAAGATGGCTATCTTGCTTATCAATTTGAACAGTTCCATATCCAGTTCAAGAAAAAACTTGAAAAGAACAAACGTTATCAAATCTCTATTGTGACCAAACCACAATCAACTGAAGTGTATGTGGATGGTGAAAAGATTGAGCGTATCGCAAATCCAGCACACCCTCGTTTTGCCCACAATAGCTTGGTACTACCGCTTGAAAGCATCGGTGGGTTCAAAGGAATCTTGCATAGTGCAGAGTTGTCAGACAAACCATTTGTAAATCCTCGTTTGATTTCAAATGATAAGATTACTGCAACCGCAAGCAGTCAGCAACTTCCAGGAAATGCGACTGAAGGCGCTGTTGAAAAGGCCTTTGACAATGATCCAAATACCTTCTGGCATACTAAATGGACCGGTGACACTGCGCCATACAGTCTGACTATGACCTTGAAAGAAGCAGAAAAAGTCAATGGCTTGACTTATCTCCCACGTCCAGGTGGTGGAAATGGTGTTGTAACGCGGTATGAAATCTACGCACAAAAAGATGGCCAAATGGTCAAGGTTTCAGAAGGAAACTGGGACAACAATGCCCAAGAAAAAACAGTCAACTTTGCGGCGGTACATACCAACAAGATTGAGTTGAAAGTATTGGAAGGCGTTGGTGGTTTTGCAAGTGCAGCTGAAGTTCATCTATTGAAACCTGCCAAAGAAGGACAAGAAACACCTGACCCAAGTCAGCCTCAACCACCATCTACTCCTGAAAAACCCAAAGTAGACCAAACCGGTGATGGAACAGTTGAATTGGCAGATCAATTCACTGCAAGTAAACCAGCTAGCGAAGACAGCATTGCAGCTGCCAGCAAGAGCGCAGACTATCTCAAGAAAGAGTACAAGGTCTTCCCAACGCCACAAAAAGTGACCTATGGCGAAGGTGTTACAGCCCTTCGTAAGCAAGTCAATCTGGTTATGGGCGATCAACTCGACATCTATACTCGCAATCGCTTGAAGAGTGTCTTGCAGGATAATCAAGTATCTTATACAACTGGTAAATCTGCAGTTGCTGGTGCAACCAATATCTATCTTGGAGTACATGGACAAGGTTCACAAGCAGAACAAAACTTGTCCAAGGTTTCAGCCGGTCTCTTTGACAAGATTGACGCCTATGCCTTGACAATTAAGGATAATTCGATTTCCATCGTCGGGAAAGATACAGATGCGGTCTTCTATGGCTTGACAACTTTGAAACACATGCTTAAGGAAAGCCAAGTACCAGTTCTTCGCAATGTGACAGTAGAAGATTACGCAGAGCTCAAGAACCGTGGTTTCATCGAAGGTTACTATGGAAATCCATGGTCTAACGCAGATCGTGCAGAGCTCATGCGTTTTGGTGGCGATTTGAAATTGAACCAATACTTCTTTGCACCAAAAGATGATCCATACCACAACAAGAAATGGCGAGAACTCTATCCAGAAGAAAAACTAGCTGAAATCCGTGAACTTGCTCGTGTCGGAAATCAAAGTAAAACCCGCTATGTCTGGACCATCCATCCATTCATGAACAACCGCATCCGCTTTGGCAATGAAGCGCACTACCAAGAAGACTTGGCAACCATCAAGGCCAAATTTACCCAGTTGATGAAAGTGGGTGTTCGTGAGTTTGGTATCCTAGCAGATGATGCACCAAGTCCTGTCGGAGGCTACAATAGCTACAACCGCTTGATGAAAGACATGACGGATTGGTTGACTGAAATGCAGGGAACTTACAGCGGTCTTCGTAAAGAAATGATCTTTGTTCCTGGACAGTATTGGGGTAATGGACGTGAGGATGAGTTGAAATCCCTCAATGAAAATCTCCCGAGTTCAACATCCATGACCTTGACGGGTGGTAAGATTTGGGGTGAAGTTTCTGAAAGCTTCCTTTCAACTCTCAAGAACAATCTATCCGCAGGTGGCAAGACCTATCGCCCAGTTTCACTTTGGATTAACTGGCCTGTAACAGATAACTCTAAACAACACTTGATTCTAGGTGGAGGTGAGAAATTCCTTCATCCAAATGTGGATCCAAGCTTGCTATCTGGTATCATGTTGAACCCAATGCAACAGTCTGAACCATCTAAGATTGCCCTCTTTTCAGGAGCTCAATATTCATGGAAACAGTGGAAATCAGAAGAAGAAGCTAAGAAAATCAATGATATTGCCTTCAACTTTGTAGAAAATGGTCATTTTGAAGATAGCAAGGTATCGGCAGCCTTCCGCGAACTTGGTAAGCACATGATCAACCAAAACATGGATAATCGTGTCGTCAAACTAGAAGAATCGGTAGACTTGGCTCCAAAATTGACAGACTTCATGACCAAGCTCAAAGCAGGTCAGGATGTGACTGCAGAGCGTGCAGCCTTGCGAGCTGAATTTGCCAAGATTAAAGAAGCAGCTGAGCTTTATAAAGCATCAGGTGATCAAAAGATGGTTGCGCAAATCCACTATTGGTTGGATAATGCAATCGACCAAATGAATGCTCTCGATGCCTTCCTTACAGGAACTGAAGCCATGGCTACAAACGATGCAGCCAAACTTTGGGACAGCTACTATAAAGGCTTGAAGTTCTACGAACAGTCTCAAACTCATACCTTCCATTATGTAGACCATATGGAAAAAGCTGAATTGGGTGTTCAACATATTCGTCCATTTATCCTATCCCTAAAAGAAATTCTAGCGTCTGAAGTTCAAAAAGTCTTGCATCCAGATCAAATCATCAGCACCTTTATCACCAATCGAACAGGTGTAGAAGGTGGTTTGGCAGAAGTAACGGATGGCGACTTGGCAACCCATGCGATTATTAAATCACCAAATAGCATCAAGACAGGTGATTATATTGGTATGAAGTTCAACAAGCCAGTAGCGATTCAAACCTTGACTTTTGCTATGGGAACGCAGGCAAATCCACGTGATACCTTTAGTAAGGCAGAAGTACAGTATCAAGATGAAAATGACAACTGGGTAACCTTGAAAGAGCCAAGCTATGTCGGAAATGAATCCCTTCTTAAGTTTGAAAATCTCAATATCAAGGCCAAGGCAGTTCGCATGATTGCGACAGCAGATCGTGAAAATACCTGGTTTGCAGTTCAGGAAATTGCAGTCAACCGGCCAGTTGAAAAAGCTCGTAGCCAACAAGCAACGACAGTTAGTCTTAGCTCAAACTTAGTTTACAAACTAAATACCTCAGCTCGTCAAATCACCGATGGCAAGGACAATACAGAAGCCATGATGGCAAACGCTGACGGTAGCAATACCACTCCAGTAGATGCCTGGGCACAACTTGACCTCGGCGAAGTCAAGTCAGTCACTAAAGTTCGCCTTCGTCAAGGAACAGGTGATAAACTTTCAGCAGGTGTGCTTGAGTATTCTACAGACGGTACTACTTGGCAGGAACTCGATCGCTTGGCAGGTGAGCAAACCAAGGAAGTGACTAGAGCCATCAATGCTCGCTATATCCGAGTACGCAGTACTAAGGCAATCGACCTCTGGTGGCGTATCCAAGACTTCTCTGTTGAGACACGCTCTGGAAATAGTGAGTTAACGGACACCAACGTCGATGCTTTGAAGGAAACGCCAGTAGTGGATAGTTTGGGACGTTATGAGCTTCAAATTCCAGCTGGAACTAAACTCCCTGCCAATAGCTATCTAGGTATGAAACTTGATCGTATCCATCAGGTCAAGAGCATCCAGCTCCAAGGCCAAGCCAACCCAGCTCTTAGCCTTGAGTACTCTGCAAATGCGCAAGAATGGACGCCAGCTAGCCAGTTGACAGACAGATCTGTCGCAACTCACTTGGTTCGTTACGTTCGTTTGGTCAACAAAACAGATCAGGAGCAAGCCGTTACAGCTACTTCTCTCCTTGTGACGACTAAAGAAGTGCAACCAACAAAATTGGAATCAACCTCAATGGGGATTCACCCAGCCTACGGTAGCAACGACGTTCGTAAGATTAATAACCTAGATCAATTATTTGACGGTGTTTACAACAACTTCGTTGAGTTTTCAGACTATGCTCGTAAAGGTGGACATGTGACCTTGAAACTTGGTAGCGAACGCACTATCAAGAAGATTAGAGCCTATATCCAAGACGGAACTCAAAACTACCTTCGTGATGGTAAGATCCAAGTCAGCCAAGATGGTAAAACTTGGACAGATGTTGTCACAGTTGGAGATGGTGTGGCCAATAGCCAACACGATGATTCTCTGACAGATGGTTGGACACATGATTCTAAGATGCCAGGAAATCGCTACATCGAGGGTGAATTGACGACACCAGTCAAAGCCAACTATCTCCGTGTCCTCTATACGGCGGACTATGATGCCCGTTTTGTAGGATTTACAGAATTGGTGATCAATGACGGTGAATTTGTCAAACCAATCAATGATCCAACAGTAGAAGGAAACGGTGGAGAAAGCCAAGGCAACCTCTACAATAATCTTGTAGACGGAAAAGTCTTGACCAGCTACAAGTCTGAAAAAGAGAAGGGCGAGTTGGTGTATCACTTGTCTGAGCCGACCAATGCTAACCACCTTCGTCTCGTCTCCAGTCTTCCTGAAGGAGCGAAAGCACGTATTCTTGCTAGAACACTCAAGGATGGTCAAGACAGCTGGACAGACCTTGGTGCTATTACATCTAGTCTCCAAACTTTTGCTATCCGAAATGGTGGCTCTCTTCTAGACGTCAAATTAGTCTGGGAAGGCGGCAAGGCCGAGTTTTATGAATTGGCGAGCTTCTATCAAGAATTGACAGAAGAATCTGTTCAATCAAGCAAAGGTGATGAAGAACCACCAGTTTTGAGCAAACCGGACTTTACAGGTGGTGTGAATGCGGCTGAGGCAGCAGTGCATGAAGTACCAGAGTACACAGGTCCACTTGGTACAGCAGGAGATCAGCCAGCACCGACAGTTGAGAAACTAGAGTTTACAGGTGGTGTGAACGCGGTAGAAGCAGCAGTACATGAAGTACCAGAGTACACAGGTCCAGTAGCAACAGTAGGCGACCAAGCCGCTCCAACAGTAGAGAAACCTGAATTCACAGGTGGTGTCAATGCAGTTGAAGCCTTGGTACATGAGCTTCCAGAGTACACAGGTCCACTTGGTACAGCAGGAGATCAGCCAGCACCGACAGTTGAGAAACCAGACTTTACAGGTGGTGTGAACGCGGTAGAGGCAGCAGTACATGAAGTACCAGAGTACACAGGTCCACTTGGTACAGCAGGAGACCAACCAGCACCGACAGTTGAAAAGCCAGAGTACAAGTTGAACTTAAGTCCACTTGCGGATACTAAGACTCCAGAAGTTAAACATGATGATCAGAAGGAGCTTCCGGCAACAGGTAAAAGCAAATCTGACACAGCTCTCTTCCTAGCAGGCGTAAGTCTAGCCCTATCCGCTATCTTTATCGCGAAAGGGAAAAAGGAATAGCCTCTGATGACCTTTGTTTTTGACACATTTTAGCATTGAGAGGAAGTGAAAAGACAGCACCATAACCTCTATAATAGTTAGAGAAACGATCAAAAGAGTCATGGTACTGTTGGGATAAACTATTGTGCTATAAAGAATAAAAATCCTGAGAATTTTACTTCTCAGGATTTTGCTTATTGTTGCGGTTGACTTGGTTGGTTTTGCTCAGCAGGTGCAGTTCCTGATTGTTGAGGAATCGTCTGCGTTTGACTTGTGCTTGGGGTAGTTGAGCTTGACTGAGAAGTCGAACTCTCAGATGTAGAGCTAGAACTTTCAGATGTAGAACTTTGTTGTGTAGATGGTGAAGGAACCCACGTATTGCGTGCTCCATTCTTAAAGACAAATTCTCCGCTTCTGTAAAGGCCTTCAGGCATGGTCCAATCCCCTGGATGGTCATCTGTTGAGAGGTAGGTCATCATAGAACGGTAGACCTTAGCTGCAACGTAGAAGCCATCACCCACGATAGGAGTAAGTCGGTTAGAGTAACCGGTCCAGACAGCCATTGAATATTTACGAGTATAGCCGACAAACATTTCGTCTGGAGCTACATAACCAGAGTTCTTGATGTATTTCTCGATTTCATCATCTGTATAGTTTGATGTTCCAGTCTTACCAGCTTGTGGTAGCCATGAAAGGTAGGCTCCACGTCCTGTTCCGTAGGTCAGAACTGTTTTCATCATCTCTGTCATCATGTAGGCAGTTGTTTCTTTCATAGCGCGTGTTCCTGAATCAGAAAACTCTTTTGAACTACCATCACTAAAGATGATTTTGTTGATGTACATTGGCTTATGGTAAATACCGCCATTGGCAAAGGCAGCATAGGCTACGGCCATTTTTTCACTGCTTGCTCCATACTTTTTGTCAGATTCGGTTGTATTGCTTGAAATAGCATTAGCATAGTGTATGCTTGGATAGTCAATACCGAGTCCATTTAGAAACGTCTTGGCACGATCTAGCCCTACTTTCTCTAGCGTTTCTACAGCCGGTACATTCCGTGATTGCTGGAGAGCATACTGGAGTGTTATGTTTCCAAAGTAACTCTTATCCCAGTTATAGACAGGGGTAGAGGTTCCAGGGTAATTATAAGGGCTATCGTGAACAATTGAAGCAGTTGAGTCATAAATGCCATATTCCAAAGCAGGAGCATAGTCTGTAATAGGCTTCATGGTAGAACCCCAGTCACGGTTAGTTTCTACAGCCTGGTTTATTCCAAATGAAACATTACTTGATTGGTGGCGAGCACCTAATTGGGCAATGACTTTCCCGTTTGTGACATCGACGATAGTAGAGGCTACCTGTAACTCATCATCTGGATAGTTGACATACTCGTCCGTATTGTAAATATCCCAGAGACGCTGTTGAACAGCTGGATCCACATTGGTATAAACTTCCATACCTGTAGTCAAAAGATTGTAACCAGTTTCCTGTTCGACTTGGTCGATTACCTCTTTGAGGTAATTGTCCATATAGGCTGGATAGTTGTTTCCAGAACGGAGGCTCTGCAGTCCATCTGTAATCGGAGTATTAATAGCTTTTTCATATTGCTCAGCTGTAATGTAGCCTTGCCCCTTCATCTCAGAGAGGACGAGATTGCGACGTTCTTGTGCCGCTTCTGGATGAGAATAGGGGTCATATTGATTTGGAGCCTGAGGCATTCCAGCTAGGAGAGCCAATTGAGGCAGACTTAAATCTTTGAGGTCTTTACCATAGTAGTTTTGGGCTGCCGTTTGCATCCCGTAATTTCCGTTGGACATATAGACCTTGTTGATGTAGTAAGTTAGGATTTCTTGTTTGGTCGCCTTTTGTTCTAGCTGAACGGCTAGCCAAGCTTCCTGAGCCTTACGTGAAAGTGTCTGGTCAGATGTTGACGTTGAGAAGTAGGTTAATTTAATCAACTGCTGTGTCAAGGTAGAACCACCTTGAAGACCGCCCCCACCACGAAGGTTTCGTAAGGAAGCGCCTAGGATACGAATCGTATCTACTCCTCGGTGACTGAAGAAACGATGATCTTCAATAGAGACAATTGCATTGACCAGCTCCGTAGGGATTTCATTAGCCTGTGCATTGACACGGCGCTCAGAACCCAGATCAGCGATAAGTTCATTTTTGCTGTCATAGATCTTACTAGACGTTGTAGCGACTAGTTTACTTTCGGATAGAGCCGGAGCCTTGCTGACATAGTAGAGAAAGAGGCCTCCACCTAGCATAATAGCTGCGATAAATACAGTTAAGAGGCAGATACTGACATACTTAGCAATTCGCAGGAAAGTTTGTTTGTTCATCTTGTTTTACCACCTAGTAAATGTTCTTTGATAACGTCGAGATAGGGAATCTGTGGAAAGGCACCAGGCTCAATCTTATATCCATTTTCTCGAATATATCCAAGTGGCATTGACTTTTGTCCCATATCTTGATGATAGAAACGAATCAAATCAATGGCCGGCAATAAGTAGGTTTCTTGCTGAGAAGAAAAGTGAAGGAGGACAAAGCAGATTCCTTGCTGGGCAAGAACTTGTTCCATGTGTTGGATCTGATGGAGATGGAAATTCTTCATCGGAATCGCATGTTTTTGCCTAGTTTCCTTGGCTTCAAAGTCGATGTAGTATCCATCATAAACCCCCGAATAGTCAGTCGTTGAGGCCTGTCTAAAGTAGGCTTCAACAATCTTGGCACGACTTCTTTTGGGATAATCGACACGCACGATTTGGATGGGAGTTGGTTTCTTGTGAATAACAGCCAGTCCATGCGACAAATAGTAGTCGTTTGTAGCGTTGATCATCTTTTCAAAAGACATTCCCCGATTTGCGAAATTTTTAGTTTGTGAAGGGAATGTTTGTCTTTTTTGAGATGAAAGTTTATGTGGATAGTTGACCATAATTCTCCTTATTGGTACAATAACATCACTCTAT
>CAJPSM010000002.1 GCA_905373305.1 uncultured Streptococcus sp. | reverse complement strand
AAATTGCATATAGGTTGGGGCTGAGAAATCTTTCTCAACCTCATTTTTTAAAGTGTACAAAAGAAAGGTCTTACAAGACTGTAAAATGAAAAAAGAATTTAATTTAATCGCAACTGCTGCAGCGGGGCTCGAGGCTGTCGTTGGGCGTGAGGTGCGAGAGCTCGGTTATGACTGCCAGGTTGAAAATGGGCGTGTCCGTTTTCAAGGAGATGTGAAGGCAATCATCGAGACCAATCTTTGGCTTCGAGCAGCTGACCGCATCAAGATTGTAGTCGGGAGCTTTCCTGCTAAGACCTTTGAGGAACTCTTTCAAGGAGTTTTTGCTCTGGATTGGGAAAACTATCTCCCACTTGGAGCGCGTTTCCCTATTTCTAAGGCCAAATGTGTTAAGTCCAAACTGCACAATGAACCCAGTGTTCAGGCGATTTCCAAGAAGGCGGTTGTGAAGAAACTGCAAAAGCACTATGCCCGTCCAGAAGGGGTTCCCTTGATGGAGACTGGTCCCGAGTTTAAGATCGAGGTGTCCATCCTGAAAGATGTGGCAACTGTCATGATTGACACGACAGGTTCTAGCCTCTTTAAGCGTGGTTATCGTACGGAAAAGGGTGGAGCTCCTATCAAAGAGAACATGGCAGCAGCCATTTTACAACTCTCTAACTGGTATCCAGACAAGCCCTTGATCGATCCGACCTGTGGTTCAGGAACTTTCTGTATCGAGGCGGCTATGATGGCTAAAAAGATGGCTCCTGGCCTTCGCCGTTCCTTTGCTTTTGAAGAATGGAACTGGGTTAGCGATCGGTTAATCCAAGAAGTGCGTACTGATGCTGCTAAGAAAATCAATCGTGAGGTTGAACTGGATATCATGGGCTGTGATATTGATGCTCGCATGGTGGAGATTGCTAAAGCCAATGCCCAAGCAGCAGGTGTGGCAGGTGATATCACCTTTAAGCAAATGCGGGTACAGGACTTGCGTTCAGACAAGATCAATGGCGTTATCATTTCCAATCCGCCATATGGTGAACGTTTGTCGGATGATGCAGGAGTTACCAAACTCTATGCTGAGATGGGACAGGTCTTTGCACCACTGAAAACCTGGAGTAAGTTTATCCTGACTAGTGACGAAGCTTTTGAAAGCAAATACGGAAGTCCAGCTGATAAGAAACGAAAGCTGTATAACGGGACCTTAAAAGTGGATTTGTATCAATACTTTGGTCAGCGTGTGAAACGCCAAGAGGTAAAGTAGAAAGGAAGACAGATGAGTAAAAAAAAGCACAATCGTCATAAAAAAGAGCATCAAGAGTCCAAATTTGATTTTGATGAAGCTAAAGATTTGACAGTTGGTCAGGTCATCCGTAAAAATGAAGAGGTTGAAGCTGGCGTACTGCCAGAAGATAATATTCTAGACAAATATATCAAACAGCACCGCGAGGAAATCGAGGCGGATAAGTTTGAAACACGTCAATTTAAAAAAGAAGAACTACTAGAAACTCAGGCTCAAGAAGAATTGACACAGGAAGTTCCAGAAATCGCTGAAGAGTCGGCGCCAATCATAGAGGAACCCGAGACAGTTTCAGAAGAAACGGTGTCAGACTCAGCGGAATCTACAAGCTCGGACGTGGTTTTGCCTCCTTTGGGAGAGGAAAATCAAGACTTGGAACCGCTTGTGTTGGAAAAGCAAGCGCCGACAGAGGTTGCTGATGAGAAAGAGGAGGAAGAGACAGCTCAACTTTCACGCTCAGCTCAGGCAGAATCAGAAACAACTTCTAATTCGAAAAAGAAGCGCGTGTTTGTTATCGGTTCGGCCTTAGCTGCAGTCCTTATCCTGGCAGGTGGTTACTATATCTATCGCCAAGTAGCTCGCTCTAACCAAGCTATCCAGTCTTCTCAGTCGTCTTCTAACAATCAGGAAACACAAACAGCCCTACAAGAGTTTAATACCCTCTACGATGCTTTTTATACGGATGCTAATAAAACAGCCTTGAAAAATAGTCAGTTTGACAAGTTGAACCAACTCAAGGCTCAGCTAGCTAAACTCGAAGGCAGTCGAGAGTATACCCTTGCAAAATCTAAGTATGATAGTTTGGAAACTCAAATCAAGGCTGTGCAAGAAGTGAATAATCAGTTTGAAACTCCAGCAATTACTGATGGTGTCTTGGATACCAATGCAAAAATCAAGGCAGATGCTAAATTTACAGAAATTAAAACAGGAAATACAGAGCTAGATAAACTGTTAGATAAGGCCATTAGCCTTGGTAAGAGTCAGCAAACAAGCGCCTCTAGCTCAAGTTCAAGTAGCAGTAGTCAAGAAAGTTCAAGCACAACGACTGATAGCAGTACGAGCAGTTCGTCAGCTTCATCAAGTTCTGCATCAAGTTCTCCAACTGCCCCAGCTAGTAATGATGCAAATGGAGGCTTGCCTAGCGATGGTGTCAACCTTCAAAGAAGTGTCAGCCGTGTACCGTACAACCAATCAGCTGTAGACGATAGCAACAACCCTGCCTGGAATTTTGCTGATGGTGTATTGGAACAAATCCTAGCAACATCACGTGCTCGTGGTTATATCACTGGCAATCAATATATCCTAGAACGGGTCAATATCGTAAACGGAAATGGTTATTACAACCTCTACAAACCAGATGGAACCTACCTCTTCACCCTCAACTGTAAGACGGGATACTTTGTCGGTAATGGAGCTGGTCACGCGGATGACTTGGACTACTAAGCAATCGTTACAAAATTCTTTCCTTTCATAGGTAAAAATGATAAAATAAAACATATTAAACAAGAGGAGTGTCACATGACAAAAGCTAACTTTGGTGTCGTAGGTATGGCCGTAATGGGTCGTAACCTTGCCCTAAATATTGAATCTCGTGGCTATACAGTTGCCATTTACAACCGTAGTAAAGAAAAAACAGAAGACGTGATTGCTTGCCATCCTGAAAAGAACTTTGTGCCAAGCTATGACGTTGAAAGCTTTGTAAACTCAATCGAAAAACCTCGTCGTATCATGCTTATGGTTCAAGCTGGACCTGGTACAGACGCAACTATTCAAGCCCTTCTTCCACACCTTGACAAGGGTGATATCTTGATTGATGGAGGAAACACTTTCTACAAAGACACTATCCGTCGTAATGAAGAATTGGCCAACTCTGGCATTAACTTTATCGGAACAGGTGTTTCTGGTGGTGAAAAAGGTGCCCTTGAAGGTCCTTCTATCATGCCTGGTGGACAAAAAGAAGCCTACGAATTGGTTGCGGATGTTCTCGAAGAAATCTCAGCTAAAGCACCAGAAGATGGCAAACCATGTGTGACTTACATCGGTCCTGATGGAGCTGGTCACTATGTGAAGATGGTACACAACGGTATCGAGTATGGTGATATGCAATTGATCGCAGAAAGCTATGACTTGATGCAACACTTGCTCGGTCTTTCTGCAGAAGACATGGCTGAAATCTTTACTGAGTGGAACAAGGGTGAATTGGACAGCTACTTGATTGAAATCACAGCTGATATCTTGAGCCGTAAAGACGATGAAGGTCAAGATGGACCAATCGTAGACTACATCCTTGACGCTGCAGGTAACAAGGGAACTGGTAAATGGACTAGCCAATCATCTCTTGACCTTGGTGTGCCGTTGTCACTAATTACTGAGTCAGTATTTGCACGTTATATCTCTACTTACAAAGAAGAACGTGTGCATGCTAGCAAGGTGCTTCCAAAACCAGCTGCCTTCAAGTTTGAAGGAGACAAGGCAGAGTTGATCGAAAAGATCCGTCAAGCTCTTTACTTCTCAAAAATCATTTCATACGCACAAGGATTTGCTCAATTGCGTGTGGCTTCTAAAGAAAACAACTGGAACTTGCCATTTGCGGACATCGCCTCTATCTGGCGTGATGGCTGTATCATCCGTTCACGTTTCTTGCAAAAAATTACAGATGCTTACAACCGTGATGCAGACCTTGCTAACCTTCTCTTGGATGAATACTTCTTGGATGTCACTGCCAAGTACCAACAAGCAGTACGTGATATCGTAGCTCTTGCTGTTCAAGCTGGTGTACCAGTACCAACCTTCTCAGCAGCTATTACTTACTTTGATAGCTATCGTTCAGCTGACCTTCCTGCTAACTTGATCCAAGCACAACGTGACTACTTTGGTGCTCACACTTACCAACGTAAAGACAAAGAAGGAACATTCCACTACTCTTGGTATGACGAAAAATAAGTAGGTCTGCCATGGGGAAACGGATTTTATTACTTGAGAAAGAACGAAATCTAGCTCATTTTCTCAGTCTGGAACTCCAAAAAGAGCAATACCGTGTTGATCAGGTAGAGGAGGGGCAAAAAGCTCTCTCCATGGCTCTCCAGACGGACTATGACTTGATTTTACTGAATGCTCATCTGGGGGATATGACGGCCCAGGATTTTGCAGAGAGGCTGAGTCGGACAAAACCAGCCTCAGTGATCATGGTCTTGGACCATCGCGAAGAATTGCAAGACCAGATTGAGACAATCCAGCGCTTCGCCGTTTCTTACATCTATAAGCCAGTGATTATTGATAATCTGGTAGCTCGTATTTCAGCGATTTTCCGAGGTCGGGACTTTATCGACCAACACTGTAGTCAAATGAAGGTCCCAACGTCTTACCGCAACCTACGTATGGATGTAGAACATCATACCGTTTATCGTGGCGAGGAGATGATTGCTCTGACGCGTCGTGAGTATGACCTTTTGGCCACTCTCATGGGAAGCAAGAAAGTCTTGACTCGTGAGCAGTTGTTGGAAAGTGTTTGGAAGTACGAAAGTGCGACAGAGACCAATATCGTGGATGTTTATATCCGTTATCTACGTAGCAAGCTTGATGTAAAAGGTCAAAAAAGCTACATTAAAACCGTGCGTGGTGTTGGTTACACCATGCAAGAATAGGAAAGCAGTTGCAGTTGTGTAACTGCTTTTTTTGAGAAGTTTCTATATATTGACATACAGTCAGGTCTTTGCTACAATCAGTGATGGAGGAAAAATCTAATGAAATTTTTGAAAAAAATGTTTCAAGTTGCTCTAGCAGTCTTTTTCTTTGGTTTGCTAGCGACAAGTACCGTATTGGCGGATACCACAGGTGGACAGTTTGTTGATAAGAATAATAGAAAATACTATATAAAAGATGACCATAAAGCGATCTATTGGCATAAAATAGACGGTAAAACCTACTATTTTGATGATGGAGGAGAGATGGTTGTTGGTTGGCAATACATAGAAATTCCTGGGACAGGTTATCGTGATGATTTATTTGACAATCGTCCAGTTTTCGAAATTGGCCTTCAACAGAAGTGGTACTACTTTGGACAAGATGGGGGACTACAAGAATTTGTTGGTTGGCAACAATTAGAGATTAAGGATTCATTAAATGTTGGCAAAAAACATGGTGAAGGCTTTGAAGGTCCAGAAGTTCTTAAATTATCAAACTATTACTTTGGCCAAGATCATTCTTTAAAGACAGGTTGGTTCTACGATCAATCTAACTGGTACTATCTAGCAAAAACAGGTTATTCAGGGAAAGACTACCTTGGTGGTGAAAGACGTGCAGGCTGGATAAACGATGATTCGACTTGGTACTATTTGGATCCAACAACTGCTGCAATGCAGACTGGTTGGAAATATCTAGGTAATAAGTGGTACTACCTCCGCTCATCAGGAGCCATGGCGACTGGCTGGTATCAAGATGGTTCAACTTGGTATTATCTAGATGCTCAAAATGGAGATATGAAGACAGGTTGGGCTTATGTCGGTAACAAGTGGTACTATCTCCGTTCATCAGGAGCCATGGCAACTGGCTGGGTGAAAGAAGGTTCGACTTGGTACTACCTACATGAAAATAATGGAGATATGAAGACAGGCTGGTTCAAGGTCAATGGCAAATGGTACTACGCTTATAGCTCAGGTGCTTTAGCAGTTAGTACAAGAGTGGATGGCTACTACGTCAACTATAATGGCGAATGGGTCCAATAATGAAAGAGGCGATTGTGAAGGAAACAATCGCTTTTTTTGTGAAAATATAATAAAATAGATAGGAAAGAATAAATACTTGTGTGAAAAATGAGACGGTCTCATCGTCTAGCAAAAGGAAAAAATGACAAAAAAAGTAGGTGTCGGTCAGGCACATAGTAAGATTATTTTAATAGGAGAGCACGCTGTCGTTTATGGTTATCCAGCCATTTCCCTGCCTCTTATAGAGGTGGAGGTGACTTGTAAGGTGGTCCCTGCTGAAAGTCCATGGCGTCTTTACGAGGAGGATACCTTGTCTATGGCGGTGTATGCTTCGCTTGAGCATCTAAATATCAAGGATGCTTGCATTCGTTGTCGGATTGACTCAGCTATTCCTGAAAAACGGGGGATGGGTTCGTCAGCAGCTATCAGCATAGCAGCCATTCGAGCTGTTTTTGACTATTATCAAGCCGAACTGCCTCATCATGTATTGGAAATCTTGGTCAATCGGGCTGAGATGATTGCCCATATGAATCCGAGTGGTTTGGATGCCAAGACCTGTCTCAGTAATCGACCGATTTGTTTTATCAAGAATGTCGGCTTTACAGAATTAAACATGGACTTATCAGCCTATCTGGTCATTGCAGATACAGGCGTTTACGGTCATACACGCGAAGCCATCCAAGTGGTTCAAAGCAAGGGGAAGGATGCTCTTCCGTTTTTGCATGCCTTGGGAGAATTGACCCAGCAGGCAGAAGATGCGATTAGACAAAAAGATGCTGAAAAACTGGGACAAATCTTCAGTCAGGCACATTTACATCTAAAAGAAATTGGTGTTAGTAGCCCTGAGTCTGATTCCCTCGTTGAAACGGCTCTGAGTCAGGGAGCTTTGGGTGCCAAGATGAGTGGTGGTGGGCTAGGAGGCTGTATCATAGCCTTGGCAGCTACTCTAGATCAAGCACAAGAACTAGCAAAACGATTAGAAGAGAAAGGAGCTGTTCAGACATGGATCGAAAGCCTGTAACAGTATGTTCCTACGCAAATATTGCCATTATCAAATACTGGGGAAAGAAAAAAGAAAAAGAGATGGTTCCGGCTACTAGCAGTATTTCTTTGACTTTGGAAAATATGTATACAGAGACGACCTTGTCACCTCTTCCAGCCCATGCGAAAGCTGATGCTTTTTATATCAATGGTCAGCTCCAAAATGAGGCGGAGCATGCTAAGATGAGTAAGATTATCAACCGTTACCGTCCAGAAGGTGAGGGCTTTGTCCGTATCGATACCCAAAACAACATGCCTACCGCAGCGGGCCTGTCCTCAAGTTCTAGCGGTTTGTCCGCCTTAGTTAAGGCTTGCAATGCCTATTTCAAACTTGGATTGGATAGAAGCCAGTTAGCACAGGAGGCTAAGTTTGCTTCAGGTTCTTCCTCTCGTAGTTTTTATGGACCACTGGGTGCCTGGGACAAGGATAGTGGGGAAATTTACCCTGTAGAGACAGACTTGAAACTAGCTATGATCATGTTGGTGCTAGAGGACAAGAAAAAACCAATCTCTAGCCGTGATGGGATGAAACTCTGTGTGGAAACCTCGACGACTTTTGACGACTGGGTGCGTCAGTCTGAAAAGGACTATCAGGATATGCTGGTCTATCTCAAAGAGAATGACTTTGCCAAGGTTGGGGAATTAACGGAGAAAAATGCCCTTGCTATGCACGCTACTACCAAAACAGCATCGCCAGCTTTTTCTTATCTGACCGATGCAAGCTATGAAGCTATGGACTTTGTTCGCCAGCTTCGCAAGCAAGGGGAAGCCTGTTACTTTACCATGGATGCTGGTCCCAATGTTAAGGTTCTCTGTCAGGAGAAAGACTTGGAGCATTTGTCAGAAATCTTCGGTCAACGTTATCGCTTGATTGTGTCAAAAACAAAGGATTTGAGTCAAGATGATTGCTGTTAAAACTTGCGGAAAACTCTATTGGGCGGGTGAGTATGCTATTTTAGAGCCAGGACAGTTTGCCTTGATAAAGGCCATTCCCATCTATATGAGGGCTGAGATTGCCTTTTCTGATAGCTACCGTATTTACTCAGATATGTTTGATTTCGCAGTGGACTTGACGCCAAATCCTGCCTACAGTTTGATTCAAGAAACAATTGCTTTGGTGAATGACTTCCTCGCCGATCGTGGTCAGACTTTGCGACCTTTTTCTTTGGAAATCCGAGGAAAAATGGAACGAGAAGGGAAAAAGTTTGGTCTAGGCTCTAGTGGCAGCGTCGTTATCTTGGTTGTCAAGGCTCTGCTAGCCCTCTATGGTCTTTCAGTTGACCAATATCTCTTGTTCAAGCTGGCTAGCGCGGTCTTGCTCAAGCGTGGCGACAATGGTTCCATGGGAGACCTTGCCTGTATCGTTGCAGAGGATTTGGTTCTCTACCAGTCTTTTGATCGAAAGAAGATAGCTGCTTGGTTGCAAGAAGAAAGCTTGGCGACAGTTTTGGAGCGTGACTGGGGCTTTTCTATCTCACAAGTGAAACCAGCCCTAGAATGTGATTTCCTAGTGGGATGGACCAAGCAAGTGGCTGTATCGAGTCAAATGGTCAAGCAAATCAAGCGAAACATCAATCAGAATTTTTTAAGTTCCTCAAAAGCAACGGTGTCTGCTTTGGTAGAAGCCTTGGAGCTGGGGAATGCAGAAAAAATCATCGAGCAAGTGGGAATAGCCAGTCAGCTTTTAGAAGACTTGAGCGCAGATATATACACGCCTTCGCTGAGACAGTTGAAAGAAGCCAGTCAAGATTTACGGGCTGTTGCCAAGAGTAGTGGCGCTGGTGGTGGTGACTGTGGTATTGCCTTTAGTTTTGATGTACAATCAACTGAAACCTTAAAAAATCGCTGGGCCAATCTGGGGATTGAGCTCTTATACCAAGAAAGGATAGGACATGACGACAAATCGTAAGGACGAGCACATCCGCTATGCCCTTGAGCAGAAAAGTTCCTATAATAGCTTTGATGAGGTGGAGTTGATTCATTCTTCCCTGCCTCTTTACGACCTGGATGAGATTGATCTTTCGACAGAATTTGCTGGTCGAAAATGGGACTTTCCTTTTTATATCAATGCCATGACGGGTGGGAGCGATAAGGGAAGAGAAATCAATCAAAAACTGGCTCAGGTGGCAGAAAACTGTGGGATTTTGTTTGTAACGGGTTCTTATAGCGCAGCCCTCAAAGATCCAACAGATAACTCTTTTTCTGTTAAGTCTAGTCATCCCAATCTCCTCCTTGGAACCAATATTGGATTGGACAAGCCTATTGAGTTGGGTCTTCAGACTGTAGAAGAGATGAATCCTCTTCTCTTGCAAGTGCATGTTAATGTCATGCAGGAATTGCTCATGCCTGAGGGAGAAAGGAAGTTTAGAAGCTGGCAATCGCATCTAGCAGATTATAGCAAGCAAATCCCCGTTCCAATCATTTTAAAGGAAGTAGGTTTTGGGATGGATGTGAAGACCATCGAGAGAGCCTATGAACTGGGGGTTCGAACCTTTGACCTGTCAGGTCGTGGTGGTACCAGCTTTGCCTATATCGAAAACCGTCGCAGTGGTCAGCGTGATTACCTCAATCAATGGGGGCAGTCTACGATGCAAGCCCTTCTCAATGCCCAAGCCTGGAAAGATAAGGTCCAGCTCTTGGTCAGTGGAGGCGTTCGGAACCCGCTTGATATGATGAAGTGCTTGGTCTTTGGAGCCAAGGCTGTAGGACTGTCACGTACCGTTCTGGAATTGGTTGAAACCTACTCGGTCGAGGAAGTGATTAGCATCATCCAAGGTTGGAAAGCAGATTTACGCTTGATCATGTGTGCCCTTAATTGTACCACCATAGCTGATCTGCAAAAGGTAGATTACATTCTATATGGAAAACTAAAAGAAGCGAATGATCAGATGTAGAGAGGTCGGGACAAGAATCCCGCCCTTTTTGTATCTCTTTGTCAACCGCCTTTTTCCATCCTCAGACCGAGGTGACTTTTTTGAATTGTGATAAAATAGAAAAGAGAGGATGCAGCTATGAAAAAATTTCAAATCTTTTTATTTATTGAAGCCTGTCTGTTGACGGGAGCTCTGATTTTGATGGTATCAGAGCATTTTTCGCGTTTTCTGCTGATTCTCTTCCTCTTTCTTCTCCTGATACGCTATTATACAGGTAAAGAGGGCAACAACGTCTTCCTCCTTGTAGCGACTATTCTTTTCTTTTTCATCGTCATGCTCAATCCTTTTGTGATTTTAGCTATCTTTGTAGCAGTCATATACAGCCTCTTTCTTCTCTATCCAATGATGAATCAAGAAAGAGAGGAAACCGACTTGGTCTTTGAAGAGGTAGTGACGGTTAAAAATGAAAAGAATCGCTGGTTTGGCAATCTCCATCATTTCTCTAGTCACCAGATCTGCCAGTTTGATGATATCAATCTCTTTCGCCTCATGGGTAAGGATACCATTCATCTAGAAAGAGTTATCCTAACCAATCATGACAATGTCATTATCCTTAGAAAGATGGTCGGAACGACTAGGATTATCGTACCTGTAGATGTGGAAATCAGTCTCAGTGTCAACTGTCTCTATGGAGATTTAACTTTCCTCCATCAACCCAAGCGAGCCCTTCGTAATGAACACTATCATCAGGAAACCAGGGACTATCTCAAGAGTAACAAGAGCGTCAAAATTTTCCTAACCAGTATGATTGGAGATGTGGAGGTGGTCAGAGGATGAAAAAGCAATCGTATCTGTTAATCGGGCTGACTTCTCTCCTCTTTATCCTCTTTTTGACAAATAGTTTGCTTGATATTTTAAATCTTGATTTGTCCTATTTGTTACAAGATATCGAGAAAACAGAGAAATTCATCTTCTTGATCTTGGTCTTTAGCCTTTCCATGACCTTCTTTTTTGTCCTCTTTTGGCGCGTGATGGAAGAAATTTCTCGCAGAAAAATGCAAGTCAATCTCAAGCGACTGCTAGCAGGGAAAGAGGTGATCACCTTTGCAGATCCAGACTTGGACGCCAGTTTTAAGTCCTTGTCCGGTAAGCTCAACCTCTTGACAGAAGCTGTTCAAAAGGCTGAAAATCAAAGCCTGGTCAGGAAAGAAGAAATCATCGAGAAAGAACGGAAGCGGATTGCACGCGACCTGCACGATACAGTTAGTCAGGAGTTGTTTGCGGCCCATATGATTTTATCAGGTGTCAGTCAGCGGGCTTTGAGGCTGGATAGAGAAAAGATGCAGACCCAGTTGCAAAGTGTCGCAGCCATCCTTGAAACGGCTCAGAAGGACTTGAGAGTCTTGCTCCTGCATTTGCGACCAGTTGAGTTGGAAGAGAAGAGTTTGATTGAGGGGATTCAAATCCTCTTAAAAGAGCTTGAGGACAAGAGTGATCTCAAGGTTAGTCTCAAGCAAAATGTGTCTAAATTGCCCAAGAAGATTGAAGAACATATCTTCCGCATTTTGCAGGAGTTGATCAGCAATACCCTCCGCCATGCTCAGGCATCTTGTCTAGATGTTTATCTCTATCAGACAGATGTTGAATTGCAGCTGAAGGTGGTGGACAATGGAATTGGTTTCCAGTTGGGAAGCTTAGACGACTTGAGTTATGGACTGAGAAATATCAAGGAGCGGGTTGAAGATATGGCAGGAACGGTCCAACTCTTGACAGCTCCAAAGCAAGGACTGGCGATTGATATCCGTATTCCCCTACTAGACAAGGAATTATAAAGGAGTAGAGATGAAAATTTTACTGGTAGATGACCATGAAATGGTCCGATTGGGCTTGAAAAGCTATTTTGACCTCCAAGACGATGTAGAAGTTGTGGGCGAGGCTGCCAATGGGGCTCAAGGTATTGAGTTGGCCTTGGAACTGCGTCCAGATGTCATTGTCATGGATATTGTCATGCCTGAGATGAATGGGATTGACGCGACCTTGGCCATCCTCAAAGAATGGCCTGAAGCCAAGATTTTGATTGTAACTTCTTACTTGGACAATGAAAAAATCATGCCAGTCTTGAATGCTGGTGCTAGGGGCTATATGCTCAAGACTTCTAGTGCAGACGAACTGCTTCATGCAGTTCGTAAGGTGGCAGCGGGCGAGCTTTCTATTGAGCAAGAGGTCAGCAAGAAGGTCGAATACCACCGCAATCATATGGAACTTCACGAAGAATTGACTGCGCGTGAGCGAGATGTACTTCAACTCATTGCCAAGGGCTATGAAAATCAGCGCATCGCAGATGAACTCTTTATCTCTCTCAAGACGGTCAAGACCCATGTGTCCAATATTCTAGCCAAACTTGAGGTCAGCGATCGCACCCAGGCTGCGGTCTACGCCTTTCAGCACCACTTGGTAGGGCAGGAGGATTTTTAGATGAGTCTTGTAGATTTACTTGGAGAGTTAGAAGCGACAAAAAATCCGAATAAAGCAGGTCCCATGGAAGCCTATATGCGCCATCAATTTTCCTTTCTAGGTATTGCAGCTCCTGAAAGAAATGTCCTTTATAAAAAATACTTTCCAAGTGCGAAAAAAACAAAGGTCATCGATTGGGATTTTGTGGACAATTGCTGGGAAAAGGAACCTAGAGAATACCAATATGTGGCGGCCAACTATTTGAAAGCCATGCAGTCTTATCTAACGAAGGATGATTTGCCTAAGCTTGAACATCTAGTCGTGACCAAGTCTTGGTGGGACACGGTAGATATCCTAGACCGAGTAGTAGGGAGTTTGGTAGCAGACCATCCGGAACTTGAAGAAGTGATTTTAAAATGGAGCCTATCAGACAATATCTGGCTGAGACGCGTTGCTATTGATCACCAGTTGTTAAGAAAAGAGAAAACCGATGTCCGACTGATGGAAAAGGTCCTACTCAATAATCTGGACCAGACAGAATTTTTTATTAACAAAGCCATCGGCTGGGCTCTAAGAGACTACTCCAAAACCAATCCAGACTGGGTAGCAAGCTTCATCGAAAAAAACAAGGAAAGAATGGCTGAACTCAGTATCAAGGAAGCGAGCAAGTATCTCTAGCACTATTGAAAAGCGTATTCATTACTTGAAAAAAGTCGCTCGTTTATGTTATAATAGACTGTATTTAAAAAATTTTAAGGAGAAATGACAGAATGTCTGTATCATTTGAAAACAAAGAAACAAACCGTGGTGTCTTGACTTTCACAATCTCTCAAGACCAAATCAAACCAGAAGTGAATCGTGTCTTCAACTCAGTAAAGAAAACTCTTAATGTTCCAGGTTTCCGTAAAGGTCACCTTCCACGTCCTATCTTTGATAAGAAATTTGGTGAAGAAACACTTTACCAAGATGTGTTGAACGCTCTTTTGCCAAATGCTTATGAGGCTGCAGTAAAAGAAGCTGGTCTTGAAGTAGTTGCACAACCAAAAATTGACGTGACTTCAATGGAAAAAGGTCAAGACTGGGTCATCACTGCTGAAGTCGTGACAAAACCTGAAGTAAAATTGGGCGACTACAAAAACCTTGAAGTATCAGTAGATGTAGAAAAAGAAGTAACAGACGCTGATGTTGAAGAGCGTATTGAACGCGAACGCAACAACTTGGCTGAATTGGTTATCAAGGAAGCTGCTGCTGAAAATGGCGACACAGTTGTGATTGACTTCGTTGGTTCTATCGACGGTGTTGAGTTCGACGGTGGAAAAGGTGAAAACTTCTCACTTGGACTTGGATCAGGTCAATTCATCCCTGGTTTCGAAGACCAATTGGTTGGACACTCAGCTGGCGAAACTGTTGACGTTATCGTAACATTCCCAGAGGACTATCAAGCAGAAGATCTTGCAGGTAAAGAAGCTAAATTCGTGACAACTATCCACGAAGTAAAAGCAAAAGAAGTTCCAGCTCTTGACGATGAACTTGCAAAAGACATTGACGAAGAAGTGGAAACACTTGCTGAATTGAAAGAAAAATACCGCAAAGAATTGACTGCTGTGAAAGAAGAAGCATACAAAGATGCCCTTGAAGGTGCAGCAATCGATAAAGCTGTAGAAAACGCTGAAATCGTAGAACTTCCAGAAGAAATGATCCACGAAGAAGTTCACCGTTCAGTAAACGAATTCCTTGGAAACTTGCAACGTCAAGGTATCAATCCTGACATGTACTTCCAAATCACTGGAACTACTCAAGAAGACCTTCACAAACAATACGAAGCAGAAGCTGAGTCACGTACGAAGACTAACCTTGTAATCGAAGCAGTTGCCAAAGCTGAAGGATTTGACGCTACTGAAGAAGAAATCCAAAAAGAAATCGAACAATTGGCTGCAACTTACAACATGGAAGTTGCACAAGTTCAAAACTTGCTTTCAGCTGATATGTTGAAACACGATATCGCAATCAAAAAAGCTGTTGAATTGATCACAAATACAGCAACAGTAAAATAATCTTGAAAGAGAAAAAGCCCACCTGATTAGGTGGGCTTTCTGCTGCTCTATTTCCCAAAAATCTCTTTGAGGTCTGCATCTGTAATCCCGATCATTGCTGGGATGCTAGACCAGTTTTCCTCAGTGAGGATGTAGGATAGAGGAGAATTCTCATGATTTGTCGTTTCGCTAGGGGCTGGGTTGGTTTGGTCAGTCTTTTCTATCAGGTCCTGAAAACGCTCAATCAGATAGGTCTTGCGGGCAGTCCCGATATGCTTGACTGCATAGTCAAAGGCCTGTAACTCGCCAAGAAGGATGAGCTTGCTCTTGGCACGTGTAATGGCTGTGTAGATGAGATTGCGTTCCAGCATGCGCTTGCTAGCACTGGTGATAGGCAGGATGACGACGGGAAACTCACTTCCCTGAGACTTATGGATACTCATGGCATAGGCCAGTCGAATCTTGTACCATTCGTTACGTGGGTAGACGACCTCATTGCCATCAAAATCAATGACAATCTCGTCTTGTTTGGACTCGGTGTATTTTCCAGAAATCAGGTCTGTGATGTAGCCTAGGTCTCCGTTAAAGACATTGACTTCAGCGTCGTTGACTAGGTGAATAACCTTGTCCCCTGTTCGATAGTGACACTGAGTTGTTTCAAAGCTAACCTGTCCCTTTTGAAGAGGATTGAGCAGGTCTTGCATGAGTTGGTTGATGGCATCAATACCAGCAGTACCTCGATACATAGGCGCTAGAACCTGAATATCGCGAGCCGGGATACCACTTCTGAGGGCAGCGCCAAGAATTTTCTCAATGGTAGCTGGGATATGACCACTAGCAATTTCAAAGTAGGAGCGGTCTGCTTTTTTCTGAGTAAAGTCAGCTGGCAAGATGCCTTGTCGAATCTGGCTAGCCAAGGTAACGATGGTTGATTCTTCGCTCTGACGATAAATCCGTTCCAAGCGAGTTTTGGGAATCAGTGGTATCTGGAGTAGGTCAGCCAGGACTTGTCCAGGACTGACAGAAGGTAGCTGGTCGCTATCACCCACGATGAGAATTTTACTGTTAGAAGAGATGTTGGAGAAGAGTTGGTTAGCTAGCCAAGTATCCACCATAGAAAACTCATCTACTATGATAAAGTCGGCATCCAGATAATCTTCCAGATGACTGGTATCATCGTCTCCAGTCATTCCCAAATGACGATGTATGGTCGCGCTAGGCAAACCTGTCAATTCATTCATGCGTCGAGCTGCTCGACCAGTTGGGGCAGCGAGAAGAATTGGTAAGTTGCTTTTCTTCCTGAGGTCAAGTCCCTCTAAGAGAGCATAAACAGCGATAATCCCATTGATAACAGTGGTTTTACCTGTACCAGGTCCACCTGTTAGGATAAAGACCTTGTTCTGGATGGCATCGCAGATAGCCTGTTTTTGGATGCTATCGTATTGGATACCTAATTCTTCCTCAACAGTAGCGATATGCTTTTGAATGGTTTCTAAATCCTGGCTCTTCTGTTTTCCTTTTTCAAGGATACGAACCAAGTGACTGCGAATGCCTTCCTCGGCGAAAAAGAGGCTGTTATCAAAGATTTTGGTATCAATCTGCTGAACCTTGTCTTCTTTGATGAGGTAGGAGAGTTCTTGGGCAACTTGGCTAGGATCGAGTTCCACGGGACGGGAAGACTCGAGGAGAGTCAGGGTTTGTTCCAGCAAATCTCGGGCTTCCATATAGGTATCGCCTGTATCCATACAACCTTGAAAGAGACTATGGACAAGGCCAGCACGGAAGCGTTCAGGAGCTTGACTTTCGATACCTAGCTCGGCAGCCAATTGGTCAGCAATGGTAAAGCCCAAGCCCTTGATATCCTCAACCAGTTGGTAGGGATAGTTTTCGACAATATCCAGCGTTTCTTCCTTGTAGAAGTCTTGAATCTGAAAGGCTAGTTTATTAGGAATGCCGTAGTTGGCAAGTTTTGCCAAGACCATCTCTGTCCCATAGTTGAGACGAAGTGTAGAGAGGAAAGCTTCACGATTTTTGGCAGAGAGTCCTGCAATGCTTTCCAGCTTTTCAGGATGCTCCAGAATTTCGTCTATGGTATTTTCACCATAGCTATCTACGATTTTTTGAGCAGTTTTGAGACCGATTCCCTTGAAATGGCTACTGGAAAAGTACTTGACTAGCCCTTTTTTAGTTGGTTTTGCGCGTTCATAGCGGCTGATTTGTAGTTGTTCTCCATACTTGGAGTGCTGAACGATTTGCCCCCAAAAAGTGTAGTCTTCGCCCTCAATCACGTCAGCCATAGTTCCCGTAACGATGATTTCAAAATCGTCAAAGTCCTCCGCATTGGTATCTTCGATATCTAGGAGGAGGATGCGATAAAAATTACTGGGGTTTTCAAAAATAATGCGTTCAATGGTGCCTGAAAAATAAACTTCCATAGGTTTCCTTTTTGATAGAAAAAGAGCTGGGATAGAGCTCTCAGGTAGGCTTTTCTTGGATTTGGGCTTGATACAAGATATTGCCAAGTTGCAATCTAATCCTAAAAGCTAACTCAAAAAGACTATCACAGCATCTAGTTGCTGGTTTTAAAAGATTCCGATACGGTTGAGTGGCCAGAAACGGAATTTGGCTTCCCCTTTGATTTGACTGGCCTTAAAGGTCCCGACATGGCGACTGTCACTGGAAACCAAACGGTCATCTCCAAGGAGGAGGTACTCACCCTCGGGTACGGTAAAGCTGAAGCTGGTGTTGAAATTTACATCGACAGTAAAGGCTTGAGATTTCTGGGCTAGACTTCTAAAATAGACCCCCTTATCCCCTTCAAAGCCTTTCCCCGAATAGGCATTTTGCAGTTTATCATTTTTAAACTGTTGGAGGTAGTCTGCTAGGTAAGGTTCGTCGGTTTCTTGATTGTTGATAAAGAGCTTGTCGTTTTCGTAGCGAATGGTATCACCAGGCATGCCGATGACGCGTTTAACGATGTCTTTATTTCCATCATCTTCATGGGCAACTACAATGTCAAAACGGTTAATAGGGAGGTGTTTGACGACAAAGAGAATCTCACCATCAGCTAGAGTCGGATCCATAGAGTGCCCTTCCACACGGACATTGGTCCAGAGAAAGAGACGACTAAGACCAACTAGTATAATGATAAGGAACGTAAGTCCCCACTCTTTTAGAAATGTTTTAAAATAATTCATAACTTACCTTTCTAGAAGTGCTTTGGCTTTTTCAGTATTTTTAAAGTGCAGTTTGGCACAGAAGTTGAGCCCCTTCATACCATAGGCTTGAAGGATTTTGCTAGCAACCTTATCAGAAGCAGTTCCAGCGCCGCTTGGCAGTTGGTAGCCTAGTTCTCGTCCAAGATTTTCCAAGTTTTCGAGGAAGAGATCCCGCGCGATGATGGAGCTAACCGCAACAGCCAGGTATTTGCCCTCGGCTTTTTCTTCCAAAGTGATCTTATTTGGAAAATGATTGGATTCTTGCGCCAAGTATTTGTTATAGTTTTTAGGACTTGTAAAAGCATCAATCACGATTTTTTCTGGCTGGACTCTTTTTTGGAGAAGGAGAAAGATAGCTTGATTGTGAAGGGCAACTTTTACAGAAACAGCATTGTAACGCTCTCCGATAACTTCGTTGTACTTGCTCGGTGAAAGGAGGAGCGCTTGATGCTGGATTCTTTCCTTGAGGATAGGGGCAATCTGATGAATCTTTTGGTCTGTCAGGGTTTTTGAATCCCCCACGCCCAGTTTTCGCAAGAAGTCATGCTGGTCAGGTGTCACAAAGGAAGCCACGACAGCAAGCCCACCAAAGTAGGAACCATTCCCCACTTCATCAGTTCCAATCATAGGAAAATCTTGTCCAATGTTTTCTTGTTGAACTTGGTAGCCAAAGAAACTGGCGTATTGCTCAGCCATTTCGCCCTGTAGGAGGACTTTTCCAGAAGTATAAATGGAAACCGTTGCCTGAGGCAGTCGCAAAAAATAGCGAATATAGGGATTTTTACTAGGAGCGAGAGCCTTCTGATACTGACTTAAAAAGCTCTGAATTTCCTGTTCACTTGGTGTGAGTGTGATACTTGCCATAGTCTCTATTGTACCACAAAAGCAGGAGAATTGGTAAAAACTGACAAAGTTAGCGAAATTTGGTATAATATCGTGAGGTGAATTTTATGGCAAATCTAAATCGATATAAGTTTACATTCGGAAAAAAGACATTAACCTTGACAACCGAGTATGACAACCTCTTTATGGAGGAAATTGCCAAGGTTGCGACTGAAAAATACCAAGCAATTAAAGAACAAATGCCTGGGGCAGATGATGAAACCGTTGCCCTCCTTTTAGCGATTAACAGCCTATCGACGCAGCTTAGTCGTGAGATTGAGTTTGACGATAAGGAGCAGGAGCTTAAAGACCTTCGAAATAAGCTAGTGGCAGTCAAACAAGAACAGAGCAAGATTGAGGACTCCCTATGATTTCGATCCTTCTCTTACTAGTTCTAGCTTGGGGTTTTTACATCGGCTACCGTAGAGGTTTGGTGCTGCAAGTTTATTATTTCCTCGTGGCAGTGATTTCAGCCTTTGTTGCTAGTCAGTTTTATAAATCGCTGGGAGATCAACTTCACTTGCTTGTCCCTTATGCCAATCCTCAGGAAGGACAGGGTACCTTTTTCTTCCCTTCAGGTCAGCTTTTTCAGCTAGATAAGGTCTTTTATGCGGGGATAGCCTACCTTCTAGTTTTCGGAATTTGTTACACTATCGGACGTTTTATCGGTTTGTTCCTACACTTGATTCCAACTAAAAAGCTAGATGTCAAATGGTTTCGTATCGGAGCAGGCCTATTGTCGCTATTGGTAACCTTATTCGCCTTGCAAATGGCTTTGACCATTCTTGCAACGGTGCCTCTGGCAGTCATTCAAAATTCACTTGAAAAAAGTATCGTAGCTAAACACATCATCCAAAGTGTCCCTTTCACGACAAACTTTATCAAACAACTCTGGGTGACAAATTTAATCGGATAAAAAGGGCGGGATTTTTCCTAGCCCTTTGTTTACAGATTTGACGACTAGGACGAGGTAAGTCCAAAACCTCTAGTTACTATAATTTTGTAAACAAGCATACAAGGAAAGAATATGAATACAAAAATACTAGAAACTTTAGAATTTAATAAAATTAAAGCCTTGTTTGAACCTCATATCCTGACAGAACAGGGACTAGAGGAGCTAAAAGGTTTGGCTCCAACTGCCAAGGTGGATAAGATCAAACAAGCCTTTACAGAGATGGAGGAAATGCAAGCCTTATTTGTGGAGCAACCTCATTTTACCATCCAAGCAACACGTGAGATTTCAGCTGTTTGCAAGCGTCTGGAGATGGGGGCGGACCTCAATATTGAGGAGTTCCTGCTCCTCAAACGGGTCTTACTTGCTAGCAGAGAGTTGCAAGGTTTTTATACCAATCTCGAAAATGTACGCTTGGAGCAGCTGGCGAGATGGTTTGAAAAACTGCATGATTTTCCACACTTGCAAGGGAATCTTCAAGCCCTAAATGACGCAGGATTTATCGAGAATTTTGCCAGCGAAGAACTAGCACGTATCCGTCGGAAAATCCATGATAGCGAGAGTCAAGTTCGAGATGTCTTGCAAGACTTGCTCAAGCAAAAAGCTCAGATGTTGACGGAAAGAATCATTGCTAGCAGAAATGGCCGTCAAGTCTTACCTGTGAAAAACACCTATCGTAACAAGATTGCAGGTGTTGTTCATGACATCTCTGCCAGCGGAAACACGGTCTATATCGAGCCACGTGAGGTCGTGAAACTGAGCGAAGAAATCGCTAGTTTGCGAGCAGACGAACGCTATGAGATGATTCGCATCCTACAGGAGCTCTCAGAACGGGTCCGCCCTCATGCTGCTGAGATTGCTAATGACGCTTGGATTATCGGCCATTTAGACTTGATTCGTGCCAAGGTGCGTTTCATTCAAGAAAGACAAGCAGTCGTTCCTCAACTTTCAGAGAATCAAGAGATTCAGCTCCTTCATGTTCGCCATCCTTTGGTCAAAAATGCTGTTGCAAACGATGTACACTTTGGTAAGGAATTAACGGCCATTGTCATTACAGGTCCCAATACAGGTGGTAAGACCATCATGCTCAAAACCTTGGGTTTGAGCCAACTCATGGCCCAGTCAGGCTTGCCCATTTTAGCTGATAAAGGGAGCCGTGTCGGTATTTTCGAAGAAATCTTCGCCGATATCGGGGATGAGCAGTCTATCGAACAAAGCTTGTCTACCTTCTCCAGCCACATGACCAATATCGTAGATATTCTTGGCAAGGTCAACCAACACTCGCTCTTATTGCTAGATGAGCTTGGGGCAGGTACCGATCCGCAGGAAGGAGCAGCCCTTGCTATGGCTATTCTGGAGGATCTTCGTCTGCGTCAGGTCAAGACTATGGCTACGACCCACTATCCAGAACTCAAGGCTTATGGTATTGAGACAGCCTTTGTGCAAAATGCCAGCATGGAGTTTGATACAGCCAGCTTGCGTCCGACCTATCGCTTTATGCAGGGAGTTCCTGGCCGAAGTAATGCCTTTGAAATTGCTAAGCGCCTGGGCTTGTCAGATGTCATCGTCGGGGATGCCAGCCAGCAGGTCAACCAAGATAATGACGTCAACCGCATCATTGAACAATTGGAGGAGCAAACGCTTGAAAGCCGTAAACGCTTGGACAATATCCGTGAGGTGGAGCAAGAAAACCTCAAGATGAATCGAGCGCTCAAAAAACTCTACAATGAACTCAATCGTGAAAAGGAAACTGAGCTCAACAAGGCGCGTGAACAAGCTGCTGAAATTGTGGAACTAGCGCTAAGTGAGAGTGATCAGATACTGAAAAATCTTCACAGTAAGTCTCAGCTCAAGCCCCATGAAATCATTGAAGCCAAGGCTGAGCTGAAAAAACTGGCCCCTGAAAAAGTCGACTTGTCTAAAAACAAGGTCCTTCAAAAAGCCAAGAAAAAACGAACTCCAAAGGTTGGAGATGATATCGTGGTTCTCAGTTATGGCCAACGTGGAACCTTGACCAATCAGCTTAAGGACGGCCGTTGGGAAGCCCAAGTTGGTTTGATCAAGATGACCTTGGAAGAGAAAGAATTTGACCTTGTTCAGGCCCAACAAGAAGCCCCAGTCAAGAAAAAACAAGTCAATGTTGTGAAACGTGCATCTGGTCGTGGTCCGCAAGCCAGACTGGATCTCCGAGGCAAACGGTACGAAGAAGCCATGAATGAGCTGGACGCCTTTATCGACCAAGCCCTGCTTAACAATATGGCCCAAGTTGACATCATTCACGGTATCGGTACGGGAGTCATCCGTGAGGGCGTCACCAAATACCTACAAAGAAACAAGCATGTCAAGAGTTTCGGCTATGCCCCACAGAATGCTGGAGGCAGCGGCGCCACTATTGTGACCTTTAAAGGATAGAGAGAAGAAGGAGTCAATCTTTCTGAAAAAAAGAAATGAAAACTAAAAATTTTCATAGAAAATATTGACAAAAACTAACTTTTCTTGTAAAATAATAAAAAATAAAATACCAACACCGAATGAAGTTTAATAGAAGTGGAGAAAGGTTTGTTTTCCATGACTGTAAATGGACGGAACTCTGGAGAGACCGTAAAGGCACCGAAGGGGCAAGGCAGGTAACTGCTCAAACTCTCAGGTAAAAGGACAGAGCTAGGATAGACCGCTTTTAGGCATTTATCTAAGCATTCCAGAGTACATGTATCTTGCATGTGCTCTTTCTTTTGGGGTTGAAAAGATAGGAGTAGGATATGTTAGAATTGCTTAAAGCACTTGATGCTTTCGTTTGGGGGCCTCCCCTCTTGATCTTATTGGTCGGAACGGGTATCTATTTGACCATCCGACTAGGCCTTTTGCAGGTGGCTCGTCTTCCTAAGGCCTTTCAGTTGATCTTTACCAAGGATAAGGGACATGGCGATGTGTCGAGCTTTGCCGCTTTATGTACGGCTCTAGCCGCCACCGTTGGTACAGGAAACATCATCGGGGTCGCGACAGCCATTAAGGTTGGAGGACCAGGGGCTCTCTTTTGGATGTGGATGGCAGCCTTTTTTGGAATGGCGACCAAGTATGCCGAAGGCTTGCTAGCTATCAAATATCGCACAAAGGATGCAAATGGAGCTGTAGCTGGAGGACCCATGCATTACATCCTTTTGGGGATGGGAGAAAAGTGGCGTCCACTTGCTATCTTCTTTGCCCTAGCGGGTGTATTGGTAGCCCTTCTAGGGATTGGTACCTTTACCCAAGTCAATTCGATTACAGAATCCATTCAAAATACAGCCCAAGTTGATCCAGCTATCACAGCTCTGATTTTATCCATTTTTGTAGGGATTGCCGTCTTTGGTGGCCTCAAATCCATATCAAAAGTTTCGACAGCAGTGGTTCCTTTTATGGCTATTGTCTATATTTTAGGGACTCTTACAGTTATTCTCTTTAATATCGAGAAAATCCCAGCCACACTTGCCCTCATCTTTACTTCAGCCTTTAGTCCAACTGCTGCGGTAGGTGGTTTTGCAGGTGCCAGTATTCGGATGGCTATCCAAAATGGTGTGGCGCGGGGAGTCTTCTCTAACGAATCTGGTCTTGGTTCTGCTCCCATTGCAGCGGCTGCAGCTAAGACAAATGAGCCTGTCGAGCAAGGCTTGATTTCCATGACAGGAACCTTTATTGATACCCTCATTATCTGTACGTTGACTGGTTTAACAATCTTGGTAACTGGGGTTTGGAGTGGTGATTTGAATGGGGTTGCCTTGACCCAGTCAGCCTTTTCAACAGTTTTTTCATATTTTGGACCTTCCCTCTTGACCATTTTCCTTGTACTCTTTGCCT
This sequence comes from uncultured Streptococcus sp., assembly GCA_905373305.1. Classification (GTDB taxonomy): domain Bacteria; phylum Bacillota; class Bacilli; order Lactobacillales; family Streptococcaceae; genus Streptococcus. Next base: position 21,839 of record CAJPSM010000002.1, on the reverse strand, counting down.
TTACGACGATTCTCGGATGGAACTACTACGGAGAACGCTGTTTTGAGTTTCTCTTTGGTGTTCGTTTTATCTGGCTTTACCGTGTAGTCTTTGTAGTCATGGTCTTGTTGGGAGGATTTATCGAGTTGGATATGGTCTGGATTATTGCAGATATCGTCAATGCCTTGATGGCTTTACCAAACTTGATTGCCCTCTTAGTCTTATCGCCAGTCGTCATTGCTGAGACTAAACAGTATTTTAAACACTAACCCAATCACACTTTTAGTGTGATTTTTTCATTTCATAGACATTTCCTATCAAGGCTATTGGAAATATATATTATCCAAGTGAAAAATTCTATGATAGACTAAATGACAATAAAATGAAAAGAGGTTTCTTATGACAACATTTACCATCCACACAGTAGAATCAGCACCAGCAGAAGTGAAAGAAGTTCTTGAAACAGTACAAAAAGACAACAATGGCTATATTCCCAACCTAATCGGTCTCTTGGCCAACGCTCCTACCGCGCTTGAAGCCTACCGAACTGTCGGAGCCATCAACCGCCGTAATAGTCTGACCCCAGTTGAGAGAGAAGTGGTGCAAATCACAGCTGCGGTAACCAATGGATGTGCCTTCTGTGTCGCAGGTCACACCGCCTTTTCGATCAAACAAATCCAGATGAATGATGATCTTCTTCAAGCTCTTCGCAATCGCACTCCAATCGAGTCAGATCCTAAGCTAGATACTCTGGCCAAGTTTACCTTGGCAGTCATCAATACCAAGGGTCGTGTAGGCGATGAAGCGCTTAGTGAATTTTTGCAAGCTGGCTACACGCAACAAAATGCCTTGGATGTGGTTCTCGGTGTTAGTCTTGCAAGTCTTTGCAACTATGCCAACAACCTAGCTAAGACGCCTATTAATCCAGAATTACAACCTTATGCCTAGTTCGAATCAGAAAGAAAAAATGAAGACTGAGCAATCCAGTTTTCATTTTTCTATGCTATTTTAAGCGCTTTTATGCTATACTAATAATAACATGATTATTGGAGGCTCGGATGAAAAAGCTCCCCTTAGTATTCTCTGGCTGTTTATTAGGTTTAGCAGGTGCAGGAAATCTGATTGCAGATACTTGGCCAGTTCTGTCGCATTTATTTAGTCTGACTGGATTAGTTTTGTGGCTTTTCTTTCTGATTCTTCATCTTTTTAATTGGGAAGAAACCAGGAAAGAATTGACCAAGCCCCCTCTTTTATCTGGGATGGCCACTTTTCCTATGGCTGGGATGATTTTGTCGACCTATGTCTTTCGCGTATTCCCTGCTCTTCCTTTGGTAGCACAAGGGATCTGGTGGTTTTCATTTCTCTTGGATTTGGTTTTGATTGCTACTTTTACCATCAAATTTGCCTGTCCAGGTCGGAGGGTCAATGCGACTCCTAGCTGGACGGTACTCTATGTGGGGATTGCAGTAGCAGCCTTGACCTATCCTCTGGTAGGCATTATTGAGATTGCCTATGCAACCTTGAGTTTTGGTTTTGTCTTGACCTTCTATCTCTATCCGCTTATTTATAGCGATTTAAAGAAAGAACCACTCCCACTAGCCTTGCTTGGACAAGAAGGGATCTACTGTGCTCCCTTTTCTCTACTCTTGGCTTCCCTGGTTCGAGTTGGAGGAGCAGGCCTACCGACTTGGCTCCTGATCGTCATGATTTTGGCATCTCAGTCCTTCTTTTTCTTTGTTTTGACTCGCCTGCCCCATATTTTAAAGCGAGGATTTCAACCAGCCTTCTCAGCCCTCACCTTCCCAACCATTATCACAGCTACTTCGCTCAAGATGGCTCAGGGAATTTTGAAACTTCCATTTCTGGATTATCTGGTATTGGCTGAAACCGTTATTTGCCTCACTATTTTATTCTTTGTCTTGGTTGGTTATCTGATTTGGTTACGAAAAAAGGTCTAGCTAGAAATAGCTAGGCCTTATTGTTATGGTTTGATAACTTCAGCTCCACCCATGTATGGACGAAGTGCTTCTGGAATAGTTACAGAACCATCTTCATTTTGATAGTTTTCAAGAATGGCAGCCACTGTACGTCCGACTGCAAGTCCAGAACCGTTCAAGGTGTGAAGGAGTTTCACCTTGCCATCCGCTTCATCACGGTAACGGATTTGAGCACGACGGGCTTGGAAATCTTCTGTATTCGAACAGCTTGAGATTTCACGGTAGGTATTTTGGGCTGGAATCCAAACTTCCAAGTCATAAGTCTTGGCAGCTGAGAAGCCCATGTCCCCAGTAGAGAGGGCAACGACACGGTATGGAAGGTTGAGTTTTTGAAGGATGTTTTCAGCGTTGGCTGTCATTTTTTCCAATTCTTCGTAAGATTCTTCTGGTTTGGTAAATTTGACCATTTCAACCTTGTGGAATTGGTGCAGACGAATCAAGCCGCGTGTATCACGACCAGCTGAACCAGCCTCAGAACGAAATGAAGGACTCATAGCAGTGAAGTAGATTGGTAGGTCTTTACCGTCAAGGATTTCATCACGGTAGTAGTTTGTAAGAGGCACTTCAGCTGTAGGAATGAGGACATAATTAGTGTCTTTCAATTCAAAAGTGTCTTCCTTGAATTTTGGATATTGACCAGTACCAAACATTGAGTCATGGTTAACCATGTATGGTGTGATGACTTCGGTATAGCCCTCTTTACCATGCTCATCCAACATGAAGTTGTAGATAGCCCGTTCCAAACGAGCCCCAAGTCCTTTATAGAAGAGGAAACGAGCGCCCGTTACCTTACCACCGCGTTCCCAGTCAAGGATACCCAAGTCTTCACCAAGATCCCAGTGAGCTTTTGGTTCGAAGTCAAACTCGCGTGGGCTACCCCAACGGCGGACTTCCACATTGTCATCTTCATCAGCCCCAACAGGAACACTGTCAGCTGGGATGTTTGGAAGAGTAGTGGTAAATTCTGTTAATTTAGCATCGATTTCTGCCAATTCAGCATCCAAGGCTTTGACTTCAGCAGATAGGGTTTGCATTGCAGCAATCTTGTCATCGGCATTTTCCTTGTTGCGCTTGGCTTGGGCAATCTCAGCAGAAACTGTGTTACGTTCTGCTTTTAGAGTTTCAACCTTGACCAAGACGTCACGACGTTTAGCATCGATTTCTTTCATCTCATTCAAAACAGCAGCATCTACACCACGTGTAGCCAATTTTTCAGCGACAGCATCAAAGTCTGTACGAATACGTTTGATATCTAACATAAGAACTCCTTTATGAAAAAAAGCACACCTAACAAAGCGTTGGAGTGGCAGGGCCACGGTTCCATCCAACTTCACAGGTGTGCACTTGATTCTGTATTTAATTGTGAATAACGGTAGAATTTCACTTATCTCCTCTATCTGCTCGCAGCACCCGCAGACTTTCTGAAAGAAGAGGATAACCTACTTATCCGTTGCTATGATTATACTAAAGTTTCTACTTTTTTGCAAATAGATTTTTAAATTTTTGTCCAATGGTCTGGAGCAGAGTCGGAAGTTTCACGACCTTGTCGTTTCCTAATTTTTCCCGAGCGATTTTGAGGATAGTCCCAGAGTCTTTTGATGCAAAGAGGAATTTACCTTGATCAGTGAAGACTTCAAAGTGGCGGCTGATTTTGCGGCCATTTACGTTGGCTCCGATTTGCTGAATGCTGGACCAGGGGATCTGGATATATTGTTCGACGTTGACATCAGGATAAAACTCTAAGGCTTGATCCCCAACTAGAAATTTTCCAACTTTTCCAGAGATAGAGAGGTAAGATGTCCCAGTAGTTTGGAGGTCAATGACTTTATTGAGAGATTGGGCCATGATTAGTCTTCCTTACTTTCATCGAAAAAGGCATGATAGAGAGCCTTGATAGCTGCCTTTTCTTGCTCTTTATTGACAACAAACATGATGGAAACTTCACTTGAACCTTGGGACATCATCTGGATGTTGATTTTATTCTCAGACAAAGCACGTGTTGCAGTAGCAGTTACCCCGATATGACTCTTCATCTTTTCTCCGACAATCATAATGATTGAAAGGTCATGTTCGATTTCGGCGTGGTCCACTTCAGCCTTTTGAACGAGCTGACGCAGAATTTCTTCTTCTTTGATAGGAGTCAACTCACGGGAGCGGAGGATGATTGAAAGATCGTCGATACCTGTTGGCATGTGTTCCCATCCGATGTTAAGATCTTCGAGAATTTGCAGAACCTTGCGTCCAAATCCAACTTCACGGTTCATGAGGTATTTCGACATGTTGATGCTGACAAAGCCAGAATCACCAGCGATTCCAACAACTGGGAATTTATCACTGCTATGCTTTAGAACGATACGAGTACCCGGATGGTCAGGGTTATTGGTGTTTTTGATAACGAGAGGGATTTTTCCTCGGTAGGCAGGAAGAAGGGCTTCGTCATGAAGAACTGAGAAACCTGCATAAGCCAATTCCCGCATTTCACGGTAGGTCAATTCAGGGATAGAATGAGGCTGGTGAATGATACCTGGATGAGCAGCAAAGATACCATCGACATCTGTAAAGTTTTCGTAGAGGTCGGCTTTGACACCGGCAGCGATGATGGAACCAGTTATGTCGGATCCACCACGGGAGAAGGTACAGATTTGATTTTCCTTAGTGACCCCAAAGAAACCAGGAATAACAAGGACTTCGTTGCTGTCAGCCAAGCCTTCAATCTTGTCATAGCTAGATGGAATGATGCGAGCATTTCCAGGTTCGCTTGTTACGATAATTCCCGCTTCTCTAGGGTGAACATAGCGCGCATCGATGCCGTTTTGGTTAAAGTAAGCTGCGATAAGTTTGGCATTGTTGTTTTCTCCAGCTGCTAGGAAGGTGTCATAGAGAAAGTCATTTTCCTCAATAGGAAGAGTCGCTAAGGCACGGATGCTTTTAGAAATTTTTTCTAGAACTGATGGTTTTAAGCCTAGTTCGCTCACCATAGCCGCATAGCGATCGATGATCCAGTTTTGGCTCTTGCTGATATCATTTCCCGCTACATAGTCACGATAGTATTTGATCAAGGCATCTGTAACTTTGGTATCCTCAGAATTGCGTTTACCCGGTGCAGAAACGACCACAAAACGGCGCTCTTTATCGCTTTTAACGATGTTTAAAACTTTTTCTAACTGACTAGCAGAGGCAAGAGAGCTTCCGCCAAATTTTACAACCTTCATAGGGACTCCTCAAGTAAGTATTTTATACGATTATAGCAGAAAGAGGGCCTTTTTTCAATGAAGAAAATAGTATAGTCTTTAGGATAAAGTGAGCGTTTTGATCAGCCGAGACACTTTCGATTGGTTTTCTCTTGCCTCTTTATCTAAAAAAAGGTATACTTTGACAATGAAATAATTTTATCACCTTATAAAAGGAGAAGCTATGAATCATATCCTATATCAGATCGTAGATGATCTGGCTATCATTACTTTGAATCGTCCCGAAGTGGCAAATGGTTTCCATATCCCAATGTGTGAGGAGATTTTAGAAGCTTTAACCTTAGCAGAACAGGATCAAGCTGTTCAGTTTATCTTGATTAACGCTAATGGGAAGGTCTTTTCAGTTGGGGGAGATTTGGTTGAGATGAAGCGTGCAGTGGATGAGGATGACATTCCTTCTTTGAATAAGATTGCAGAATTAGTCAATACAATTTCATATAAAATCAAGCAAATTCCTAAACCCGTCTTGATGGAGGTAGATGGAGCAGTTGCTGGTGCTGCAGCCAATATGGCAGTAGCAGTCGATTTTTGTTTGGCGACTGATAAGGCAAAATTCATCCAAGCCTTTGTTGGAGTGGGATTGGCGCCAGATGCTGGTGGGATCCATCTCTTGAGTCGTAGTATCGGGGTAACACGGGCTGCGCAACTTGCCATGACAGGAGAAGCTTTGACTGCGGAAAAAGCACTGGAATGGGGCGTGGTATACCGTGTCTGCGAGGCAGATAAGCTAGAAAAAACAAGAGAGCAAGTTCTGAAGAAATTAAGACGAGGTTCAGCTAATTCCTATGCAGCTATTAAGAAGCTAGTTTGGGAAAGCCAATTTAAGGATTGGCAGAATTATGCTGAACTGGAATTGAAACTGCAAGAATCTTTGTCTTTGACTGAAGATTTTAAAGAAGGAGTCCGAGCTCATTCTGAAAGAAGACGACCAAAATTTTCAGGAAAATAAAAAAATACTTGCACAATTCTTTGAAGTTTGATATACTTTTTGTGTCAAATGTTTTGAATACAAAAGTTTTTTTGAGAAGGAGGGAATACTTTGGACTACCAACAAGTGAATGAGTATTTAACATCTATTTTTAATAATGTCCTTGTGATTGAGGAGGTTAGCTTACGAGGTAGTCGTTTCAAAGACATCTCCATCAAAGAAATGCACACGATTGATGTGATTGGGAAGTTCCCAGAGGCGACACCAAGTAAGGTTTCTAAAGAACTGATGGTCACTCTTGGAACTGTTACGACCAGCTTGAATAATCTCGAAAGAAAAGGTTATGTTGAGCGCATTCGTTCTGATCAGGATCATCGTGTGGTCTATCTGCATTTGACAAAGAAAGGTCGTTTGGTTCACCGCCTTCATAAACGTTTCCACAAGGCCATGGTCGAAAAAATTATCGATGGTATGAGTTCTGAAGAAATAGAAGTGATGGGCAGAGGCTTGACTAACCTTTATCAATTTTTGGAGGATTTGAAATAATGGCTTTTGCAAAAATAAGCCAGGTTGCTCATTATGTTCCAGAGCAAGTGGTCACTAATCAAGACTTGGCTCAGATCATGGATACAAGCGATGAGTGGATTTCAAGCCGTACAGGAATTAAACAGAGGCATATTTCAAAAACGGAGTCAACGAGTGATTTGGCGACAGAAGTTGCCAAGAGTTTGCTGGTTAAGGCGAGCATAAAAGCGGATCAGATTGATTTTATCATTGTAGCGACGATTACCCCAGACTCGATGATGCCTTCTACGGCGGCTCGGGTTCAGGCAAATATCGGAGCGCATAGAGCTTTTGCCTTTGATCTTACAGCAGCTTGCAGCGGCTTTGTATTTGCTCTCTCAACTGCTGAAAAGTTTTTAAGCTCTGGACAGTTCAAGAAAGGGATTGTTATCGGGGCTGAAACCTTATCCAAGGCAGTTGACTGGTCGGATCGTTCGACAGCTGTTCTCTTTGGAGATGGTGCAGGTGGGGTTCTCTTGGAAACGAGTGAAACACGGCACTTCCTTGTGGAAAGTCTCTATACGGATGGCTCTCGGAGCGAGTGTTTGACCTATGGCCAAACGGCTCTGGCTTTGCCCTTCTCAGCTCAAGAGGCAGTTCCTGCTTTTTTGAAAATGGATGGACGAGCAGTTTTTGATTTTGCAAATCGAGATGTTGCTAGATCGATCAAAGAGACCATTGAAAATGGTCCAATCGCAGCATCGGAATTGGATTATCTCTTGCTTCATCAGGCAAATATCCGCATTTTGGATAAGATGGCTAAGAAGATCGGTGTAGACCGAGACAAGCTTCCTGCCAATATGATGGAGTATGGAAATACCAGTGCAGCAAGTATCCCGATTTTGCTCTCAGAGTGTGTAGAGAATGGCATGATTCGTTTAGATGGTAGCCAGACGATTCTCCTATCAGGCTTCGGTGGAGGTTTGACATGGGGCACACTCATTCTTACAATCTAGGTAATCATGTGGTAAACACATAGTTATAAATTTTTTATATTTTAAAGGAGTCCTATCATGGCAGTATTTGAAAAAGTACAAGAAATTATCGTTGAAGAACTTGGGAAAGACGCATCAGAAGTAACACTTGAATCTACTTTTGATGATTTGGATGCAGATTCATTGGACTTGTTCCAAGTAATCTCTGAAATCGAAGATGCTTTCGATATCCAAATCGAAGCAGAAGATAACTTGAAAACAGTTGGTGACTTGGTTGCCTACGTTGAAGAGCAAACAAAATAATTAACATATTACTAGAAGGAGTAGGGGAGACCCGCTCCCTCTTGTTTAGGTAATAGTTTGAAACTCAAATGATAAACTCATCGAACTATTACGTAAGCAAGGAATGATGGAGGCACTATGAAAACACGTATTACAGAATTATTGAACATTGATTATCCTATTTTTCAAGGAGGAATGGCCTGGGTTGCGGATGGTGACTTGGCTGGTGCAGTATCAAAAGCTGGTGGTCTAGGGATCATCGGTGGTGGAAATGCACCTAAAGAGGTCGTAAAGGCTAATATCGATAAAATCAAATCACTTACGGATAAACCTTTTGGTGTCAACATTATGCTCTTGTCACCTTTTGTGGAAGACATCGTTGATCTCGTGATTGAAGAAGGGGTCAAGGTGGTGACAACTGGTGCTGGAAACCCAAGTAAATACATGACTCGTTTCCATGATGCAGGAATTACAGTTATTCCTGTTGTTCCAAGTGTTGCTTTGGCAAAACGCATGGAAAAAATTGGTGCAGATGCAGTTATTGCAGAAGGAATGGAAGCCGGTGGACATATTGGTAAATTAACAACTATGACCTTGGTACGCCAAGTTGCTGCAGCTGTTTCAATTCCAGTTATCGCAGCTGGAGGAATTGCGGACGGTGAGGGTGTCGCTGCAGGCTTTATGCTTGGTGCTGAGGCCGTTCAAGTTGGTACACGATTCGTAGTAGCTAAGGAATCTAACGCCCATCCAAAATACAAAGAAAAAATCTTAAAAGCGCGCGATATCGATACGACCATTTCAGCTCAGCATTTTGGTCATGCTGTTCGTGCCATTAAAAATCAATTGACACGTGACTTTGAGCAGGCTGAAAAAGATGCCTTTAAACAAGAAAACCCAGATTTAGAAATCTTTGAGCAAATGGGAGCTGGTGCTCTTGCTAAAGCCGTTGTTCATGGAGATGTAGAAGGTGGATCTGTCATGGCAGGTCAGATCGCTGGTTTGGTTTCTAAAGAGGAAACTGTCGAAGAAATCCTAAAAGATCTATACTATGGCGCAGCCAAAAAAATTCAAGAAGAAGCCTCTCGTTGGGCAGGAGTTGTAAGAAATGACTAAAACAGCCTTTCTATTTGCCGGTCAAGGTGCTCAGTATCTAGGGATGGGGCGTGATCTCTATGATCGCTATCCTATCGTCAAGGAAACAATTGACCAAGCCAGTCAGGTTTTGGGTTATGACCTTCGTGACTTGATTGATAAGGAAGAAGCCAAGTTAAACCAGACTCGCTATACGCAGCCAGCTATTTTAGCGACTTCGGTTGCTATTTACCGACTATTGAAAGAAAAGGGCTATCAGCCAGATATGGTAGCAGGATTGTCTCTTGGGGAATATTCTGCTCTTGTAGCAAGTGGTGCCTTGGACTTTGAGGAGGCAGTTGCATTGGTTGCTAAGCGTGGTGCTTATATGGAAGAAGCTGCACCTGCAGGCTCTGGGAAGATGGTTGCCGTTCTTAATACTCCAGTTGAAGTGATTGAGGAAGCTTGTGAAACAGCCTCTAAAGTTGGAGTAGTAACTCCAGCTAACTACAACACCCAAAACCAAATCGTTATCGGTGGTGAGGTGGCTGCGGTTGACCGCGCAGTTGAACTCTTGCAGGAAGCAGGAACAAAACGATTGATTCCTTTAAATGTATCTGGTCCCTTCCATACAGCCCTTCTTGAGCCAGCCAGTCAGCAACTAGCTGGAGCTCTTGAGGGAGTGAGTTTCTCTGATTTTACTTGCCCTCTAGTCGGCAATACGGAAGCTGCTGTTATGGAAAAAGATCGAATCCAAGAGCTTTTGACGCGTCAGGTGAAAGAACCTGTTCGTTTTTATGAAAGTATTGCTGTGATGCAGGATGCTGGTATAACTAACTTTATTGAAATCGGCCCTGGAAAAATCCTATCAGGCTTTGTCAAAAAAATCGATAAAACAGCTCAGCTAGCTAACGTTGAAGACCAAGCAAGCTTGGATGTTTTGTTAGGAAACTAATGATCCCTTCTCCCACAAAATACAACAGGAAATAGGAGAAATAGAATGCAACTTACAAACAAAAATGTCTTTGTAACAGGTTCAAGTCGTGGTATCGGACTTGCCATTGCTCACAAATTTGCCCAACTAGGTGCTAATGTAGTCTTGAATAGCCGCGGAGCAATCTCAGAAGAATTGCTGGCTGAGTTTTCAAACTACGGTGTCAAGGTAGTCCCAATCTCAGGTGATGTTTCAGACTTTGCAGATGCTAAGCGTATGGTAGATCAAGCGATTGCTGAACTCGGTTCCGTCGATGTCTTGGTAAACAATGCTGGGATCACTCAAGATACGCTTATGCTCAAGATGACCGAGGAAGACTTTGAAAAAGTGATTAAGATCAACTTGACAGGTGCCTTTAACATGACTCAAGCAGTCTTGAAACAGATGATCAAGGCACGTGAAGGTGCAATCATCAACATGTCAAGTGTAGTCGGTTTGATGGGAAATATCGGACAAGCCAACTATGCAGCTTCTAAAGCAGGTTTGATTGGTTTTACCAAGTCAGTAGCGCGTGAAGTTGCCAATCGTAATGTGCGCGTAAATGCTCTTGCACCAGGAATGATCGAGTCAGATATGACTGCTGTTTTATCTGATAAGGTCAAGGAAGCGACATTGGCACAAATCCCAATGAAACAGTTTGGTCAAGCAGATCATATCGCAGATGCTACAGTGTTCCTGGCCGGACAGGATTATTTGACTGGACAAGTTCTCGCTGTTGATGGCGGACTTAGCATGTAAAAAATAAGGAAAGATATAGGTAAGACAGATGAAACTAAATCGAGTTGTAGTAACAGGTTACGGATTGACCTCTCCTATCGGAAATACTCCAGAAGAATTTTGGAACAGTTTGCAAACTGGAAAAATTGGAATTGGAGAAATCACTAAGTTTGATCACAGCGAATTTGCTGTGCACAATGCGGCAGAAGTTCAAGATTTTCCATTTGATAAATACTTTGTCAAAAAAGATACCAACCGTTTTGATAACTATTCTTTGTATGCCTTGTATGCGGCTCAAGAAGCGGTGACAAATGCAAATCTTGATGTAGAAGCAATTGATAAAGATCGTTTTGGTGTTATCGTGGCTTCTGGTATTGGGGGAATTAAAGAAATCGAAGATCAGGTTATCCGTCTTCATGAAAAAGGTCCAAAACGTGTTAAACCAATGACACTTCCAAAAGCCTTGCCAAATATGGCTTCAGGAAATGTTGCGATGCGTTTCGGAGCAAACGGTATCTGTAAATCAATCAATACAGCCTGTGCCTCATCAAACGATACCATTGGAGATGCCTTCCGCTCTATCAAGTTTGGTTTCCAAGATGTCATGTTAGTTGGTGGATCAGAATCATCTATCACTCCTTTTGCTATCGCTGGTTTCCAAGCATTGACTGCCCTATCAACTACGGAAGATCCTACCCGTGCTTCTATTCCATTTGATAAAGACCGTAACGGCTTTGTGATGGGAGAAGGTTCAGGGATGCTGGTTCTTGAGAGTCTTGAACATGCTGAAAAACGTGGTGCGACTATCTTAGCTGAAGTAGTTGGTTATGGTAATACCTGTGATGCTTACCACATGACTTCTCCACATCCAGAAGGCCAAGGCGCGATTAAGGCTATTAAACTGGCTTTGGAAGAAGCAGAAATTTCTCCAGAGCAAGTGGCTTATGTAAATGCCCATGGAACTTCAACTCCTGCTAATGAAAAAGGAGAAAGTGGTGCGATCGTAGCTGTTCTTGGTAAAGAAGTACCTGTATCTTCAACCAAGTCCTTTACAGGACACTTGCTTGGTGCTGCAGGGGCAGTAGAAGCCATCGCTACCATTGAAGCCATGCGTCATAACTATGTACCAATGACAGCTGGAACAAGCGAGTTATCAGACTATATCGAGGCGAATGTCGTTTATGGACAAGGCTTGGAGCAAGAAATCCCTTATGCTATTTCAAATACCTTTGGTTTTGGTGGACACAATGCGGTTCTTGCTTTCAAACGTTGGGAGGGCTAGATGAATATCAATGAAATTAAAGACTTGATGGCTCAGTTTGACCAATCAAGCCTGCGTGAATTTTCTTATAAAAATGGAGCGGACGAATTGCAGTTCAGTAAGAATGAAGCAAGAATGACTTCTGAAACGCCAGCTCAAGTTGCTCCAGTGCCAACTGCAGTAGCTGCAAGTCCAGTAGTTTCTGTCCCTTCAACTCCAGTAGAGAGTTCTGTGGAAGAAGCTCCAGCACCAGCTGAAACGACGGTTGCTCCAGAGGGTGATGTCGTTGAAAGTCCACTTGTAGGGGTGGCTTACTTGGCCGCTGGACCAGATAAACCTGCCTTTGTCACAGTCGGAGACAGTGTTAAAAAAGGTCAGACTTTGGTGATCATTGAAGCCATGAAAGTCATGAATGAAATCCCTGCACCTAAAGATGGTGTGGTGACAGAAATTCTCGTTTCAAATGAAGAAATGGTTGAGTTCGGTAAAGGATTGGTACGCATCAAATGATCGATATTCAAGGAATCAAAGAAGCTCTACCCCATCGCTACCCCATGCTCCTAGTGGATCGTGTCTTGGAAGTGAGCGAGGATACCATTGTTGCCATTAAAAATGTGACCATCAACGAACCTTTCTTTAATGGTCATTTTCCTCAATACCCAGTCATGCCAGGTGTTCTTATCATGGAAGCCTTGGCTCAGACTGCTGGTGTCTTGGAATTGTCCAAACCTGAAAATAAAGGGAAACTGGTCTTCTACGCTGGAATGGACAAGGTTAAGTTCAAGAAGCAAGTTGTACCAGGTGATCAATTAGTCATGACAGCTACTTTTGTCAAACGTCGTGGTACGATTGCCGTGGTTGAAGCAAAGGCTGAAGTAGATGGCAAGCTTGCAGCGAGTGGTACTCTTACCTTTGCAATTGGAAACTAAGGAGGTTCTCCATGTTTCGTAAAATTTTGATTGCCAACCGTGGTGAGATTGCGGTTCGCATTATTCGAGCTGCGCGTGAATTGGGCATTGCGACCGTAGCAGTCTATTCAACTGCTGATAAGGAAGCTCTTCACACACTTCTAGCGGATGAAGCTATCTGTATCGGACCTGGTAAGGCGACAGAATCTTATCTCAATATCAACGCAATTTTGTCTGCTGCAGTCTTGACAGAAGCAGAAGCCATCCACCCAGGTTTTGGTTTTCTTAGCGAAAACTCCAAGTTTGCCACGATGTGTGATGAAGTAGGGATTAAGTTCATCGGTCCTTCTGGGGCTGTGATGGATACCATGGGAGATAAGATCAATGCGCGTGAGCAGATGATCAAGGCTGGGGTTCCAGTTATCCCAGGATCTGATGGTGAAGTTCACACGGCTGAAGAGGCCCTTGCAGTTGCAGAAAAAATTGGTTATCCAGTCATGCTAAAAGCATCGGCAGGTGGTGGTGGAAAAGGGATTCGTAAGGTTGAAAAGGCAGAAGACTTGGTCGCAGCCTTTGAAACAGCATCCAGTGAAGCTAAGGCCAATTTTGGAAATGGCGCAATGTATCTTGAGCGTGTGATTTATCCAGCTCGTCATATCGAAGTTCAGATCCTTGCGGATCAAGAGGGGCATGTTGTCCATCTAGGAGAACGGGACTGTTCACTCCAACGGAATAACCAAAAGGTCTTAGAAGAAAGTCCGTCCATTGCGATTGGCAAAACACTTCGTAATGAAATTGGTGCTGCGGCCGTTCGTGCAGCAGAGTCTGTAGGCTATGAAAATGCAGGGACGATTGAATTTCTTCTCGATGAAGCGAGTGGCAATTTCTACTTCATGGAAATGAATACTCGTGTGCAAGTGGAACACCCAGTCACAGAGTTTGTTTCAGGTGTTGATATCGTGAAGGAACAGATTCGCATTGCTGCCGGGCAACCTTTACCTTTCAAACAAGAAGATATCGTCCTACGAGGTCATGCTATCGAGTGCAGGATCAATGCGGAAAATCCAGCATTTAACTTTGCTCCAAGCCCAGGTAAAATTACCAATCTTTATCTACCAAGTGGTGGAGTTGGCTTGCGCGTGGACTCAGCAGTTTATCCAGGCTATACCATTCCTCCTTACTATGATAGTATGATTGCCAAAATCATTGTTCATGGGGAGAATCGTTTTGATGCCTTGATGAAGATGCAACGGGCACTTTATGAACTTGATATTGAAGGAGTGCAAACCAATGCAGACTTCCAGTTGGATCTGATTTCAGACCGCCGAGTTATCGCTGGTGACTACGATACTTCCTTCTTGATGGAAACTTTCTTGCCAAAATACCAAGAAAAAGAATAGACTTTCAAAGAGTATGAGAACTAAAAGGGGGAGTTATGGCTCTATTTAGTAAAAAGGATAAGTATATTCGGATCAATCCTAACCGTTCCGTAAGGCAGAAACCACAAGCCAAGCCTGAGGTTCCGGATGAACTCTTCTCCCAGTGTCCTGGTTGTAAACACACCATTTACCAAAAGGATCTTGGGAGCGAACGAATTTGTCCCCATTGTAGCTATACTTTCCGTATTTCAGCTCAGGAACGCTTGGATTTGACGATTGATTCTGGTAGCTTTGTGGAGATGTTTACAGGTATTGAAACTCAAGATCCATTAAACTTTCCTGGCTACCAGAAAAAACTTGCAACAATGCGTGAAAAGACAGGTTTGGATGAAGCAGTACTAACTGGTACAGCTAGCATCAAGGGACAAAAAGTTGCCCTTGGGATCATGGATTCTAACTTTATCATGGCTTCTATGGGAACAGTTGTGGGTGAAAAAATCACGCGCTTGTTTGAGTATGCAACGGTAGAAAACTTGCCAGTCGTTCTCTTCACAGCTTCTGGTGGAGCCCGTATGCAAGAAGGAATCATGAGTTTGATGCAGATGGCTAAGATTTCTGCGGCAGTTCAACGCCATTCTAAGGCAGGCCTTTTTTATCTGACGATTTTGACGGATCCGACAACAGGAGGTGTAACTGCTTCTTTTGCTATGGAGGGTGACATTATCCTAGCAGAGCCCCAGAGTTTGGTTGGTTTTGCAGGTCGTCGTGTTATCGAAAATACAGTCCGTGAGACCTTGCCGGATGACTTCCAAAAAGCAGAATTTTTGCTTGAACATGGATTTGTTGATGCAATTGTCAAACGTAGAGAACTACCAGAAACAATTGCTAAATTAGTGAGATTGCATGGAGGAAGTCGCGGATGAATATTGCAAAAATAGTCAGAGAGGCACGCGAGCAAAGTCGATTGACAGCCCTTGATTTTGCCAATGGCATCTTCGATGAGTTTATCGAATTGCATGGGGACCGCTCTTTCCGAGATGACGGTGCGGTCATTGGTGGAATTGGCTGGTTAGGTGACCAAGCGGTTACAGTTGTCGGTATCCAAAAGGGGAAGAGTCTTCATGACAACCTCAAACGGAACTTTGGGCAACCCCATCCAGAAGGCTATCGCAAGGCTCTTCGCTTGATGAAACAAGCAGAAAAATTTGGTCGTCCAGTTGTAACCTTCATTAACACTGCTGGAGCTTACCCAGGTGTCGGAGCTGAGGAGCGTGGCCAAGGGGAAGCAATCGCTCGAAACTTGATGGAAATGAGCGATCTCAAGGTTCCAATCATCGCGATTATTATCGGTGAAGGAGGCTCTGGAGGTGCCTTAGCACTAGCCGTTGCTGACCGTGTCTGGATGCTGGAAAATTCGATCTATGCCGTACTCAGTCCAGAAGGCTTTGCTTCTATCCTTTGGAAGGATGGAAGTCGGGCTATGGAAGCGGCAGAGTTGATGAAAATTACTTCACACGAACTCCTAGAAATGGAAATCGTAGATAAGGTAATCTCAGAGGCTGGCCTCTCAAGTAAAGAAATGCTAGAATGCGTTAAAAATGAATTGCGAGCAGAGCTTGACCGCTTGCAAGACTTAGCCTTGGAACAGCTCCTCGAAGAACGTTACCAACGCTTTAGAAAGTATTAAGAATGACTAAATGAGACTAGAAAGGTCTCATTTTTTATGGAAAAATGCAATTTAGGACGAAAAATTGATAGTTGAGGAGAAGACTAATAAAATAGATAAAAAAGAAGTATACTGTAGATGTGAGCCTACAACAATATTTTAAGAAGGTACTTAATATGACAGGTACAGAAACATTTACAGTTCTTTCATCTGAAGAGTTAGACCAAGTTTCAGGTGGTCGAATGATTTGGTTAGTTGATGATAGACATTGGGATTCGCCATATGCATATAGTTTAGCGACAGAGTGGAGTACAATACTGAATCATGCGACTAGACGTGCTTATGGTATTGCCTATTGATAAATTAAAGGGATAAGTATGAAAAAACTAGGGCACTTGGGAGTCTATACATCACTGGTATTTCTATCGGTTTATCTACCAGAGTTAGGGGTTGTGCATCTAACTAAGTTTTTAGGATGGGGGATAGATGGCTATTCTATCATTTCACTTGTTTGGGAACTAGTTCTTGTAGTTTTATTTGTTTTCTGGTTAAAAAAGAAAGAGATGCTCTTTATCTTTGAAAAAAAGGCTTGGACTTGGTCAACGATTTTTCCCCTTGTAGTCAGCCTAGTAGCTTGTTATTTTGTTCGTCAATTGGTGGATGCTTATCAATTACAGTTTCATCACTTAATTGATAGCAAGTATATCTTTCAAGACCTTCTTTCGGTTCTATACTCTAATGGGCAACCAACTTTTCTATCAACTATTCTCAGTTTTAGTTTAACAGTAGTTATCGCTCCTGTATCAGAGGAGCTAATTGATAGAGGGTATTTTATGAATACCTTCTTTTCCCAGTCCAAGTATTATTTGGATGTTATCCTATCTGCTATCATCTTTGGGATTAGCCATTTAATCCTAACTCACCGAGACCCTATTAGTTTAATTATTTATAGTTTTATTGGTCTTTTCTTTGCTCTAGTATATCGTTGGACAAAGAACTTAAAAATCACCATCCTGTGCCATAGTTTTTTCAACTTTCTCATTTATGCAAAACCCATCTGGATTTTTGTTTACAATTATATCTATTATCATTTTTTTAGATAGTGGAAGGCAAAGAAAAAAGTGTTTGATAGCTGTCAAACACTTTTTCTATTTACTGTTCTTCTGTTACAAACTGGCTGAGCAGTCCATTGATAAAACGGGCAGATTTTTGATCTGAGAAGTCCTTTGCAAGCTCGATAGCTTCGTTAACAGCAACCAGCTGAGGGGTGTCAAATGAAGTGATTTCAAAGACTCCCAAGCGAAGGAGGTTTCTCTCAACGAGCGTTAAGCGTTCAATGGTCCAACCTGTTTTTAAATGCTGTGTGATTTGCTTGTCTAGTTCTTCCTTTTTAGCTTGAACACCAGAAACTAGCTCTGTCAAAAAGGCTGGAAGTTGCACATCCGTATCTTCACGATCATGAGTATAGGCGAAACGACAAGCAGTTTCGACGTCTGTATCAAACTCAAGACTCATAAGGGCTTGAAAGGCACACTTACGGAGCTCACGTCTAGATTCTAATAGTGGACTAGTCATTGAGGAAGTCCTCGTCAAACAGATCTTTCAATTCTGGTTTTGGTGTTTTATCTGGAACGATACCTGCAACGTGGATATTGATAGCAGCGAGCTCTACATCAGCCATATTGCGGACAGCATCTTTGACAGCTTTTTGGATAGCAACAGCTACCTTAGGAACTTTTACTCCGTACTCAAGGTAGAGATAGATATCTGCTGTGAGTTCTTCGTCCACGTTTTTTAGATAAACGCCACGTCCGAGAGAAAGTTTTGAAAGGGTGTCAGATACTGATTTGTTTGAAAAAGAGTGTACACCCTCTACTTTTGCTGTAGCAATAGCAATGATTTTTTCAAGTACACGTGGGGCGATAACGATTTCGCCAAGTTGTTCTTCAATTCCCATAGAATGACCTCTTTCTAGAGATTAGGCACGAGAAACGTAAGTTCCTTCTGCAGTGTTGATAACGAGTTTTTGTCCTGCTTCGATGAAGTCTGGCACGTTTACGACAAGTCCAGTTTCCATTGTTGCTGGCTTACCAGAACCTGTAACAGTAGCACCTTTGATAGATGGTTGAGTTTCTGCAACTGTCAATTCAACAGTAGTTGGTACAGTTACACCGATCACTTCAGTTCCATAGAATTGGATCTTTACTTCTGAGTTTTCAAGGATGTAAAGCAACTCGTTTTCAACATTGACTACAGGGATTTCATATTGGTCGTAAGTTTCTGTATTCATGAAGTAAGCTGTGTCATCCATTTTGTACAAGTATTGAGCTGGGACAGTCTCGATGATGGCTTGTTCAAATTTTTCCTCTGGACGGTAGCTTGTATCAAATGTAGAACCAGTACGGACATCGCGCAATTTCATACGCATGATGGTGTTTCCTTTACCTGGTTTGTGGTGGCTAGCTTCCAAAACGCGGATCAATTTACCGTCAGCTGTTTCAAAGGTCATACCAGCCTTTAATTTACTTGCTTCAATCATGTTTTTACCTCTTTAATAAATATTATTACTCTTCATTTTACCATAAAATATTCTGGAAATAAAGCCAAAATAGTTATTAGGAGCTGGTAGAGAAGAAAAAAACCAACCTCAGGGCTGGTTTCTTTTACTTAATCTTCTTTCAACTTCGCCAATTCTTGGGCAAGCAGTTTAAGGGCAACTTGTGGGTTGGCTTGTCCTTTGGTTGCTTTCATGAGGAATCCAGTAAATGCTTTGTCTGCGTTACGTTTACCTGACTTGAAGTCGGCGACAGCTGCTTCGTTATCGGCAAAGACTTGGTGGATGATTGGAATCAAGATAGCTGGATCTGAGATTTGGACCAAACCTGCTTTTTCCACGTATTCACGCGCTCCACCGCCATTTTTAGCTAGGTGAACAAAGACTTTCTTGGCAATCTTAGAAGAGATAGTGCCGTCTTCGATGATGGTAATCATTTCTACCAAGTTTTCTGGTGTCAACTCGATTTGTTCCAGTGTCTTGCCTTCAGCGTTCAAGAACTGAGCGACTTCCCCTTGGAGCCAGTTTGAGACTTGCTTAGCATCGCCACCTAGGGTAACAGCTTTTTCAAAGAAGTCAGAAGTGACTTTATTAGCAGTTAACTGACTAGCATCGTAGTTTGACAATCCAAGGTCAGCAATGTAGCGCGCACGGCGTTCTTTTGGAAATTCTGGTAACTCAGTACGCATTTCTTCGATCCACTCGTCTGAGATTTCAAAGAGAGGTAGGTCTGGTTCTGGGAAGTAGCGGTAGTCTGCAGCCCCTTCCTTGACACGCATGAGGATGGTTGCCTTGTTGGCTTCATCATAACGGCGTGTTTCTTGGCGAATTTGACCACCTGAACGAAGGATTTCAGCTTGACGCTGGACTTCGTATTCAAGCCCTTTACGGACATTGGAGAAGGAGTTGAGGTTTTTCAACTCAGTCTTGGTACCGAATTTCTCTTGGCCACAAGGGCGAAGGGAGATGTTGGCATCCACACGCATAGAACCTTCTTCCATCTTAACGTCAGAAATGCCAGCGTACTGGATGACTTCCTTGAGGGCTGTCAGATAAGCGTAGGCTTCTTCAGGAGAACGCATGTCCGCTTCAGATACAATCTCAATCAAGGGCACCCCTTGGCGGTTGAGGTCAACATAAGAGTAGCCATCTGTACCGTGGGTGTTTTTACCAGCGTCTTCTTCTAGGTGGGCACGCTCGATACCGATTTTCTTGGTCGTGCCGTCTTCTAGCTCAACCTCAATCCAGCCGTTATAACCGATAGGTTCATCAAATTGAGAGATTTGGTAGGCTTTGGGATTATCAGGGTAGAAGTAGTTCTTGCGGTCAAAGTGCATCTTTTTGTGGATGTCCATGTTGAGGGCAAGAGCTGCCTTGATACCGGCATCAACAACCCCTTTATTGAGAACTGGCAGAACTCCTGGGAAAGACCAGTCAATCACGTTAGTGTTGGCATTTTGATCGTTTCCAAAGTGGGCAGAAGTAGGTGAGAAGATTTTTGAATTGGTGTTGAGCTCTACGTGGACTTCAAGTCCAATGACTGTTTCAAAGTTCATTAGTTATCACCTCCAAAAATCACGGGTTGTTGTTTGTGGTAGTCTGTTGTTGCTTCAAAGGCAGCAGCAACTTGGTAAATAGTCTCTTCTGAGTATTTAGGACCGATCAATTGGAGGCCGACAGGGAGACCTTGAGAGAATCCGGCAGGAATAGAAATTCCTGGGAGACCAGCTAAGTTGACAGGAATAGTCAAGAGGTCAGCCAAGTACATGGCGACTGGATCGTGGTTGAGCGAGTCCAAGTCATAGGCAACACTTGGTGCAGTTGGGCCCAAAATTAAGTCGTAATCCGCAAAGACTTTTTCGAAATCTTGGATGATGAGGGTACGAACCTGTCCAGCCTTCTTGTAGTAGGCGTCATAGTAACCTGATGAAAGGCTGAAAGTACCCAGCATGATACGGCGTTTCACTTCTTCACCAAAACCTTGGCTACGGCTGTTTACATAGATTTCATCGAGATTAGTTGCATCTTCTGCGCGGTAGCCGTAACGGATACCGTCAAAACGTTGCAAGTTTGATGAAGCTTCTGATGAAGCGATGATGTAGTAAACTGCGACACCGTATTTTGAGTGGGGAAGGCTAACTTCTTCGACGATAGCGCCAAGTTTCTCAAAGTGTTTGGCTGCGTTGAGGATGGTTTCTTTAACCTCTGGGTCAATTCCTTCACCGAGGTATTCCTTAGGCAAAGCGATTTTCATGCCCTTGATGTCTTGCCCGATTTTTGAAGTAAAGTCGGCAATACGGACAAGAGCAGAAGTAGAGTCTTTGGCATCTTCGCTGGCAATAGCGTTGAGCAAGAGGGCATTTTCCTTAACAGTTGGTGCAAAAGGTCCGATTTGGTCTAGCGAGCTACCAAAGGCAATTAGTCCGAAACGAGAAACCGTTCCGTAGGTTGGTTTGAGACCAACGATGCCATTGAAGGCAGCAGGTTGGCGGATGGAACCACCAGTATCAGAACCAAGTGACAAGCGGACTTGGCCTGAAGCTACAGCTGCAGCAGAACCACTTGATGAACCACCAGGAACCTTGCTGTGGTCCCAAGCATTTTTAGTGGCACCGTAGTGAGAAGTCTCACCTGATCCCCCCATGGCAAATTCGTCCATGTTGGTTTTCCCAACGACAATCATGCCCTTGGCTTTTGCATTGGCAACGGCTGTCGCATCAAAAATAGGCTCGTAGTTGTAGAGCATTTTTGAGGCAGCAGTTGTGAGAATACCGTCTGTAGAGATATTATCCTTAACAGCCAGCGGAATTCCTGAAAAGACATTGTCAGCGTCGATACCAGCTTGGTCAACAGCTTTGGCTTGAGCAAGAGCTTGCTCCTCAGCGATGGTGACAAATGAATTGAGGGCTTCCTCACGAGACTTGATATCTTCAAGCGTTGCTTGCGTCAATTCAGTTGCTGAAATCTCCTTAGCGACAAGGAGATTGTGTAACTCTTCAATGGTTTTATGATTAAAAGTCATTAGGCATCTCCTCCATCGTCTAGGATAGCTGGTACCTTGATATAGTAGTTGTCTTTTTCAGGTACGTTTTTAAACAAGCGATCACGGTCAGTTCCTTCTTCGGCCACATCAGGGCGGAGTACGGTCTTGCGGTCAGCCATAGTTGTAGTAGGTGCAATACCAGTTGTGTCAATTTCGCCCAGCAACTCAACCATGTCAACAATTTTAGACAGGGTTGTCGCAAAGGCGGCAGTTTCTTCTTCAGAGAATGTTAATTTTGAAAGATTGGCAACGTGCGTTACCTCTTCTTGCGTAATTTTCATCTTGCATCCTTTCGTGAAATGATGATTTT
>CAJPSM010000001.1 GCA_905373305.1 uncultured Streptococcus sp. | reverse complement strand
TTCTTCTGGGACAAGTATGAAAAATCTAACTGGTTCTTGGAGCAAGTCATTGCGACTGCAGACCAAGAATTGACGAGCCGCAAGGTTAGCTTCCTACTCCAAACACCGCAACAAGATGGAGGTCAATGGGATATGGTCGTTGCCCTCTTTGAGAAATACGGTGTCGTGCCCAAGTCTGTTTACCCTGAGTCTGTTTCATCTAGCAATAGCCGTGAGCTAAATGCCATTCTTAACAAATTACTTCGCCAAGATGCTCAAATCTTGCGTAACTTGATCACTTCTGGGGCTGACCAAGCGACTGTTCAAGCTAAGAAAGAAGAGCTCTTGCAAGAAATCTTTAACTTCCTTGCCATGTCTTTGGGTCTTCCACCACGGCAGTTTGACTTTGCTTATCGCGATAAAGACAACAATTACCAAAGCGAAAAGGGTATTACTCCACAAGAGTTTTACAAGAAATATGTTAATCTTCCTCTAGAAGATTATGTTTCTGTTATCAATGCTCCAACTGCTGACAAGCCTTACGGTAAATCTTACACAGTTGAGATGTTGGGAAATGTGGTTGGTAGCCGTGCTGTTCGTTATATCAACGTACCGATGGAGCGCTTGAAAGAATTGGCGATTGCCCAAATGCAAACAGGAGAGACTGTTTGGTTTGGTTCAGATGTCGGTCAACTCAGCAACCGTAAAGCAGGGATTCTTGCGACAGATGTATATGACTTTGTATCTAGTATGGATATTCATTTGACACAAGATAAAGCAGGACGTTTGGACTACAACGAAAGTTTGATGACTCACGCCATGGTCTTGACAGGTGTGGACTTGGATGAAAACGGCAAGTCAACCAAGTGGAAGGTTGAAAACTCTTGGGGAGACAAGGTCGGTACAGATGGTTACTTTGTTGCCTCAGACGCTTGGATGGACGAATACACCTACCAAATCGTTGTTCGTAAAGAATTGCTAACAGCAGATGAACAAGTTGCTTATGAAGCAGAACCAATTGTGCTCGCACCTTGGGATCCAATGGGAGCCTTGGCAGAATAAAGCATAGAGAAAAGAGGTTAGGGGAATTCTAGCCTCTTTTTAAGTTCTCTTAAAGTAGCGATAGATGATGCTTGCCAATGGAGTTCTTCTTATTTTGAGTCTTTAAGTGACAGAGGAAAAGATATGTGTTACTATAGCAGTACAAAAGGATATCGGAGTAGAAATGAAGTATTTAAGCAGTCAAGACATCAAGGATCGTCAACGAAATATTAGTGACATTAAACCTTATAAAACAACCAAGGAAATCGTCGTTTCAAATATCTTTACCTTCTTTAATGCCATGAACTTGGCTCTGGCAGTTCTGGTAGCGACAACCTTGCGATTTGAAAATATGCTCTTTTTAGGTGTGATTGCTATCAATACAGCCATCGGGATTTTCCAAGAAGTACGTTCAAAAAATGCTTTGGAAAAGCTAAGTTTGCTTGGTAAAAGTAAGTACAGAGTCAATCGAGATGGTCAAACGATTGAGATTGCTCCGGAGGACATCGTTCTGGGCGAGTATCTGCATCTCAATCTGGGAGATCAGGTGCCTGTAGATGCAGAAGTGCTTGAAGGAACGATCGAAGTAGACGAGTCCTTGCTGACGGGTGAGAGTGATTCTGTCCTTAAAACAGTTGGTGACAAGCTGATGAGCGGAAGCAATGTTGTCAGCGGTACTTGTCTAGTCCATGCTACGGCTGTGGGTCCTGACAGCTATATCAATAAACTTGCAAAATCCAGCAAGGAATTCAAAAAATACCCCTCTCAACTGCGCGATTATATGGATAAGATTTTAAAAATCGTCTCCATCTTGCTGGTGCCAGTTGCCATTCTGCTCTATGTCAGAGGCTTTAGTCTAGGGCGGACTTATGTTGAGATTGTCTTGGGAAGTTCTGGTGCCTTGGTCGGCATGATTCCAGAGGGATTGATTCTCCTAGTTAGCGTCTCCCTAGCGGTAGCGGCCATGAAGCTGGCTAAAAAGAAGGTTCTGGTGCAGGAACTATACTGTGTGGAGACCTTGGCGCGTGTAGATGTTCTTTGTTTTGATAAGACAGGAACCATCACGACTGGTAATATGAAGGTCCAAGAAATGGATGAGAAGTTAGCAGAGAAACTGTCCTCTTATCTAGCTTATTTTGAGGATGAAAATGCAACTTCACGAGCTCTGAAGACTTACTTAACCTGTGAGAAAAAGTGGGAAGTCCAAGAAGTTGGTGCCTATTCAAGTAAAAACAAGTATTCCTTTGTCCAAGTAAAAGAGGGCGGGACCTATTTCTTCGGGGCTTATGAGTTTCTAGGCTTTACCCAAGCGATGGATCCTTACTATGAACATCTAAAACAGCAAGGTTTTCGAATCTTATCGCTTGCCCATAGCAAGGACCAGATTACGAGCCCAGCCAATATGGAACTATTAGGGCATGTCGTTCTGTCAGATGAGATCAAGGATAATACCAAGGAAACCTTTGATTATTTCGAGTCACAAGGTGTTGAAGTGAAGATTATCAGTGGGGATAATCATGTGGCTGTATATGGGGTGGCTCGTAAAGCAGGATTTAAAGAATCAGCGCGAGCAATTGATATGACCAAGGTGAGTGATGAGGACTTTGAAAGAGTGGTCTTGGAACACGATATCTTTGGACGCGTGACTCCTGAGCAGAAAGAAAAGATGGTGACCGTTTTGCAAAATGCTGGTAAAACAGTTGCTATGAGCGGTGATGGAGTCAATGATGTTCTAGCTCTCAAGAAAGCAGATATCAGTTTCGCTATGAATGGTGCCACGAGTGCAGCCAAAAGCGTCTCCAACATCGTCTTTCTCACTGATAATTTTGCAGTATTTTATGATATCTTGATGGAAGGTCGCCGGGTTATCAATAACATCCAAAAAGTAGCCTCCCTCTTTCTAACAAAGACTTTCTTTTCCATTGTATTTGCGATTCTAAGTGTGATATTTGGTTTGGAATTTGCCTTTATCCCCATTCAGTTTACAATCATTTCAGCCATTACGATTGGGATTCCATCCTTCTTCCTAACTTTTGAGTCCAATAAAGAAAAGGTCAGCACACATTTTATGAGAGATATCTTGACCAATGCTGCGATTGGTGGAGGTATTCTGGTTGCTAGTGTTCTTTTGACCAATTTCTTTATCACTGTCCCAGGTCAGGTCAAATTTATTTGCTTCCTCCTTGCTTTGGTCAATGGCCTGTGTCTGGTTGCCAAGGTCAGCCTGCCTTTTAATCGATACAAACTAGTCTTGCTCGCGTTTTTGAGCCTTGCAGCCCTAGTAGGTGTGCTTGTCAATACCTTTATCCTGCAAGGAGCTTTTGTACCTTTAGAAACCGCTCAAGTGCTCTATGTTGCCATCCTAACAGTAGTGATTGGGGGCTTGCATTATCTGACTAGAAGAAAAAGTTGACACGCAAAAAGAATCAGGATGTAATCCTGATTCTTTTTTATATATATCTTCAATCCCTTGGATTACATGATACCGAAGAAACGAGCTGCAATACCTACAGCAAAGAGTGCAAGGATGATTGCGATTGGTGATACTTTTTTCTTAAGCAACCACATGCAGAGGAAAGTAAGGAGAAGTCCCATCAATCCTGGGATTAATGAGTTCAACTGGCCTTGGAGAGTTTGTGGTTGAATCTTGTCTAAGCTCAATCCACCAAGTGCTTGACCAAGGATACCTTTCAATTCAGCACCTGATACAGGTCCTTCTGGGAAGTTGATGTAGGCACCTTCAGCCAATTGTTTACCTGGAAGGTTAACAGTAAAGTTAATCGACACCCAACGTTGTACAAGAACGGCAAGGATGAACATACCAAGGATAGATGCTCCTTTAGTGATGTCTTTCAAGATACCACCAGACATGTCTTTAGTGATTTCAGATCCAGCTTTGTAACCGAACTCTTGTGTGTACCATAGGAAGGCCATACGGATAGCATTCCATCCGAAGAAGAAGAGAAGGGGACCAACAAGATTACCAGATGCAGCAAGTGATGCACCAAGAGCTCCAAGGATAGGACGAACTGTAAACCAGAATACTGGGTCACCGATACCAGCAAGAGGTCCCATCATACCGATCTTAACCCCTTGGATAGCCGCGTCGTCGATTTCAACACCGTTAGCGCGCTCTTCTTCAAGTGCAAGAGTAACCCCCATGATTGGAGCAGCTACGTATGGGTGAGTGTTGAAGAACTCAAGGTGACGCTCAAGAGCAGCCGCTTGGTCTTCTTTTTTAGTGTACAATTTTTTGATAGCTGGGATCAAAGAGTAAGCCCAACCCAAGTTTTGCATACGTTCGTAGTTCCAAGAACCTTGAAGGAATTGTGAACGCCACCAAACTTTTTGACGATCTGATTTTGATAATTGAATTTTTTCAGCCATGATTGTTCCCCTTTCTAGTAGTCTTCTAGGATATCACCGATTGGGTCGTTAGAAGTCGCAGCTCCACCGCCACCGTTTCCACCTTGTTTTGTAAGGTTAAGGTAGATGAAGGCAAGGGCAACACCGATGACACCAAGGGCAATCAAAGTCAATTGAGAAATTGCTGCAAGAGCGAAACCGATAGCGAAGAATGGCCATACTTCACGAGTTGCCATCATGTTGATAACCATAGCGTAACCAACGGCAACGACCATAGCACCACCAACAGCCATACCACCATTCAACCATTCTGGCATCAATTTAAGAGCATCTTGAACGGCAGAAGCTGGGATAGCGATAAGGAAGGCTGCAGGGATTGCAATACGAAGACCTTGAAGAAGAAGTGCGATAAAGTGAGCACGTTCAACAGCTGCAATATTTCCTTCTTTAGCGGCAGCATCTGCAGTGTGAACCAAACCAACTGAGATTGTACGAACAATCATAGTCAAGAAAAGTCCAGCTACGGCAAGAGGGATAGCTGTTGCTGTTGCAACGGCGATACCTTCAGTAGTAAAGTTACCACCTTTGATCAAGATGATTGCTGCGGCAACAGATGCAAGAGCAGCGTCAGGAGCTACGGCAGCTCCGATGTTTGCCCAACCAAGAGCGATCATTTGAAGAGATCCACCAAGCATAACACCTGCTTCGAGGTTACCAGTTGCAAGTCCGATAAGGGTACATGCGACGATTGGTTGATGGAATTGGAATTGGTCGAGGATACCTTCAAGACCTGCAAGGAAGGCAACAACTACAACCAAGATAGCAGAAATGATTGAAATATCTGACATGGTTTTATTCCTTTTCTATTTAATTATAATAAAGTGTAAAATCTTTCTTCCAAGAGTTCGAGAGAAGAAGATTCTAATTATTGAACGTTCGCTTTGTTAATCAAGTCAAACAAATCTTTTTTCGTGTCGTTTGGTACTTTACGTACATCAAATTCAACACCGAGGTCACGCATTTTTTCAAAGGTTGCAACGTCTTCTTTATCCATAGACAAAACGTTGTTAATCATTGTTTTACCTGTTGAGTGAGCCATAGAACCAACGTTAAGGGTCTTGATTGGCACGCCACCTTCGATGGCACGAAGGGCATCTTGAGGTGTTTCAAACAAGATAAGAGCATGTGTGTTACCAAAACGAGGATCTTTTGCAACCTCAATCAATTTTTTGATTGGTACAACGTTGGCTTTTACTCCGTTAGGAGCTGCTTGTTTGATCAATTCTTTACGCAACTCATCATTTGCAACATTGTCTGAAGCAACGATGATACGATCTGCTTTTGAATCTGGAGTCCAAGCAGTTGCGACTTGTCCGTGAAGAAGACGTGTGTCAAGACGGGCAAGATTGATTTTCAATTTACCGTCTCCGATAACTGTTCCTTCTGGGATCGCAGCTTGGGCAACTGGAGCAGCCGCAGCACTAGCCCCTTCCTCAACTGGGTTAAGCTCTTCTGGAAGAGCCTTGATGCCATCCTTGGCTTCTTTAATGATGTTCGCAGCGACTTTATCCACACCTGCAGTAGCATCCATAAGGCGCTCAGTGTAGGCTTGGATCAACATCGGCAAGTTAAGCCCTGTGATGATGGCAAACTTACGCTCAGGATTTTCTCCCATCACGCGGCTAGCTTGGTTGAATGGAGATCCACTCCAAAGGTCAGCCAATACTAGAACCTCATCTTCTGCGTCAAATGCAGCCACAGCGTTGTTGAATTTAGCGTAAAGGTCATCTGGACCTTCATTTGGCATAAAGGTTACAACTTGAACCTTTTCTTGTTCACCAAAGATCATAGATCCTGACTGATGAATACCCGCAGCAAATTCGCCGTGGCTCGCAATAATGATTCCGATACTCATTATTGTCATTCCTCCTTTAAAATGTTTGACTGTATGTTTAAGAAAACTTTAAGCCTAACTTTAAGTATAAACCGTTTTCAAACAAAAAGCAACCATTTCTTATAAATATGTATTGGTTTTCGATGAAAATTCGCTTACAAAATGTTAATATATAAACATTTTTGTAGGAATGTATAAAAAGATAAGGAAGTAATTTAATATAAAAAAATGAAAATAGGCCGATGAATTGAAAATTTGTGAAAATTAAAAAGTTAGCACAAGCTAACTTTTTGAGTGTTATAGGAATAAATCTTGTAGGGTATGGGCAACACCATCTTCATCATTTGTCAGAGAGAGTTGCTCATCAGCATACGGTAGCAAATCGGGATTGGCATTTTTCATAGCATAACCCTTGCCTGCAAAAGCCAGCATTTCGGTGTCATTATGTTCATCTCCAAAGGCAATCAAATCTTGTCTGTCTCGGTTCATAACATTGAGTAAGTACTCTAAAGCAAAAGCCTTGTTGACCCCCTTAGGAGTACACTCGAGAATGTTGAGGGGGCCTCCCCAGGTATTGATGGATAGTTGGTGTTGGTAAAAACGATTCATCTCATCTGCTAGCGCGTATTTATCATCGACTCTTGTTTGCAAAAGGATACAGTTAGGGTCCTTGGTTACCAATTCGGATTTGAATTGATTTTCTGGTTGGAAATTTTCTACACCAAATAGTTTGGGATTGGCAATTTCTTCATTAGGAGCCGTGATATAAAATTTCTTGCGGTATTCTCCTGCAATGAAGTCAGCTTGGATATCCTCTTTGCGTTTGACCATATCCAAGAGGTATTTTTTATCTAAGGTCAGGCACTTTTCATGCTCCCAAGTCTGTCCTGGTAGATGAGTAAGGGAACCGTTGAAGTTGATCATAGGTGTGTGCAGCTCTAGTTCCTGATAAAATTCTTTTGCCATACGATAAGGACGACCTGTCGTGATGACAACATGGTGTCCCTTTTCAGTAATTTTTTTGATTGTCTTTTTGGTAAAATCGGAGAGCTTACTTTCACCATTGAGCAGGGTTCCGTCCAAATCGACTGCGATAATTTTTTTAGTCATATAAACCTTCCTAGTAGATTCCAGATAAGATGTCTACTATTATATCAAAAAGAAAGAAGAAAAACAGACTCAAAACAAAAAATAAACATTTCATTTTGTTAAATAAATCAAACAAACATATTGAAAAGGTGAATAATAAATGTTATAATACTCATATTGTTCGTAAAAAACAAAAGGAGATTTATAATGGACAAACTATTTAAACTAAAAGAGCACGGGACAGATGTCCGTACAGAGGTGCTTGCTGGTTTAACAACTTTCTTTGCAATGAGCTATATTCTCTTTGTAAACCCACAAATGCTTTCACAGACTGGCATGCCTGTACAAGGTGTATTCTTGGCAACGATTATCGGTTCTGTAGTCGGTACCTTGATGATGGCTTTTTATGCTAATTTGCCGTATGCACAAGCACCAGGTATGGGATTGAACGCCTTCTTTACCTTTACAGTTGTATTTGGGATGGGCTATACTTGGAAAGAAGCTCTTGGTATGGTCTTCATTTGTGGAATTATTTCACTGATTATTACCTTGACAAATGTTCGTAAAATGATCATAGAATCTATTCCTACAACACTTCGTTCTGCCATTTCAGCTGGTATTGGTGTTTTCCTTGCCTATGTAGGGATTAAGAATGCTGGTCTCTTGAAATTCTCGATTGATCCAGGTACTTATACTGTAGCAGGTGAAGGAGCAGATAAGGCTCAAGCTGCACTTACTGCAAACTCAGCAGCTGTTCCAGGATTGGTAGACTTCAATACTCCAGCAGTATTGGTGGCTCTTGCAGGTCTGGCTATTACTATCTTCTTTGTTGTTAAAGGAATTAAAGGTGGAATCATTCTTTCTATCCTTACAACGACTGTTCTTGCCATCGCTGTTGGTGTTGTGAAATTGTCAGGGATTGACTTTGCTAGCAACAACCTTTCATCAGCGGTTAATGATCTAGGAACTTTGTTTGGTGCTGCTCTTGGTTCAGAAGGTTTAGGATCTTTGATATCAAACACTTCACGTTTACCAGAAACCTTGATGGCTATTCTTGCCTTCTCACTAACGGATATTTTTGACACAATTGGTACTCTTATCGGTACTGGTGAAAAAGTTGGTATCGTTGCGACAAGTGGGGAAAACCATGAGTCCGCTAAATTGGACAAGGCTCTTTACTCAGACTTGGTGGCAACTTCAGTAGGTGCCATTGCAGGTACTTCAAACGTTACGACCTATGTTGAGTCCGCGGCGGGTATCGGTGCTGGTGGACGTACTGGTTTGACAGCCCTAGTTGTTGCGATCTGTTTTGCCCTATCTAGCTTCTTTAGCCCACTTCTAGCGATTGTTCCAACAGCTGCAACAGCACCAATTTTAATCATTGTCGGAATCATGATGCTTTCTAACTTGAAAAATATTCCTTGGGATGATATGGCTGAAGCGGTTCCTGCCTTCTTCACCTCCATCTTCATGGGATTCAGCTACTCTATCACACAAGGGATTGCTGTTGGCTTCTTGACATACACCTTGACAAAACTTGTCAAAGGTCAAGCCAAGGATGTTCACGTGATGATTTGGATTTTGGATGCCTTGTTTATCCTTAATTATATCAGCATGGCGCTATAAATGGTATAATATAGAAAGGGGGTCTTCCCCTTTTTATTATAAGGAGGTATATCATGAAGAAAAAAAGTATCTGGCAAGAAATTCTGGATAGAGGAATATGGGTGTTGATTTTTTTAATAGGACTGGTATTATCCCAACTTCCCTTAATTTTATCTGCCCTTTTATCCGCTAAACAATTCCCGCTCCTCCAGTCAGGACTCTTAGTGGCTTTGCTGTCGGTTGCTATTCTAACTGTTTTTATCTTTAGTGCGCGAAAGACAGAGATTGCGAACTTCAATCTTTCTTTTTTCAAGGCAAAAGATCTGGCCCGCTTGGTTTTGAGTTATTTGGTTATTTTAACAAGTAACTTATTCGGATCTGCCTTGCTTCGTCTGATGAATGAATCTACGACCAGCAACCAATCAACTATTAATAATTTGGTTCAGAATAGCTCGCTGATTTCCAGTTTTTTCTTACTGGTTCTGATTGCTCCCATTTGTGAGGAAATATTGTGTCGTGGAATTATCCCTAAAAAGATCTTCCGCGGGAAGGAGAAGCTGGGATATCTGGTAGGTGCAGTCGTCTTTGCCTTGCTCCACACACCGACCAATCTGCCTTCTCTCCTTATCTATGGAGGAATGTCGACAGTTTTAACTTGGACAGCCTACAGAACAGAACGTTTAGAGATGTCAATCTTGCTTCATATGATTGTCAATGGTATCGCCTTTTGTTTGCTGGCTTTACTGGTTTTGATTAGTCGAAATTTAGGCTTGCCTTTCTAAACAATTTCCTTAATTGGAAAAGATGAATGCTAGCGTATCCATCTTTTTCTTTTTATGGTAAAATAGAGAAATAATGTGGTGAAAAACCTTGAGGAGTGACCGTATGTCCAATAAAGCTAGTCAGGCAAAAACAGCCATTTGTGGAATTATCAATGTAACCCCAGATTCCTTTTCGGATGGTGGGCAGTTTTTTGCTGTTGACCAAGCGCTCCAGCAAGCCCGTAAATTGATAGCTGAAGGAGCAAGTATGCTAGATATCGGTGGAGAATCAACTCGCCCTGGAAGCAGCTATGTAGAGATAGAAGAGGAAATCCAGCGTGTTGTTCCAGTTATCAAAGCTATTCGCAAGGAAAGTGATGTTCTCATTTCCATCGATACTTGGAAGAGTCAGGTAGCAGAGGCTGCTTTGGCTGCTGGTGCCAACCTGGTCAATGATATCACGGGTCTAATGGGAGATGAGCGGATGGCAACTGTTGTTGCCAAAGCGGGAGCGCAAGTGGTCATCATGTTTAATCCAGTTATGGCTCGACCTCAGCACCCTAGCTCGCTCATATTCCCGCATTTTGGATTTGGGCAAGCATTTACAGAGGAAGAGTTAGCTGACTTTGAAAAATTACCAATCGAAGCTTTGATGACAGCTTTCTTTGAACGAGCTTTGGCGAGAGCGGATCAAGCTGGGATTGCACAAGATAAGATCATGTTGGATCCGGGAATTGGATTTGGTCTGACCAAGAAGGAAAATCTACTTCTTCTACGAGATCTTGACAAATTGCGTCAGCAGGGCTATCCAATCTTTCTTGGAGTTTCGCGCAAGCGATTTGTCATCAATATTCTTGAGGAGAATGGCTTCGAAGTCAATCCTGAGACGGAAGCCGGTTTCCGCAATCGGGACACCGCTTCGGCTCATGTAACGAGTATCGCTGCGAGACAAGGTGTAGAAGTGGTGCGCGTGCACGATGTAATCAGTCACAGAATGGCAGTTGAAATTGCGTCAGCCATTCGTTTGGCAGATGATGCGGAAAACCTAGATTTAAAACAATACAAGTAAGATGAACGAAATTCAAAACAATCAGTGGATTGCCCACTATCGGACAGACCAACCGCATTTTGGTTTGGAGAGAATGGTGGAACTCTTGACGCTAAGAGGCAATCCCCATCTCAAACTCAAGGTCATCCATATTGGAGGGACTAATGGCAAGGGCTCTACCATTGCCTTTTTGAAAAACATGCTAGTAAAACTAGGTCTGAGAGTAGGTGTGTTCAGCTCGCCTTATCTCATTCATTATACAGACCAGATTAGCGTCAACGGGGAATCTATTTCAGAAGCTAGGCTAGTAGCCCTAATGGCAGACTATGAGTCTTTGCTTGAGGGGGGCAAGGGCGTTGCTTTAAAAGGAACGACCGAGTTTGAGATTATCACAGCCCTAGCCTATGATTATTTTGCCACTGAAAAAGTTGATGTGGCCATCATGGAAGTCGGCATGGGTGGACTTCTGGATAGTACCAATGTCTGTCAGCCGATTTTAACAGGCATCACGACCATTGGCTTAGACCATGTAGCCCTACTTGGTGACACCTTGGAAGCTATAGCAGAGCAGAAAGCTGGTATTATCAAGCAAGGCATTCCTTTGGTAACAGGTCACATTGTTCCGGAAGCCTTGACTGTTATTGACCGCATTGCGGAAGGGAAAGATGCGCCGAGAATTGCCTATGGGAGAGATTACCAGGTTCGTCATCAAGAAAGTGTGGTAACGGGTGAGGTCTTTGACTATACAAGTGCTGTCAGAAAGGGTTGCTTCCAGACAGGCCTGCTTGGCTTGCATCAGATTGAGAATGCAGGGATGGCCATAGCTTTACTTGATACTTTTTGTCAAGAAGATGGCCGAGCCCTACCAGCTAATACCTTGGTTGCTAAAGCCTTGGAAGAAACAAGATGGCCAGGGCGTTTGGAGGTTCTGTCTAGCGAACCTATGATGATTTTGGATGGGGCTCATAATCCCCATGCTATCAAGGCTTTGGTAGCAACCTTGCAAGAACGCTTTGCGGATTATCATAAGGAAATCCTCTTTACTTGTATCAAAACCAAGGCTTTGGACGACATGTTGGATTTGCTAGAGACGGCGCCGGATAGTAAACTGACTTTAACACATTTTGACGATAGTCGGGCCACTGATGAGAATGTGCTGAAAGAGACTGCCAAGTCTAGGAATCTCAACTACCAAAGTTGGCAGGAGTTTTTAGATCAGAAAATGATAGAAGATGAAGAGAAAAAAACAGTTAGGATTGTCACGGGTTCCTTGTATTTCTTGAGCCAAGTGAGAGCCTATCTGATGGAGAGGAAGAACGAGAATGGATATACAAAAGATTGAAGCAGCTGTAAAAATGATTATAGAGGCCGTTGGTGAAGATGTCAACCGTGAGGGATTACAGGAAACACCTGCTCGTGTAGCCCGCATGTACCAAGAAATTTTTTCAGGTCTTGGTCAAACTGCTGAGGAACATTTGTCAAAATCCTTTGAGATTATTGATGACAATATGGTAGTGGAAAAGGATATCTTTTTCCACACCATGTGTGAACACCACTTCTTGCCCTTTTATGGGAGAGCGCACATTGCCTACATTCCAGATGGACGTGTGGCAGGTTTGTCTAAGTTAGCCCGTACGGTTGAAGTCTACTCTAAAAAACCACAGATTCAAGAACGTTTGAATATTGAAGTAGCTGATGCCTTGATGGACTATCTAGGGGCCAAAGGAGCCTTTGTTGTCATTGAAGCAGAGCATATGTGTATGAGCATGCGTGGTGTTCGAAAACCAGGCACTGCAACTTTGACGACCGTAGCTCGTGGTTTATTTGAAACAGATAAGGATCTCCGAGACCAGGCTTATCGTTTAATGGGACTGTAAAAAAGAATCCGCTTGAAGCGGATTTTTCTAGAAAGGACTAGTTATGGACCAGCTAAAGATCAAAGATTTGGAAATATTTGCTTATCACGGACTCTTTCCAAGTGAGAAGGAATTGGGGCAGAAGTTTGTTATTTCCGCAAGCTTATCCTATGATATGACCAAGGCAGCGACAGACTTGGATTTGACAGCTTCTGTACACTACGGAGAACTGTGTCAGCAGTGGACGACATGGTTTCAGGAAAGCACTGAGGATTTGATTGAAACGGTAGCCTACAAACTAGTTGAACGTACCTTTGAGACTTATCCTCTTGTCCAAGAAATTAAGCTAGAACTCAAAAAACCTTGGGCGCCGGTTCATTTGCCGCTGGATACCTGCTCAGTGACCATTCATCGCTGTAAGCAACGGGCCTTTATCGCTCTAGGAAGTAATATGGGCGATAAGCAGGCGAACTTGGAACAAGCTATCGATAAACTGCGAGCTCACGGTATCCATATTCTCAAAGAGTCCAGTGTCTTGACGACGGAGCCTTGGGGTGGCGTGGAGCAGGATAGTTTTGCTAATCAGGTGATTGAAGTAGAAACCTGGCTACCAGCACCAGTCTTGTTAGAGACCTTGTTAAGTATTGAGTCAGAAATGGGACGGGTTCGAGAAGTGCATTGGGGGCCTCGTTTGATTGATTTGGACTTGCTCTTTGTGGAGGACCAGGTCATTTATACAGACGACCTCATCTTGCCTCACCCTTATGTAGCAGAACGCCTCTTTGTACTTGAGTCTCTGCAAGAACTAGCTCCCCATTTTATCCATCCGATCTTAAAGCAACCAATTCGTTACTTGCTTAATCAGTTGGAGCAAGGCGATGCCTAAACTTTCTGAGACCTATAGCAAGTGGAAGAGTATTGGGGAGGGACTGCTTGCTATTATTTTAGGGATTCTCTTGATTCGTTTTGGACAAGTTGTTCCACGGATGGGGTACCAGTTGTTGATGGGCTACTTTTCCTTGTCAGCGGTTTGGCACTTGTTGACTCGCTGGTTTCAGGATAAAAAACGTAGGGAAAACATCCTTGTAACCTTGGCTAAGCTGATGGTTGCGGCTCTCGTATTTGACTCTATCATTTTGCAAGAGCTTGCCCTCTATCTCCTAGTCTTTATCATTGCGAGTTACCAGCTGTTTACAGGCGCCATCAGTCTTGTGACCTGGTCCCTCTATCGAAAAAATGCCATTCATCCTCGGCTTCATCATCTCTTTGATGCTGTATGGATGATAGGATTTGGTCTTTATAGCATCTCACCTTTTCACGATGCGGCGAATTTTGAATTGCTCTTGCTTGGATTTTACTTGCTCATGCTAGGAGCCAGTAGTCTTCGGGATGGTTTCTTTTTTGAGAAGATAGAAAGCAATCCCCAGCTGAAGCGGCGAATGCGAATGACCTTACCGATCTTTGTGACGGCTCTGATTCCTATCAGCACCTTGCGTAAACTGAATGAGTGGTTGTCAAATCATGAAAACCAAGAAGGAGAAGTTCGTTCAGAAAGAGAAAATGATCAGGTGGTTGATTTGGAAATTTTTGTCCATACTTCAGAAACCTCATTCTTTCTCGCTATGGGACATGTGGATATTTGTTATCAAGGGAAGGTTATTTCCTATGGCTCGTATGATCCTCACTCGGAGCGTTTATTCGGCATGGTCGGAGACGGTGTTTTATTTAAGGCCAATCGGGAAAAATACATCGAACTCTGTAAGAGGGAAAGTCAGAAGACCTTATTTGCTTATGGTCTGAGTTTGACGGACCAACAGAAAGCAGCCATCCAAGCTCGTCTAGCAGAGATAGAAGGCCTGTTAATTCCTTGGGAGCCAAGCTCTCAGTTGATGAAAAGAAGAGAGGGTGAGGTCAGGCATACCTACTCTTACCAACTGAAACAGGAAGCGGATGCGACCCTCTATAAATTTAGCTCATCTGAGTTTAAGACCTACTTTGTTCTCAGTACCAATTGTGTCTTGCTGGCAGACTCAATCGTGGGAAAAGCTGGGACTGATATATTGAGTCCCCAAGGTTTCATCGTACCAGGGACTTACCAGGATTATCTTGATTTAGAGTATACAAAACCCAATGGTCTGGTTGTTAGTCGCTCCATTTATTAGAAAAAGAAAACTCTAGTTACTCAGCAGTTTGCGCCGAGAAGCTAGAGTTTTTAAAATAGGTCATTTTCTTCAGGAAGGAGGATGGTTTCTTTCCCGTCCATGTCTAAAACAAGGACCTTAGGAGGGTAAAGAGGGTCGAAGGGATGATTAAAATCAAAGTCGATACTAGTCGGCAGATGCTGACTAGAGAAATGGAAGGTGATGGTTCCCTCATTATTGAGCAGTTGAAATTCGAGTTCCTCTTCTAATTCAAAGACGTTTTTCAAAAAATGATCGATAATAAACCATAAAGAGTCAATGACATCATCAGGCAAGCTGGTCACAACGCCAAAACTGGCCGAACGCCTCTGGGTATTTGTAAAAGCCATAGCCTCTCCCTCCTTTGTTTTTCTTATCATACAGCAAACTGATTTAAAAATCAAGAAAAGTTTCTTCCTTTTTTTAAAATGTGAGTATCAAATGAAATTTTTTCAAAGTTTCTCTAAAAAATACTTGAAAGTGTTTACAATAAGTGATAAAATGGAGTAAGCAGATGCATGAAAGCGAAATTTTCAATATAGAAAGGAAACGGAATGAACACAGATGATACAGTAACGATTTATGATGTTGCTCGTGAAGCGGGTGTTTCTATGGCAACTGTTAGCCGTGTAGTGAACGGAAATAAGAACGTCAAAGAGAATACTCGTAAGAAAGTTCTAGAGGTAATTGATCGTCTTGACTACCGTCCAAATGCGGTAGCGCGTGGATTGGCCAGCAAGAAAACCACTACAGTTGGTGTCGTGATTCCAAATATCACCAATGGCTATTTTTCAACCCTAGCCAAGGGGATTGATGATATTGCAGAGATGTATAAGTACAATATCGTCCTAGCCAACAGTGATGAAGACGATGAAAAAGAAGTTTCAGTAGTTAATACTCTCTTTTCAAAACAGGTTGACGGGATCATTTTTATGGGCTATCACTTGACTGAAAAGATTCGTTCAGAATTTTCTCGTTCTCGGACACCAGTTGTCCTTGCAGGGACGGTGGATATCGAACACCAGTTGCCAAGTGTTAATATTGACTACAAACAAGCGACGATTGACGCAGTGACCCATTTGCTTCAGGAAAATGAAAAGATTGCCTTTATCAGTGGACCGCTTGTTGATGATATCAACGGCAAAATTCGATTGATTGGTTACAAGGAAGCTTTGAAAAATGCAGAAATCCCTTATAGTGAGGGCTTGGTATTTGAATCTAAATACAGCTATAATGATGGCTATGCCTTGGCAGAACGTTTGATTTCTTCACAGGCTACAGCCGCGGTTGTGACAGGTGATGAATTGGCAGCAGGTGTGCTAAATGGTTTGGCCGATCATGGTGTCTCTGTACCGGAAGAGTTTGAAATTATTACGACGGATGATTCTCAAATTGCACGATTCACTCGTCCAAACTTAACGACAATTGCGCAACCTCTTTATGACCTTGGTGCTATCAGTATGCGTATGTTGACCAAAATCATGCACAAGGAAGAGTTGGAAGAACGTGAAGTTCTCCTGCCTCATGGCTTGACAGAACGTCGTTCGACACGAAAACGCAAATAGAAAAAATCAGGAAATCGAGAAGATTTCCTGTTTTTCTATTTCAACCTTCCATGTAATTACGAAGTTCTTCTCCTTTTAACCCGGCATTGATAGCAATCAATAATTTGAGGCGAGCTTTTTGGGCATTGAGTTCTTTGACAAAGAGAACGCCAGACTCTTGTAATTGAACTCCTCCGCCTTGGTAGGCGTAGACGGGCTCGGCAATCCCGTTAAAGCAACGTGAAACCAAGGCGACTGGAATTCCTTTTTGGAGGAGAGTTTCTAATTTTTGGGCCGTTTCTTTTGGGACATTTCCAGCTCCAAAAGCTTGAATGACTAGCCCGTCTAGGTGATCTAAATCAAGCATGTCAATCAATTCATCAGTCATACCTGCATAAGCGGAGATGATAGGCACTAGACCTTGTATGCAATCAAGATCAAAGCGGACTCGCGGTTCGGCTGTTTTGAAGTAGAGGATTTCTTGCTTCATGATGAGGCCGAGTGGTCCATGAGTAGGAGTTTGAAAGGTACCGACGTTGGTGGTATGGGTTTTAGTAACGTACTTGGCTGCGTGGATTTCATCATTCATGACGACCAGGACCCCCTTATCAGCTGACTTGTCATCGCTGGCAACTCGTAAAGCGCTCAGATAGTTGTAAACACCGTCGCTACCGAGTTCGTTGGAACTACGCATAGCTCCAGTTAGAACGATGGGCATGTGTGGGATTTCCATGGTATCAAGGAAGTAGGCAGTTTCCTCTAGCGTATCTGTTCCATGTGTGATGACAACTCCATCGTAGTGGTCTGCTTCCTCTTTAATCTTATGGTAGAGGGCTAGCATATGTTTGGGTTTGATATGGGGGCTCGGTAGGTTAAAAAAGTCTAGGGCATGTACTTCAATTCCCTCCAGAGGGTTGGATACATGGTTCATGGGGTTGACTTGGCTAGTCACAACAGCGCCTGAAGCGTCTGCCTGCATAGAAATAGTCCCACCTGTATGTAAAACAAGGATTTTCTTAGGCATGATTTACTCACTCTTTCTGAAATGTGGTATAATCATTGTAACACAAAAGGGGAGAATGGGATAGGATGGAAGTCAAAGCTGTTTTTTTTGATATCGATGGAACGCTAGTCAACGATCGTAAGAGTGTTTTGAAATCCACTAAGGACGCGATTAAGATTGTCAAAGAGCAAGGGGTGCTTGTTGGAGTGGCGACAGGACGAGGGCCTTTTTTTGTCAAGGCATTGATGGAAGATTTAGACCTGGATTTTGCAATAACTTATAACGGACAATATATCTTTAATAAAGAAAAAGTCTTATTTGCTAGCCCGATTGCCAAGTCAAGCTTGCGTCAATTGATTGCCTATGCTAAAAAGGAGCGTAAAGAAATTGCTCTTGGAACCGAGCATGCTGTTGTTGGTTCGAAAATTATGTCCTTTGGTCTCGGATCCTTTTCACAGCTGGTTAGCCGTTTTATCCCGACTGTCTTAACAAGAACCGTTAGCCGTTCCTTTAATCGAATGGTTAGCAAGGCAGTCCCTCAAAAGGAAGATGACCTGCTTCGTTTGATTAATGAGCCAATCTATCAAGTGTTAATGCTGATGACTCCTGAAGAATCTGAGAAAGCTGCAAGTGATTTTGAAGATTTGAAATTGACTCGAAGCAATCCCTTCGCTGCGGATATCATCAACCAAGGGAATTCCAAACTAGAAGGCATTCGTCGAGTTGGGAAAGAGTATGGTTTTGATCTCAACCAAGTCATGGCTTTCGGAGATTCAGACAATGACCTGGAAATGTTGGCAGGTGTTGGCATGTCTATAGCCATGGGAAATGGCAGTAGCAGCGTCAAAGAAGTTGCCAAGCACATTACTGCAAGTAACCAACAAGATGGTATCCATAAGGCGCTTGAACATTTTGGAGTTTTGGCTTCTGAAAAAGTGTTTGTCAGTCGGGACTACCATTTTAATAAGGTCAAGACCTTCCACCACATGATGGATGAACGGACTCAAGAAGAGCCGCAAGCATGGGATGTTGAAGGAGCGACCCACCGTGCAGACTTTAAAATTGAAGAATTAGTAGAGTTTGTCCGTGCGGCAAGTTCTTCGGAGGAAGAATTCCAGCAGTCGCTTGCAAGCATGCACGCGGCACTCGATAAGGCGGCCGAAAAGGTGAGGAAAAAAACGCCCGCCCAAAAAGATCTAATCGGGCAAGTTGATGCCTTAATTGATACACTGTATTTTACTTACGGCAGTTTTGCCCTGATGGGAGTGGATCCAGAACGCATCTTTGATATTGTGCATGAGGCAAACATGGGGAAGGTTTTCCCTGATGGAAAAGCCCATTTTGATCCAGTTACACATAAAATTCTCAAACCGGATGACTGGGACGAAAAATATGCTCCAGAACCTGCTATCAGAAAGGAACTGCAGCGTCAGCTCAAGGCTTATGAGCGACATAAAGAGAGAAATAAGTAAGAAAAAGGAGCCTAGTAGGCTCCTTTTGTATTCCTATAATGTTTTTTCTTGTTCTCTCACGACCAGTAAGTCGACTTTTGCATGGCGGAGGATGTATTCAGATGAAGAGCCAATCAAGAGGCGTTCAAAGGCATTGAGACCTGTTGCGCCAACGAGAATCAGGTCAACATTTTCTGCGTCTGGAATGGTGCGGGCAAGGAGGGTCTTCGGATTTCCCATTTCGATGACGATGTGAATATCCGTCACACCCGCATCTTTTGCACGTTTTTCGTACTCCTTCATCAAACTTTCAGCGTCAACTTGGAGTTCTTCGTAAACTTCAGCATCAAAGGTAGATACGCTTTGAAGAGCGCGTGTGTCAATAACATGGACAATGGTGAGCCTGGAATCATTGCGTAGAGCAGTGTAAACACCTTTGACGAAAGCCAAGTCCGCTTCTTTAGAACCATCAATTGCAACCATAACATTTTGGTAACGTTGTGCCATAATGAAACCTCCTGAAATTTTCTTACTTTTATTGTAATCCTTTTCACTAAAGAAGTAAAGTAAAAAAGTATTTTAGTTGAAAATGTTATCGCCCTCACTATATCTTTATTTATGTTCTACTGAATCTATGCAAGAGAGCGGAGATGAGGAGGTGTCCTTATGGCTCACGTATTTGGAATAGCAGAAAAATCTTTCTCGAAACGATTTTATAGTTGTTTATTGATCCCTCTGGCTCTTCAAATTCTATTTATCTATTTTATGTCAGAATTACTTACCTTTATTTTCTGATTTTTATCTACCTAGCTCTAATTCATTTGCTATTTCAACTGTTTTTGAGTTATGCTATGTTTCGAAATGGAAATGTGGTCTTTCAAAATACCAGTTTCCTTTTTTTGATGTTAGATGCTTGCTATTACCCTCTTGTCGGATTTTTCCTAGCAGCACTATCTATAGGATTGTGAACGATATAGTTGATAAACTCTGCTCTCCTTGCTTTTTAGCAAGGTTTTACTATTTTCTGCACTCCTCTCTTTCAGGAAACTTGTCGCATGGCCTGTCTAGTGGTATAATGTTACTATCTCGATGAATTGAGGAAACAAGATGAAAGAATATAACAAGTCTAGTAAGTTAGAGCATGTGGCTTATGATATCCGTGGTCCTGTTTTGGAAGAAGCCATGCGCATGCGAGCAAATGGTGAAAAGATTTTACGTCTGAATACAGGAAATCCAGCAGAATTTGGTTTTACAGCGCCAGATGAGGTCATTCATGACTTGATTATGAATGCGCGTGATAGTGAAGGTTACTCTGACTCTAAGGGTATTTTTTCGGCACGTAAGGCTATCATGCAGTATTGCCAGCTAAAGAAATTTCCAAATGTGGATATTGATGATATTTACCTTGGAAATGGTGTCAGTGAGCTGATTGTCATGTCCATGCAGGGGTTGTTGGACAATGGCGATGAGATCTTGGTGCCTATGCCAGACTATCCTCTCTGGACAGCTGCTGTCAGTCTAGCTGGAGGAAATGCCGTTCACTATATCTGTGATGAAGCTGCAGAATGGTATCCAGATATTGATGACATCAAGTCAAAAATTACTTCCAATACCAAGGCAATCGTCCTTATCAATCCAAATAACCCGACGGGAGCTCTCTATCCTAAGGAACTCTTATTGGAGATCATCGAGATTGCGCGTCAAAACGATTTGATCATCTTTGCAGATGAGATTTATGACCGCATGGTGATGGATGGACATGTTCATACACCGGTAGCAAGTCTGGCTCCAGACGTCTTCTGCGTCAGCATGAACGGTCTTTCGAAATCCCACCGTATCGCTGGTTTCCGTGTAGGCTGGATGGTCTTATCTGGACCTAAGACCCATGTTAAAGGCTATATTGAAGGGCTCAATATGCTTTCAAATATGCGCCTCTGCTCTAACGTTTTGGCCCAGCAAGTTGTACAAACCTCGCTAGGAGGTCACCAGTCGGTGGATGAATTGCTCCTTCCTGGTGGTCGTATCT
The DNA here is from genome assembly GCA_905373305.1 of uncultured Streptococcus sp. GTDB lineage: Bacteria > Bacillota > Bacilli > Lactobacillales > Streptococcaceae > Streptococcus. Next base: position 43,602 of record CAJPSM010000001.1, on the reverse strand, counting down.
ATGAACAAAGAAATTTTATCTACAATGCCATTCAAGATATTCCAGGTTTGTCTGCAGTCAAACCTAAGGCGGGGCTTTATATCTTCCCTAAAATTGATCGCAATATGTATCGCATCGATGATGATGAGCAGTTTGTCCTTAATTTCTTGAAACAAGAAAAGGTTCTTTTGGTTCATGGTCGAGGATTTAACTGGCAAGAACCAGACCATTTCCGTATCGTTTACCTCCCACGAGTAGACGAACTGGCACAAATCCAAGAAAAGATGACTCGTTTCTTGAAACAGTATCGTAGATAAGGCTTTCATAGGAAAAGCTAGAAAACATTTGCTAGGAACTATTGACAAAAGTGGCAGAATCAGATAGAATAGTAAAGTATGTTTAGTAACTGATCACTTTATAGCCGGCTAAACGAATACAAAATCTATGAGGAGGTATTCATCGTGAAACGTACTTATCAACCAAGTAAACTTCGTCGTGCGCGCAAACACGGATTCCGTAACCGTATGTCAACTAAAAACGGTCGTCGCGTATTGGCAGCTCGTCGTCGTAAAGGACGCAAAGTTTTGGCTGCTTAATCCAAACGAATTCAACAAAGAAGTCAGTAGGAACTCGAGTCTACTGGCTTTTCTTTTTATCTTACATAGTGAATTGTCCATGAAATCGTCCATTTCAACTGAAATTCATAGAGGACCTATTTAAAAGATTGCATATAGAAAAACTCAAAACCAGATATACGTTACTGATTTTGAGTTTTTGTTTATTCTTTTAAGTGATAGGAGTAGCTAGCGACAACGACGTCTTCATGCCATCTAAGAGCGTATTTTAGTTTGAGGCTCATTTGATTGTGCAGGATATTTTGCCAAGGCTTGTTAGGGATAAACTGTGGGACGAGGACTGTAACGGTATAGTTTTTTTGCTTGGCTTCTTGGGCGATTCGTTTGACATACTTGACGCTAGGGGTGATGATGTCGCGGTAACTGGTGTTGATATTTTTCAGAGTGATATTTGGGAAGTAATCGGAAAATTCCTGAAGACTTTCTTGGTCTTTTTCAGCCGTTTCTTTAGTAGAAATGTGCATGGCCAACACTTCGTCACCGATACTTTGAGCGTAGTTAATCGCTCCTACGCTTACCCGAGTGACATTTCCTACTAGGACAAGAACAAGGTTGCCGTCATAAGTGCGTTTTTGGATTCCATCGTAGAGTCGTAGTTGTTTTGCCACTTTTTGATAATGACTGTGGATAGACAAAAAGAGGAAGGTTAAAACTAGGATAATTGGGAAGAATGGCCAGATATCACCCAGTCTGAAGAGGAGTAAAATGAGAACGATAGCATAACAAATGATGGCCCCAAGGATATTAGCAAAGGCAGGTTTTAAGAAGTTTGCTCCTTTTTCCTTTTTCCAATGACGAATCATTCCAGTCTGAGATAGGGCAAAGGGAACGAAGACCCCGATAGTATAAAGAGGAATCAAGCGTTCAGTATTCCCATTAAAAATTAGAAGAAGGATCATAGCTCCAAAAGCCAGAGTTAAGATACCGTTGGAGTAGCCAAGGCGATCCCCTTTTTCCATAAAGAGATGGGGCATGTACTTGTTTTTGGCCATATTGTAGGACAGCATAGGGAAGGCTGAAAAGCCAGTATTTGCAGCTACGGCTAGAATCAAGGCAGTCGAGAACTGGAAGAGATAGTAGCTAGCATGACCAAAGAATGAATCACCAAGAATGCCCTTGGCCATTTGCGAGAGGATGGTTTCTCCGTGTTGAGGCGTGATACCCATCCAGTAGTTTAGGAAGGTAATGCCTGCAAAAAGAAATCCTAAAATCAGCGACATGATGGTCAAAGTCTGAGCAGCATTCTTTTCTTTCGGAGTTTTAAAAAATGGTACCGCATTTGAAATAGCTTCAACCCCTGTCAGAGAGGCAGAGCCACTGGTAAAGGCTCTTAGTAGGAGAACGATGGAAAGGCTCGGAACAGTTTGTCCAATGGTTGAAGTTGCCTGATAGTTTAGGGAACCTGTAAACAGTTGAAAGACCCCATAAAGCAAGAGAAAGACGGTACTGAAGATAAAGAGGTAGACGGGAATCATCAGAGAGCTGGCAGATTCTTTCAATCCTCTTAAATTCAAGAGCATGAGCAGGCAGACTAGGAAAATAGAGATATGAAGATTGTAGGGATGGAGGGCAGGTATGGCTGCTGTAATAGCATCAGCTCCAGAAGCGACGGATACGGCTACTGTCAGCATATAGTCAACAAGGAGACTGCCTCCTGCAATCAAGCCCAGTTCAGGGGAGAGATTTTCCCGAGTGACCATATAAGCCCCTCCTCCTTGAGGATAGGCATGAATGATTTGACGATAGGAAATGGTCAAACTAGCGAGGAGTAAGAGGACAAAAATACCGATAGGGAGGCTCCACCAAATAGCGAGAGGAGAGAGACTGACTAAAACGATAATGACTTGTTCAGGTCCATAGGCAATAGAAGACAGGGCATCACTGGATAACATTGCAAGTGCCTGCATTTTTCCAAGTAATCCCCCTTCGCCGTCTGTGAGAGACTTGAGTGGTCGACCGATAAAGGTATATTTTAATTTTCTAAACATTTTCTTTTCCTTTGATGAAAATTTCAATAAGTGTTATTATACTGCTTTGAAAAAAGGCAGTCAAGGGAGAATGATTGGTTTTTGGATATTTTTCCAAGCCGAGGGCTGCTATTTTTGGTATAATAGATGGAAGAAAATGAGGTTAGAAGAGATGATTTTTGATACGCACACACATTTAAATGTAGAAGAATTTGCAGGACGCGAGGCAGAAGAAATCTCCTTGGCTGCTGAGATGGGTGTGACACAGATGAATATTGTTGGTTTTGACAAGCCAACCATTGAACGTGCCCTAGAGTTGGCAGATGAGTATGAGCAACTCTACGCGACTATTGGCTGGCATCCGACTGAAGCAGGTACATATACTGACGAGGTCGAGGCTTACTTGCTTGAAAAGCTTAAGCATCCCAAGGTTGTTGCTTTGGGTGAGATTGGTCTGGACTACCATTGGATGACCGCACCTAAGGAAGTGCAGGAGCAGGTTTTTCGTCGTCAGATTCAGTTGTCTAAGGACTTGGATTTGCCTTTTGTGGTCCATACCAGGGATGCGCTGGAAGATACCTATGAGATCATCAAGAGCGAGGGCGTTGGTCCTCGTGGTGGGATTATGCATTCGTTTTCAGGCTCTCTTGAGTGGGCAGAAAAGTTTGTCGAGCTTGGTATGACTATTTCCTTCTCGGGAGTGGTAACCTTTAAGAAAGCGACGGATATCCAAGAAGCTGCTAGAGAACTTCCTTTGGATAAAATACTCGTTGAGACAGATGCGCCTTACTTGGCACCTGTTCCCAAGCGCGGTCGTGAAAACAAGACAGCCTACACCCGCTATGTCGTGGACTTTATCGCCAACTTGCGTGGGATGGCGACAGAAGAATTAGCTGCTGTGACAAGTGCCAATGCAGAGCGTATTTTTGGATTGGAAAAACAATCATGAAAGAAAAAATTTCCCAAGTCATCGTAGTCGAAGGACGGGATGATACAGCCAATCTCAAACGTTACTTTGATGTAGAGACCTATGAGACACGAGGATCGGCTATCAATGACCAGGATATAGAGCGCATTCGTCGCCTGCATGACTTGCATGGTGTCATTATCTTTACAGATCCTGACTTTAATGGCGAACGCATTCGTCGCATGATTATGACGGCCATTCCGACAGTTCAGCATGCCTTTCTCAAACGAGATGAAGCGGTTCCCAAGTCCAAGACCAAGGGCCGTTCCCTGGGAATTGAACACGCCAGCTATGCAGACCTAAAAACAGCGCTGGAACAAGTTACTGAGCAGTTTGAAGCAGAAAGTGACTTTGATATCAGCCGTAGTGACTTGATTCGTCTTGGTTTCCTAGCGGGAGCAGACAGTCGTAAACGCCGAGAGTATCTGGGCGAACAGCTCCGCATCGGCTATTCCAACGGCAAGCAACTCCTCAAGCGCTTAGAGTTATTTGGCATTAGTCTAGCTGAAGTTGAAGATGCTATGACCAGTTATGAGGATTGAGAAACCGTCCCAAAATGTAGGCGGAATGTGTTACAATAGAGGTACTTAGATTTATTTTGATAGCGTTCAAGTAGAAACTTACAAGGAAAGAGCGAAATGAAAATCCGAGTTGATAGAGAATCTATCTGTATGGGAGATGATGTGTTGCCTCATGAGATGGAATTTGAGGTTTCTGAAGATATGACGGTGAAAGAATTTTTTGACTTTCTAGAAAAGGAACGTTATTTGCCGTCTGTTCAAGGAAATAATGTCGCCTGGGAACTCCGTAATCGCAATGGTGAACAAGGTGTTTATTTCACCAAAACACGAGAGATTATCCATCCAGATGCGGTCTTAAAAGAGACGTTGAGAGGAATGAATGAGACCCCCTTATTTGTTTTGCTTTATCATAGTACCCCGGAAGCATACTATATTAGTAAAGAGGATAGATAAGGATTGCGATTATAGCGTGACCAAGGTCAAACCGGCTATGTATCGTTATTGTCACTCAGTGCTTTTATGAAACATCTTTTTAAATGAAGTCTAGCTTTTCGATTAGGCAAAAAATTGGAAACTTTATAGTTTTATCTACATCCTGCTTGAACCACTGACCGACTTAAAAGATTGTGAAAGGAAACGATATGGCAAATAGAAGTTATATTTACTTAAAAAACGGGGATGAAGCTCGTATCTTAACAGCAGGCATCTACACTATACCATATTTTTGGCAATTATTTTGGGATGAAGAAGATTTAAGAACTCCCATTTCTCTCTGGAAAACAGCAGAAAAACTCGAAGAAGATGAAGAGCGAGCAGAAACGTTTTATCAAGAGCAGAATGTAGATATCTTGCTTCCTATTGAAAAATTCCAGCAGAATGCCCTCCAAAACCGCTCTTTTTTAGAAGAAAATGTCCCGCAATCCGTGCAACTATATGATGCCTTTGTTCGTTATATTCTTGCAAACGTAAAAGACGGTGATGTGCTTGGATTTGATCTTTTAGATGTTGTTTTTATGGACCAAGTGTCTGTTGTTTCTGATAAACTGTTAAAAAACATACGAGCTATTCGGGGAAATCAACCCAAAGATTTAGATTTTTCTTTGACAGAAAAGAACTTAATTGGTCTTGCTATGGGTTTTCCTGATTATTATGCTTCAGAATTATTGCCAGAAGATAATATTCTAGATTCGGTTGCCTATCATGATGAATTGAAGAAAATGAACCCCCAAGAAGATAAAAAAGTACTTGATATGATTGGAGCTGATTCAAAAGGGAACAAACATCGTGTTCTTTTTGTATTTTGGATTTTGTTGGCACTAGGAATTGTGTGGCTTCTATATATTATTTTTAGCTAATAATTAGAAAAGAGAATAGATGAGAATTGCAGATTATAGCGTAACCAAGGCAGTGCTGGAGCGTCACGGTTTTACTTTTAAAAAGTCCTTCGGGCAGAATTTCCTGACGGATACCAATATCCTTCAAAAAATCGTGGATACGGCTGAGATTGATGACCAGGTCAATGTCATCGAAATTGGGCCAGGAATTGGGGCCTTGACGGAATTTTTGGCTGAGCGTGCGGCAGAAGTTATGGCCTTTGAGATTGACCACCGTTTGGTGCCAATTTTGGCAGATACCTTGCGTGATTTTGACAATGTGACCGTAGTCAACGAGGACATTCTCAAGGTTGACTTGGCGCAGCATATCCAGAATTTCAAAAATCCTGAACTGCCAATCAAGGTAGTAGCCAACTTGCCATACTACATTACGACGCCTATTCTCATGCACTTGATTGAGAGTGGAATTCCTTTTAGCGAGTTTGTGGTCATGATGCAAAAAGAAGTAGCAGATCGTATCTCAGCACAGCCAAATACTAAGGCTTACGGTAGTTTGTCTATTGCTGTGCAGTATTACATGACAGCCAAGGTGGCCTTTATCGTACCTCGTACGGTCTTTGTACCAGCGCCAAACGTGGACTCGGCTATCCTGAAAATGGTACGTCGCTCAGAACCAGCTGTAGCAGTAGAAGACGAGAACTTTTTCTTTAAGGTTTCCAAAGCTAGTTTCACCCATCGCCGCAAGACCTTGTGGAACAACCTGACAGGCTACTTTGGCAAGACTGAGGAAGTCAAGGAAAAGTTGATCAAGGCTTTGGATCAAGCAGGTTTGTCACCAAGTGTACGTGGAGAAGCTCTCGGCTTGGCAGAATTTGCTAGCCTAGCAGATGCGCTAAAAGGACAAGGGCTCTAAGATGCAGGGACAAATCATTAAAGCCTTGGCGGGCTTCTACTATGTGGAGAGTGAGGGCCAGGTTTATCAGACACGGGCGCGTGGAAATTTCCGTAAAAAAGGTCATACACCCTATGTTGGGGACTGGGTCGATTTTTCTGCCGAGGAAAATTCAGAAGGCTATATTCTCAAGATTCACGAACGGAAAAATAGCCTGGTCCGTCCGCCTATTGTTAATATCGACCAAGCTGTGGTTATCATGTCGGTCAAGGAACCTGATTTTAACAGCAATTTGCTAGATCGTTTCTTGGTTCTTTTGGAGCACAAGGGCATCCATCCCATCGTCTATATTTCTAAGATGGATTTGCTAGAAGATAGGGAAGAATTAAGTTTTTACCAACAAACCTATCGTGTCATTGGTTACGACTTTGTGACTAGTAAGGAAGAACTCCTGCCCTTGTTAACAGGTAAGGTTACAGTCTTTATGGGGCAGACAGGTGTTGGGAAGTCAACCCTTCTCAACAAAATCGCACCGGACCTCAATCTAGAGACGGGAGCAATTTCTGATAGTTTAGGTCGTGGTCGCCATACTACTCGAGCTGTTAGTTTTTACAATCTCAATGGTGGTAAAATTGCAGACACGCCAGGATTTTCATCTCTGGATTATGAAGTGTCAACAGCAGAAGACCTCAATCAGGCTTTTCCAGAGATTGCCTCTATCAGTCGAGACTGTAAATTCCGTACTTGTACTCATACCCATGAGCCGTCCTGCGCAGTCAAGCCAGCTGTAGAAGAGGGAGCCATTGCCAGCTTCCGTTTTGACAACTATCTCCAATTCCTCAGTGAGATTGAAAATCGCAGAGAAACCTACAAAAAAGTCAGCAAAAAAATTCCAAAATAAGGAGAAACCTATGTCTCAATACAAGATTGCTCCGTCAATTCTGGCAGCAGATTATGCCAACTTTGAACGTGAAATCAAACGCCTAGAAGCAACTGGGGCAGAATATGCTCATATCGATATCATGGATGGTCACTTTGTGCCACAAATCAGTTTTGGTGCAGGTGTGGTTGAAAGCCTTCGCCCCCATAGCAAGATGGTCTTTGACTGCCACTTGATGGTAGCTAATCCTGAACATCATTTAGAGGACTTTGCGCGTGCAGGAGCGGATATCATCAGCATCCATGTAGAGGCAACACCTCATATCCATGGCGCTCTTCAAAAGATTCGCTCTCTAGGTGTCAAGCCATCTGTTGTCATTAACCCTGGTACGCCGGTTGAAGCTATCAAACACGTACTTCACCTAGTTGACCAAGTTTTGGTCATGACGGTTAACCCTGGCTTCGGCGGGCAAGCCTTTCTACCTGAAACCATGGATAAGATTCGTGAGTTGGTTGTCCTTCGTCAGGAAAAAGGTTTGAACTTTGAAATTGAAGTCGATGGCGGCATTGATGACCAGACCATTGCTCAAACCAAAGAAGCTGGGGCGACCGTTTTTGTAGCGGGATCCTATGTCTTTAAGGGAGATGTAAATGAACGAGTGCAAACTCTCAGAAAACAATTGGACTAAAGTAGCCGTTTTTGCAGGTGGAGACCGTGGTCATTATCGGACGAATTTTGATTGCTTTGTCGGTGTGGATCGTGGCTCGCTCTGGGTCTTGGAAGAAGACCTTTCTCTGGCTCTAGCAGTTGGGGATTTTGATTCGGTGACTGCAGACGAACGTCAGTTGATTCAAAAACGTGCCCAGCGCTTTATCCAAGCCCAGCCAGAAAAGGATGATACGGATCTGGAATTGGCTCTCTTGACCATCTTTGAGCAAAATCCCCATGCTCAGGTCACTATTTTCGGTGCTTTGGGTGGTCGCATTGATCATATGCTGGCTAATGTCTTTTTACCTAGCAATCCCAAGTTGGCGCCCTATATGCGTCAGATAGCGATTGAGGATGGACAAAATGTAATCGGCTATTGTCCAGAAGGGACCAGTCAACTTCAACCCCGTTCGGACTATGACTATCTAGCCTTTATGCCGGTTCGGGATAGCCAGTTGACCATTCTCGGTGCCAAGTACGAATTGACTGAGGAAAATTTTTTCTTTAAAAAAGTGTACGCTTCTAACGAATATATAGATAGGGAAGTTTCGGTGACTTGCCCAGATGGTTATGTAGTCGTACTGCATAGCAAGGATAGGAGGTAGGATGGAGACTGTATTATTACTATTATTAATTGCCAATCTAGCTGGTCTCTTTCTGATTTGGCAAAGGCAGGATAAGCAGGAGAAACACCTAAGCAAGAGTTTGGAGGATCAGGCAGACAATCTTTCAGATCAACTGGATTATCGCTTTGAACAAGCCAGGCAAGCCAGTCAGCTGGATCAAAAAGATTTGGAAGTGGCTGTCAGCGACCGCTTGCAGGAAGTGCGAATGGAGTTGCATCAAGGACTGACGCAAGTCCGTCAAGAAATGACAGATAATCTCTTGCAAACCAGAGACAAGACCGACCAACGTCTCCAAGCCTTACAGGAATCAAATGAGCAACGCTTGGAGCAAATGCGCCAGACAGTCGAGGAAAAGTTGGAAAAGACCTTGCAGACGCGCTTGCAGGCTTCCTTCGAGACAGTTTCCAAGCAACTGGAGTCTGTCAATCGAGGTCTTGGAGAAATGCAGACAGTTGCCCGTGATGTCGGAGTCCTCAACAAGGTTCTCTCAGGAACCAAAACGCGAGGCATTCTGGGAGAATTGCAACTGGGACAAATTATTGAAGACATCATGACGCCTGCCCAGTACGAACGAGAATATGCAACGGTTGAAAACTCCAGTGAACGAGTGGAGTATGCCATCAAGTTACCTGGACAAGGCAACCAAGAATACGTCTACCTGCCAATTGACTCCAAGTTTCCACTGGCAGATTATTATCGCTTAGAAGAAGCCTATGAAGCAGGTGATAAGGATGAAATCGAACGCTGTCGTAAGTCACTCCTAGCCAGTGTTAAGCGTTTTGCCAAGGATATCAAGAGCAAGTACATAGCGCCACCTCGGACGACCAATTTTGGAGTCTTGTTTGTTCCGACAGAAGGTCTTTATTCAGAGATTGTTCGCAATCCTATCTTCTTTGATGATTTGAGACGGGAGGAGCAGATTATTGTCGCAGGCCCAAGTACCCTATCAGCCTTGCTTAATTCCCTATCAGTTGGCTTCAAAACCCTCAATATCCAAAAGAGTGCCGACCATATCAGTAAGACCCTTGCTAGCGTCAAGACCGAGTTTGGCAAGTTCGGGGGGATTTTGGTTAAGGCACAAAAACATCTTCAACATGCCTCTGGCAATATTGATGAATTATTAAACCGTCGCACCACAGCTATTGAGCGGACGCTCCGTCACATTGAGTTATCAGAAGGTGAGCCTGCGCTTGATTTACTCCATTTCCAAGAAGATGAGGAAGAATATGAAGATTAGTCACATGAAAAAAGATGAGCTATTTGAAGGCTTTTACCTAATCAAATCAGCTGACCTGAGGCAAACTCGAGCTGGGAAAAACTACTTAGCCTTTACCTTCCAAGACGATAGTGGCGAGATTGAAGGAAAGCTCTGGGATGCCCAGCCTCATAACATTGAGGCCTTTACTGCAGGGAAAGTGGTCCACATGAAAGGGCGCAGAGAAGTTTATAATAATACTCCTCAAGTCAATCAAATTACTCTTCGCCTGCCTCAGCCTGGCGAACCCAACGATCCAGCTGATTTCAAGGTCAAGTCGCCAGTTGATGTCAAGGAAATCCGTGACTACATGTCGCAAATGATTTTCAAAATTGAAAATCCTGTCTGGCAACGTATCGTTCGCAGTCTCTACTCCAAATATGATAAGGAATTCTACTCCTATCCAGCAGCAAAAACCAACCACCATGCCTTTGAAACGGGTTTGGCTTTTCACACGGCGACCATGGTGCGCTTGGCAGATGCCATTAGCGATATCTATCCTCAGCTTAATAAGAGCCTGCTCTATGCCGGGATCATGTTGCATGACTTGGCCAAGGTGCTAGAACTCAGCGGTCCTGATCAGACGGAGTACACCGTGCGAGGCAATCTCATCGGTCATATCGCCCTAATCGATAGTGAAATCACCAAGACAGTCATGGAGCTTGGCATCGATGATACCAGAGAAGAAGTGGTGCTACTACGCCATGTGATTCTCAGTCACCATGGCTTGCTAGAGTATGGAAGTCCAGTCCGTCCACGCATTATGGAGGCAGAGATTATTCATATGATTGATAATCTCGACGCCAGCATGATGATGATGACAACAGCTCTGGCTTTGGTGGACAAAGGAGAGATTACCAACAAAATCTTCGCTATGGACAATCGTTCCTTCTATAAACCAAATTTAGATTAATAATTTAAGAAAAACGAGCATTTTTTAGGATAAGAATGTTCGTTTTTTTATACGAATATGGTATAATGGATAAAATATCAAAATTAAATGGAATGGTAAATAAAAATGAAATTAAGAAGAAGTGATCGGATGGTTGTCATTTCCAACTATTTGATTAATAATCCATACAAACTAACAAGTCTCAACACCTTTGCAGAAAAGTACGAATCTGCCAAATCATCCATCTCAGAGGACATCGTGATTATCAAGCGTGCCTTTGAGGAAATCGAAATCGGTCATATCCAGACAGTGACTGGAGCAGGTGGGGGCGTTATCTTTACACCATCCATCTCTAGCCATGAAGCCAAAGAAATGATCGCAGACTTGCGTGACAAACTTTCAGAAAGCGACCGTATCTTGCCAGGTGGCTATATCTACCTGTCTGATTTGCTCAGTACACCTGCCATTTTGAAAAATATTGGGCGCGTCATTGCCAAGAGTTTTATGGACCAAAAAATTGATGCGGTTATGACAGTAGCAACAAAGGGTGTTCCGCTTGCAAATGCGGTTGCCAACGTTCTGAATGTTCCTTTTGTTATCGTGCGCCGTGATTTGAAAATTACTGAAGGATCAACAGTCAGTGTCAACTATGTATCAGGTTCCAGTGGTGACCGCATTGAGAAAATGTTTCTTTCAAAACGCAGCCTCAAGGCCGGCAGTCGTGTCTTGATCGTGGATGACTTCTTGAAAGGCGGCGGAACTGTCAACGGGATGATTAGTCTCTTGCGTGAGTTTGATTCAGAATTGGCTGGTGTAGCAGTCTTTGCAGACAATGCCCAAGAAGAACGTGAAAAGCAGTTCGATTACAAGTCACTCTTGAAGGTAACCAATATTGATGTCAAGAACCAATCCATCGATGTTGAGATTGGAAATATCTTTGACGAAGACAAATAAGAGATAGAACTAAAGGTTGGAACGATTGTCCCAGCCTTTCTTTGCAAACAGAATAGAAGGATGCGTATGAAAACACCATTTATCAGCCGAGAAAATTTAGAAACGATTGTTGCAGAGTTTCCGACTCCCTTTCACTTGTATGATGAGAAGGGAATTCGCGAGAAAGCGCGAGCAGTCAACAAGGCCTTTTCTTGGAACAAGGGTTTTAAGGAATATTTTGCAGTCAAGGCTACTCCAACCCCAACCATCTTGAAAATCCTCAAAGAGGAAGGCTGTGGTGTAGACTGCTCTAGTTATGTAGAACTTTTGATGAGCCATAAACTGGATTTTCCTGGTTCTGAGATCATGTTCTCATCAAACAACACGCCAGACCAAGAGTACGCTTATGCGCGTGAATTAGGCGCAACCATTAACTTGGATGCCTTTGAAGATATTGAACATCTAGCGCGAGCTGCAGGTATCCCAGAAATCATTTCTTGTCGTTACAATCCAGGCGGAGTCTTTGAATTAGGAACAGATATCATGGACAATCCTGGGGAGGCCAAGTTTGGGATGACCAAGGATCAACTCTTTGAAGCCTTTGCTGTTTTGAAGAAAAAAGGAGCCAAGACTTTTGGGATTCATTCTTTCCTAGCATCCAATACCGTGACCCATCTCTACTACCCAGAGTTGGCCCGTCAACTCTTTGAATTAGCCGTTGAAATCAAAGAAAAATTGGGCATTTCACTAGACTTTATCAATCTTTCAGGTGGGATCGGAGTCAACTACCGCCCAGACCAGGAGCCAAATGACATTGCTGTGATTGGTGAAGAGGTGCGTAAGGTGTATGAGGAAGTCCTTACACCTGCAGGGCTTGGACAGGTCAAGATTTTCACTGAATTGGGCCGTTTTATGTTGGCGCCTCACGGAGTTCTTGTCACAAAAATCACTCATAAAAAGAAAACCTACCGCACCTATCTGGGTGTGGATGCATCAGCAGTCAACCTCATGCGCCCAGCCATGTATGGAGCCTACCACCATATCACCAATCTGACCCATCCAGACGGACCAGTTGAGGTGGTAGATGTGGTCGGTTCACTCTGCGAAAACAATGATAAATTTGCAGTGAATCGCGAACTGCCTCATACAGAAATCGGTGATTTGCTGGTGATTCATGATACAGGTGCACATGGATTCTCCATGGGTTACCAGTACAATGCCAAACTACGCTCGGCAGAAATCCTCTATACCGAAGAAGGAAAAGCCCGCCAAATCCGCCGTGCAGAGCGCCCTGAGGACTATTTCGCAACCTTGTATGGTTTTGATTTTGAACCCGATCATTAAAAAAATGAAAATGAAAGTGAAAAACAGATTGCTTTCTAAAAAATAGACAAAAATCTTGTTTTTCCCTCAAGTCGTGATATAATAAAACTATAAAACGGTTTCAAGGAAGGTGACGATATGTCTGAAGAAACAATTGACTATGGACAAGTGACAGGAATGGTGCATTCGACAGAGAGTTTTGGGGCGGTAGATGGTCCTGGGATTCGTTTTATTGTCTTTTTGCAGGGTTGTCACATGCGTTGCCAGTACTGCCATAACCCGGACACATGGGCTATGGAGACCAATAAATCACGCGAACGGACAGTAGACGATGTCTTGACAGAAGCCCTTCGTTATCGTGGTTTCTGGGGAGACAAGGGTGGTATCACTGTCAGTGGTGGAGAAGCTCTCTTACAGATTGATTTCCTAATTGCCCTCTTTACCAAGGCCAAGGAAAAAGGAATCCACTGCACCTTGGACACCTGTGCCCTTCCATTCCGTAATAAACCACGTTATCTCGAAAAGTTTAATAAACTCATGGCTGTGACAGATTTGGTTCTCTTGGATATCAAGGAAATCAACGAAGAACAGCACAAGATTGTAACCAGTCAAACCAATAAGAACATTTTGGCCTGTGCCCGATACCTATCAGATATTGGAAAACCTGTTTGGATTCGCCACGTATTGGTTCCAGGCTTGACAGATAGAGATGAGGACTTGATCGAACTCGGTAAGTTTGTCAAGACCCTCAAAAATGTTGATAAGTTTGAAATTCTTCCTTATCATACTATGGGTGAGTTCAAATGGCGTGAATTGGGAATTCCTTATTCGCTCGAAGGGGTCAAACCTCCAACAGCAGATCGTGTTAAGAATGCCAAGGAACTCATGGATACAGAAAGCTACCAAGACTACATGAAACGTGTTCATAGATAAAAAGAAGCCTGATGGAGACATCGGGCTTTTGTGATGCAAAAAGACTTAGCCTTTCAGCTAAGCCTTTGGAGTCTTATCTAGATCGTTGTTTGCCAGAGTTGCGGTTTTTCTTTTTCTTATTGCTTGTGATAGCCTGAGGCTGCTTAGGAGTCACGTCTTTTCTTGCACCTGCAGAAGGAATGACTTTCGGAGGGTTATTTTTGTATTCTTCACGTACTTTTTGACGAAGTTTTGGACGAACGACATAGTTAACGATGAACTGTTGAAGAATCATCATGAAACCACCGACAACCCAGTATAGCGTCACGCTGGCTGGTGAGAAGAGTGAGAAGATCACAATCATGAGTGGGCTCATGTAGATCATTTTCTTAAGTTGTTCTCTTTGCATCTCGTCTTCTACGCCATGAAGTGAGAGGATTGATTGGAGGTAGTAGAGGACACCAGCAAAGGCTACGAGGAGCATGCTTGGTGATCCTAGTTCGATGCCGAGGAAGCTAGATCCTGCGACTCCATCAGTATGTTGGGCAGCAAAGTAGATAGCAGAGAAGAAAGGCATTTGGAGCAAGATAGGGAAACATCCGACACCTCCTAGCATGCTGATACCGTGTTCCTTCTGAGCAGCAAAGAGAGCTTGTTGAGCCTCAAGTTTTTCTTCCTGAGTTGTTGCTTCTTTGAGACGGGTTTGATGTGGTTCAAGCACGTGTTTGAGGGCGTTCATCTTTTCAGAGTGAAGCGTCGCCTTCCAGGATTGGTAGATACCGAGTGGTAAGATAATCAAACGTACGATAATGGTTACGATGATAATAGCGACACCAAAACCAAGACCCTGGTCGTTGGCAAAGTACTTGATGGCTTCAGCCATAGGTGCTCCGATGGTATCCCAAATCAATCCTGTAGGTTGTCCTGTTGCTTTGTCTACTTGGACACAACCTGTCAAGACGAGTAGCATAGCCACTCCCATAGCAGAGAGGGCAAAACGTTTAATAGATTTCAATGTTTTCATTCCTTCTTTAAAAATTATACCTTTCTATTCTACTGTTTTTTTGTAAAATATACAATAGTTCTGGAGACCTAATTTGCGACTTTGAAGTCTGAATAGGATGAAAAGTTGCTCATTTGCACATCCAGATAGGTAACTTTTGAAAAAGGCGTTGGTCCTTTACGGATTTCTTGGATAAATTTTGCCATAGTGGCGGAGGACTCTGCCTGAGCGAGAATTTCTACTGTACCATCGTCGTTATTCCAGACACGACCAGTGATGCCACCGATTTCAAGCGCTAGAGTAACAACACCCCAACGGAAACCAACACCCTGCACCCTGCCTTGGGCAATCATTCTAACCTTTTGCATACTAAACCCCTTTGATTGTGTTATAATGTTTCTATGACTATTATAACCTCAAAAGCCAATTCAGTGGTAAAAAATGCCAAGAAATTGCATCAAAAAAAATATCGAAAGTCTGCCTATTTGATTGAAGGTTGGCACTTATTCGAAGAAGCTGTTCAAGCTGGGGTGACGATTGAGAAGATCTTTGCTCTGGAAAGTTACCGAGATCAGTTAGCTTCTTTTCCTCAAACTGTCTGGGTTTCAGAGGAGATTTTGCGGGATTTGGCAGATACGCAAACCCCTCAAGGCATTGTCGCTGTTCTTCTAAAAGAAGAAGTGGGTCTGCCTGATTTTAGTCAGGGTAAGTTTCTATTTTTAGAAGACGTTCAAGATCCTGGTAATGTGGGTACCATGATTCGGACTGCGGACGCTGCAGGTTTTACAGGGGTCATTGTTTCAGATAAGTCAGCAGATATATACAGTCTCAAGACCCTGCGTTCCATGCAAGGAAGTCATTTTCACTTGCCCATCTATCGTATGCCTCTTGCTACCTTTATAGCAGAGGCAAAGAAGAGCAATTTGCCCATTCTAGCAACGACCTTATCCAAAGAATCCAAGGACTATCGTGAGCTTTCTCCCCTAGAAAACTTTGCTCTAGTCATGGGAAATGAAGGGCAGGGGATTAGTCCTATCATGGCTGAAAGTGCTAATCAGCTGGTTCATATTGGTATGAAAGGTAAGGCAGAGAGTCTCAATGTGGCAGTTGCCGCAGGCATTTTGATGTTTTATTTCAGCTAATTTATAAAAACTTTGCTATAATCAAGACATATTTATAGAAAAAGGAGAATCAGAATGAATCAAACAATTATTCAAGAACGTTCAGGTCTCAATCAATTTTACGCTAAGGTTTATGCCTTTGTGGGGCTTGGAATTGGACTATCAGCTCTGGTGTCAGCTTTGATGTTGACAGTTTTTCAGTCTCAATTGATCTACTTTTTAATGCATGGCCGTCTCTGGTTGATGATTGCAACTTTTGCAGAACTTGCTCTGGTCTTTGTTGCAAGTAGCATGGCTGCCAAAAACAGCCCAGCAGCTCTCCCAGTATTTTTAGTTTATTCTGTTTTAAATGGATTTACGCTTAGTTTTGTCGTAGCCTTCTATACACCTGGGACCGTCTTATCAGCCTTTGTATCCAGCGCTCTTCTCTTCTTTGTCATGGCGGCAATCGGGATTTTTATCAAGAAAGATTTGAGTGGAATGGGTCGAGCTCTGATGGCTGCGCTTGTCGGCCTCATCATAGCCATGGTTGTCAATATTTTCTTGGCTA
Source organism: uncultured Streptococcus sp. (assembly GCA_905373305.1). Taxonomy (GTDB): domain Bacteria; phylum Bacillota; class Bacilli; order Lactobacillales; family Streptococcaceae; genus Streptococcus. The sequence continues at coordinate 27,104 of CAJPSM010000001.1, read as the reverse complement.
GTGGCTTCTTTGACTACATGATTAGTATTGCCATGGTCTTGGTCTTCTCAGGTTTGATTGCTTGGGATAACCAAAAGATTCGCTATGTTTATGAGCAGTCAAGAGGACAAGTAGCGACAGGCTGGGTCATTTCAATGGCTCTCAGTATCTACCTAGACTTTATCAACCTCTTCCTTAGCATCTTACGAATCTTTGGTCGAAACGATTAATGAATGACGGAGTCAGTGTTCCAAAGAGCACTGACTTTTTCTTATTTACCCTTTTCTTTTCTTGGAAATAGGTGTATAATGCTTTTAATTAATTTTTTGAGGAGTAGCTTATGAAGAAAAGTTTTATCCAGCAACAAGAAGAAATTTCCTTTGTCAAAAACACTTTTACCCAGTATTTGAAAGATAAGTTAGAAGTTGTCGAAGTTCAAGGTCCTATCTTGAGTAGGGTCGGCGATGGGATGCAGGATAACCTTTCAGGTGTTGAAAATGCAGTAACTGTGAAGGTCTTGCAAATTCCAGATGAAACCTACGAGGTCGTTCATTCACTTGCTAAATGGAAACGCCATACCTTGGCTCGTTTTAGTTTCGGTGAGGGTGAGGGTCTATTTGTTCACATGAAGGCCCTTCGTCCAGACGAAGATTCACTTGATGCGACCCACTCTGTTTATGTGGACCAGTGGGACTGGGAAAAAGTGATTCCAAATGGCCAACGCAATATCGCTTATCTTAAAGAAACAGTTGAAAAGATTTACAAGGCTATTCGTCTGACAGAGTTAGCAGTAGAAGCTCGCTATGATATCGAATCTATCTTGCCAAAACAAATCACCTTTATCCATACAGAAGAGCTGGTAGAACGCTACCCAGACTTGACACCAAAAGAGCGTGAAAATGAAATCTGTAAAGAGTTCGGTGCAGTCTTCTTGATTGGTATTGGTGGAGAATTGCCTGACGGGAAACCTCATGATGGCCGTGCGCCTGACTACGATGATTGGACAACAGAGTCTGAGAATGGCTACAAAGGACTGAATGGGGATATTCTAGTTTGGAACGAATCTCTTGGTACTGCCTTTGAACTTTCATCAATGGGGATTCGGGTTGATGAAGATACACTTCGGCGCCAAGTTGCTCTGACAGGGGATGAAGATCGACTTGAGCTGGAATGGCATAAAGCCCTGCTCAACGGTCTTTTCCCATTGACAATCGGTGGAGGGATCGGACAGTCTCGTATGGCCATGTTCCTTCTTCGTAAGAAACATATCGGAGAGGTTCAGACTAGTGTTTGGCCGCAAGAAGTCCGCGATACTTACGAAAATATCTTGTAGAGAATCGAACCGCAAGGTTCGGTTTTCTTTCTCTTTTTGCCCATAATTTGGTATAATAAACGGTATGAAAATCGTATCAGGAATCTACGGGGGGCGTCCTCTCAAGACGCTAGAAGGAAAGACGACTAGGCCAACATCAGACAAGGTGCGTGGAGCTATCTTTAACATGATTGGTCCCTATTTTGATGGTGGTCGTGTCTTGGATCTCTATGCTGGTAGTGGCGGTCTGTCTATTGAAGCTGTGTCAAGAGGGATGTCCAGTGCGGTCTTAGTGGAACGGGATCGAAAGGCCCAAGCTGTCATTGCTGAAAATATTCAGATGACCAAGGAAGTTTCTAAATTTCAGCTCTTAAAGATGGAAGCTGACCGTGCTCTAGAGCAAGTCGGAGGGACATTTGATCTGGTCTTTTTAGACCCTCCCTACGCAAAAGAACAAATAGTAGCAGATATTGAAAAAATGGCAGAGAGAAATCTCTTCTCCCAAGAGATCATGGTTGTCTGCGAAACCGATAAGTCTGTAGAACTTCCAGAAGAAATTGCCTGCTTAGGTATCTGGAAGGAAAAAATATATGGGATTAGTAAGGTGACAGTCTATGTCAGATAAAATTGGGTTATTTACAGGTTCATTTGATCCGATGACAAATGGACATCTGGATATCATTGAACGTGCCAGTAAACTCTTTGATAAGCTCTATGTTGGGGTTTTCTACAATCCCCACAAACAAGGTTTTCTCCCTGTTGAAAATCGCAAACGAGCAGTTGAAAAAGCCGTGGCACATATAGAGAATGTAGAGGTGCTGGCTTCTCACGACCAACTAGTTGTTGATGTTGCAAGAAGACTGGGAGCTAAAACTCTTGTCCGTGGCTTGCGGAATGCCACAGACTTGCAATACGAGGCTAGTTTTGATTACTACAATCATCAACTGGCACCAGAAATCGAAACCATTTACCTATATAGTCGCCCAGAGCATCTTTATATTAGCTCTTCAGCCATGAGAGAGCTCCTGAAGTTTGGACAGGAGATTCAGCAGTATGTCCCAAACAGTGTTGTGGAGGAATTAGAACATGAAGAAAAAAACTAGATGGCCCTTATATGCCATCCTAGCACTAGTATTGACGTTTTTGGCCTTTGTAGTACCTTTACCATACTACATAGAAGTTCCAGGTGGAGCGGAAGATATTCGTCAAGTTTTGAAAGTCAATGAAACAGAAGATACAGAAGCAGGAGCTTACCAGTTTGTAACAGTGGGTATTCAGCACGCAACTCTGTCGCATCTTGTCTATGCTTGGTTAACACCATTTACGGATATTAGAAGTGCCAAGGAGACAACGGGTGGCTCTACGGATGCAGAGTTTATGCGGATCAATCAGTTCTATATGCAAACATCCCAAAACATGGCCAAGTATCAAGGCTTGAAGACAGCTGGTAAGGATATCGAACTCAAGTATCTCGGAGTTTATGTCTTGACCGTGACGGACAATTCAACTTTCAAAGGCATTTTGAACATTGCGGATACAGTGACGGCTGTTAATGATAAGACCTTTGATAGTTCCAAAGACTTGGTTGATTATGTCAACTCTCAAAAACTAGGAGATCCGGTCAAGGTAACCTACGAAGAAGACGGAAGAGTCAAGACCGCTGAAGGTAAAATTATCACTCTAGAAAATGGGAAAAATGGGATTGGTATTGGCTTGATTGACCGTACGGAAGTGACAAGTGACATTCCAATTCGCTTTTCAACAGCTGGTATCGGCGGTCCAAGTGCAGGTCTCATGTTTAGCCTAGCTATCTACACCCAGATAGCAGATCCCGGACTTCGTAATGGCCGTATCGTTGCGGGAACGGGAACCATTGATCGGGACGGAAATGTTGGCGACATTGGTGGAATTGACAAAAAAGTAGTTGCAGCCTCTCGTCAGGGAGCCAACATCTTTTTTGCTCCTGACAATCCAGTCACCGAGGAAGCAAAAAAAGCAGATCCCAATGCGAAAAGCAACTATGAGACAGCCCTAGAAGCTGCTAAAACGATCAAAACAGAGATGAAAATCGTTCCCGTTAAGACCTTGCAGGATGCGATTGATTACCTTAAAAACAACCCCTAATTCGTAGAAAAATCGAAAACTAGCGCGCAGGCGGATAAGATGGTATAATAGTCAAATGGTTCAATTATTATTCACCCTAAGTAGTCATATACTCTTCATTTATTTGAGTTTTTACCTTTTGAAGGATCTTGTGAGATGGGAAAAGGTGTTAAAAGTAACTGCTGCTAACACAAAAAAAGTTCGTTTGTTGGTAGGCTTCTTTAGTATTGTAATGGGCTACATCTTGAGTTCATTCTTTATCAGTTTGTACCAATTGTGGCAAGAAGCATTTAGAGGACTGTTATAAAATCAAAAGTAAAGGAAACAACTATGGAAAAAATTGTGGTTCAAGGTGGTGATAATCGTCTGGTCGGGAGTGTGACGATTGAGGGGGCAAAGAATGCAGTCTTACCCCTGCTGGCAGCGACTATTCTAGCAAGTAAGGGTAAGACAGTCTTGCAGAATGTACCGATCTTGTCAGATGTTTTCACCATGAATCAAGTGGTTCGAGGTCTGAATGCCATGGTTGACTTTGATGAGGAAGCTCATCTTGTCGAAGTCGATGCGACTGGTGACATCACGGAGGAGGCTCCTTACAAATATGTCAGCAAGATGCGGGCATCAATCGTTGTCTTGGGACCAATCCTTGCTCGTGTAGGCCATGCCAAGGTATCCATGCCAGGTGGTTGCACCATTGGGAGTCGTCCGATCGATCTCCACCTCAAGGGCTTGGAAGCTATGGGAGCTAAGATTAGCCAGACAGCTGGTTACATCGAAGCCAAGGCAGAACGCTTGCATGGCGCTCATATCTACATGGACTTCCCTAGTGTCGGCGCAACCCAAAACCTCATGATGGCAGCGACGTTAGCGGATGGTGTGACTGTCATTGAAAATGCTGCGCGTGAGCCGGAAATTGTTGACCTTGCTATCCTTCTTAATGAAATGGGAGCCAAGGTCAAGGGAGCTGGTACTGAAACAATCACAGTGACTGGTGTCGAGGAACTCCATGGAACGACTCATAATGTGGTACAGGATCGTATTGAGGCTGGAACCTTTATGGTGGCGGCAGCCATGACTGGTGGCGATGTCCTCATTCGAGATGCAGTCTGGGAACATAATCGTCCCTTGATTGCTAAACTCCTTGAAATGGGAGTAGAGGTGACGGAGGAGTCAGAAGGTATTCGTGTCCGTTCTCAACTGGAAAATCTTAAAGCTGTTCATGTAAAAACCTTACCCCACCCAGGATTTCCAACAGATATGCAGGCGCAATTTACAGCTCTGATGACAGTCGCAAAAGGGGAATCCACCATGGTGGAAACGGTATTTGAGAATCGTTTCCAACACTTGGAAGAAATGCGCCGTATGGGCTTGCATTCGGAGATTATCCGTGATACAGCCCGTATCGTAGGAGGACAGGCTTTACAGGGAGCAGAAGTTCTATCAACAGACCTTCGTGCTAGTGCGGCCCTGATTCTAACAGGTCTGGTAGCGCAAGGGGAGACAGTTGTTGGTAAATTAGTCCACCTTGACAGAGGTTACTACCGTTTCCATGAGAAGTTAGCTCAGCTAGGAGCGAAGATTCAGCGGATTGAGGTTAAGGATGAAGAGGAATAGAAACAAAAACAAGAGAATACGCTATGTACTCCGTCGCTTACTGTTGATTTTTATCGTACTCTTGCTGGGGTTCCTCGCTTTAGGAATCGGCTTGATGATCGGCTACGGGATTCTAGGAAAGGGACAGGATCCATGGGCGATTTTGTCTCCAGCAAAGTGGCAGGAATTGATTAGCAAATTTACAGGAAATTAGACTGGGAGACCAGTCTTTTTCTAAAGAAATAAGGAGAAAAATGGACAAAAAAACAAGACAAGCTCTGATAGGGTTGCTTATATTCTTACTATTGGCTGCTGGAAGCTACTACATTAAGCAGATGCAGACAGCACCAAACACCCCTAGAACAAAGGTCAGTCAGAAAAAACAAGCTTCAGAAGCTCCCAGTCAGGAGCTGGCTGAAAGTGTCTTAACTGAGTCAATCAAAAACCAAATCAAGGGGGGGCTCGAGTGGAATGGAGCAGGGGCCTTCATTGTCAATGGCAATAAGACCAATCTAGATGCCAAGGTTTCTAGCAAACCCTATGCGGATAATAAGACAAAGACAGTGGGAAAAGAAACAGTTCCAACTGTTGCCAATGCCATCTTATCCAAAGCGACTCGGCAGTATAAGAATCGTGAAGAAACAGGAAATGGATCCACCTCTTGGACGCCACCAGGGTGGCATCAGGTTAAGAATCTAAAGGGGATCTATACACATGCAGTTGATAGAGGACACCTGCTGGGCTATGCCTTGATAGGTGGTTTGGATGGTTTTGATGCCTCTACCAGCAATCCCAAGAACATTGCAGTCCAGACAGCTTGGGCGAATCAAGCGCAAGCTGAGGATTCGACTGGTCAGAACTACTATGAGAGTTTGGTCAGAAAAGCCTTGGACCAGAATAAGAGAGTCCGTTATCGGGTAACTCTCCACTATGCGACAAATGAGGATCTAGTTCCGTCCGCTTCACAAATTGAAGCCAAGTCTTCGGATGGCGAGTTGGAATTCAATGTCCTAATCCCCAATGTTCAAAAGGGTATCCAGCTTGATTACCGAACAGGCCAAGTCACAGTGACAAACTAGAAACAATCTACAAAAGAACAAAAATCGCTCCTTTGTCTATCATAGATAAGGGAGCGATTGTATAAATTAGAAAATAATGTGATTCCTACGCCGATTTATGATATAATGGAACACAAGATACTATTTTAGGAGAAGGACTATGGAAGACCCGAGCAGTCAGAATTTGTTGCTACAGTTTGTATTATTATTTATCTTGACCTTTTTAAATGCCTTTTTCTCAGCTACAGAAATGGCTATGGTGTCACTAAATCGTGCCCGAGTAGAGCAAAAAGCAGAAGAAGGCGATAAACGCTACATCCGTTTGCTAAAGGTACTTGAAAACCCTAATCACTTTTTATCAACGATTCAAGTTGGTATCACCTTGATCACGATCTTGTCAGGGGCCAAATTGGCGGATACCCTTGGACAAGTGATTGCATCTTGGATGGGAAGCGGAGAGACGGCTTACGCCATTGCAAGTTTCCTCTCTTTGGCATTCTTGACCTATATCTCCATTGTTTTTGGTGAACTCTATCCTAAGCGGATTGCCCTCAATTTGAAAGATGCTTTGGCGATTCGAACAGCACCAATTATTATTGGTCTTGGAAAGATTGTAAGTCCCTTTGTCTGGCTACTATCTGCTTCAACTAATTTGTTGAGTCGTGTGACGCCAATGACCTTTGATGATGCTGATGAAAAGATGACACGTGATGAAATAGAGTACATGCTCACTAATAGTGAAGAAACACTGGATGCAGATGAGATTGAAATGCTACAGGGGATCTTTTCTCTAGATGAACTAATGGCTCGTGAGCTAATGGTGCCTCGTACCGATGCCTTTATGGTAGATATTCAGGATGACAGTAAGGCGATTATCGAAAGTATTTTGAAGCAAAATTTCTCACGTATTCCCGTTTATGACGGTGATAAGGACAATGTGATTGGTTTGATTCATACCAAGCGTTTGCTAAACGCCGCCTATGCAGATGGTTTTGAAAATATTATTTGGAAACGAATCCTCCAAACGCCACTATTTGTGCCTGAGACTATCTTTGTGGATGACCTCCTTAAAGAGCTTCGAAATACCCAAAATCAAATGGCTATCTTACTAGACGAATACGGTGGTATGGCTGGTTTGGTAACTCTGGAAGACCTGCTAGAGGAGATTGTCGGCGAAATTGATGACGAAACGGACAGAGCAGAAATCGAAGTCCATCAAATCGGTGAGGATACCTATATTGCACAAGGAACCATGAATCTTAACGACTTCAACGACTACTTTGGCGTTGAACTAGAAAGCGATGATGTGGATACTATAGCTGGCTATTATCTAACTGGTGTTGGAACGATTCCAACAACTGAGAAAATTAGTTATGAATTGGTCAGCCAAAACAAGCAGATTATCCTAACCAATGATAAGGTGAAAAATGGACGTGTTACCAAGGTAAAAGTCCAAATCACAGAATTAGAACCTGAAGAAGAAACCGAGTAAAACAGTGATTTTCGTCACTGTTTTTTTATTCGCCCCCAATTCGCCTCAAAAGATTTTCAAAGTTATCCTTATTTTTATCCGAAGAAAAAAACAAAAAAGCCCGATTTTACGGGCTTTTCATTCGGTTAATTCCTGTTAATTCAGGTACTGAAAGGCGGTAGACGGATTTGAACCGACGATCAAGCTTTTGCAGAGCCGTGCCTTACCACTTGGCTATACCGCCTCAACGTTTAATATTATACCTTGAAAATGATTCTACGTCAATAGTTTCTTAATCGAAAATCCAATTTAGAAGATTGCCCTTTCTGATTGGATAGAAAAATGGGGAGAGAAAACCTGAAAATCAGGCTTTATGGGCATTAAGTTTGCCTTATGACTTGATAGATAGCAAACAAAGAATAAAGAAATTTGATAAATGAAAGTTTTTTGTGGTTACACGCCTAAATATTCTGAAAATTCGTTTACTTTTTGAGAAATCTATGGTATAATTGGCAATAAGCCTAAATTTTTTAAGAGGAGTTACATACATGAAAAAAAGTAGAGTATTTGTTACAGCAGGGATTGCTTTGCTGGCAACTGGTGTTCTCGCTGCTTGCGGTTCTTCAAAATCATCTGATTCAACAGCACCAAAAAATTATGGTTATGTTTATACAGCTGATCCGGAAACATTGGATTACCTCATTTCAGGGAAACAAAGTACTAAGATTGCCACTTCAAATGGTATTGACGGTCTCTTCACAAATGACAAATATGGGAATTTGACTCCCGCAGTTGCAGAAGACTGGTCAGTCTCAAAAGATGGTTTGACTTATACCTACAAAATCCGCAAAGGTGTTAAATGGATGACATCTGATGGGGAAGAGTACGCTGAAGTAACAGCTAAAGATTTCGTAAATGGTTTGAAACACGCAGCAGATAAGAAATCCGAAGCTCTATATCTAGCAGAAACTTCTGTTAAAGGATTGTCTGATTATTTGTCTGGAAATTCAAAAGACTTTTCTACGGTAGGTGTGAAGGCAGTTGATGATTATACTCTTGAATACACTTTGAACAAACCCGAACCATACTGGAACTCTAAGATGGCCTACTCAATCTTCTGGCCATTGAACGAAGAATTTGAAAAATCAAAAGGATCAGATTTTGCCAAAGCAACAGATCCTACGTCATTGCTTTATAATGGTCCGTTCTTGCTGAAAGGTTTGACTACTAAATCTTCTATCGAATTTGCTAAGAATGAGCAGTACTGGGATAAGGATAACGTTCACCTTGATAAAGTTACCCTTGCTTTCTATGATGGTTCAGACCAAGAGTCCATTGAGCGTAACTTTACAAGTGGAGCCTATAGCTATGCTCGCCTTTACCCAACAAGTTCAAACTATTCTAAAGTAGAAGAGACATACAAGGAAAATATCTTCTACACTCCATCAGGACCAGGGATTGCTGGTTTGGGTGTGAATATTGACCGTCAAGGTTACAAATACACTTCTAAGACAACTGATGAAGAGAAGACTTCTACTAAGAAAGCCCTTCTTAACAAAGACTTCCGTCAGGCCTTGAACTTTGCCTTTGACCGTACTTATTACTCAGAACAAATCAATGGTAAGGAAGGGGCCCCCTTGCAGTTCGTAACCTCTTTGTGAAACCAGGGTTTGTCTCTGCAGGTGAAAAAACTTTCGGTGACTTGGTAACTGATAAGATGGCTGCTTATGGTGATGAATGGAAGAACGTAAACTTTGCTGATGGTCAAGACGGTCTCTTCAATGCTGATAAAGCCAAGGCTGAATTTGCCAAAGCTAAAACTGCATTGGAAACAGAAGGCGTGAAATTCCCTATTCACTTGGATGTTCCAGTAGACCAAACATCTAAAAATTATATCGCTCGTATTCAATCCTTTAAACAATCAGTTGAAAAAGTACTTGGTGAAGATAATGTAGTGATTGATATCCAACAAGTTTCTAAAGATGAGTTGAACAACATCACTTACTATGCTGCAAACGCTGCGGCAGAAGATTGGGACCTCTCAGGAGCAGTTGGATGGATCCCTGACTATGAAGATCCATCAACTTACCTTGATATCTTAAAAACAACGAATGCTGAACAAACAAAAACATACATGGGTTATGAAGGTGCAGATAATGCTGCAGCAGCTCAAGTTGGTTTGAAAGAATACGATAAGCTAGTTGATGAAGCTGCTAAAGAAACAAGTGACTTGAATGTTCGTTATGAAAAATACGCGGCTGCACAAGCTTGGTTGACAGATAGTTCACTCTTCTTGCCAGCTATGTCATCAACTGGTGCTGCACCATTCATTTCTCGTGTTGTACCATTCACAGCATCATACAGCCAGTCTGGAGATAAGGGCTCAGATGTATACTTCAAGTATATTCAGTTGCAAGACAAGGTTGTAACAAAAGCTGACTATGAACAAGCTCGTGAGAAATGGCTCAAAGAGAAAAAAGAATCAAACGAAAAAGTTCAAAAAGAATTGGCTAATCACGTTAAATAAATAACTCTCAAGAGAACTTTCTCTCCATGAGGAGAAGGTTCTTTTGGGATTTTAAAAGGAAACGATATGAAGAAATATATTTTTATGCGTGTATTGCGTTCATTGGTGTCTATCTTCTTGGTGACAACCTTGACCTACACGATTATCTATACGATGGTTCCTCGAAAACTGATTTTCAAGCAGGATACCAACTATAACAAAATTGCAACGACGCCAGATAAACGGGATAATTATGAAAATACCGTTTATGAGCGGATGGGCTATATAGAGTACTACGATACTAAGGAGTTGCAAGAAAAAGCGAGCACAATGGACTCATCTGTAACAGTGGATGCCAATGATACCAATAAGGCAATCTACGAAAAATACATCAACCAACTAGGAAATGGTTGGACGTTCGGTGTATTCTCAGAAAGTGGTCAATTCTATGCTACGCGTGAAATTCCGATTTTTGAACGTGTTTTCAAATTCTATGCCAACTTGATTGATATTGATCATCCAAACAAGATTCAGGACCCTGAAAATCCAAACTTGGAACGCTATCTTCGTTTTGAAAACGATCCTGCTATCGGTTGGTCATTGGTTGGTTCAGGTACAAAACATAAGTATCTTTTGTATTTCAATAACCAATTCCCATTTGTACACCAAAACTTTGTGAACGTTAACTTAGGTGATTCTTACCCAACTTATGCAAACACACCAGTGCTTCAAGTTATCACACAAGGTCAGGGACAAACTAAGACAGCAGAAGTTCAATTCCCTACAGGTAAAAAGACTTCATCTGTAGATATCTACTCTCGTACCTACAAATCACCAAGTCAAGCAGACGCACGTGAGGTGGCAAACTATGGTAAGGACGATCCTTACACGGCTACAGAAAGCAATTACCAATATCCATCTATGATTGCAAGTTCAGCTGTTGCTGGTTTGATTGGTTTGATTATCTCGTATGCTATCGCTATTCCACTTGGATCTGCTATGGCTCGCCACAAGAATACTTGGATTGACAGCTTCTCGACAGGTGCTCTGACCTTCTTGCTTGCCCTTCCAACGATTGCCTTGGTATATATTGTGCGCTTGATTGGATCATCTATCGGTCTGCCAGACTCATTCCCTATCTTGGGGGCTGGAGATTGGCGTTCTTATGTCTTGCCGGCAGTCATTCTAGGTTTGTTGGGAGCACCAAGTACGGCTATCTGGATTCGTCGTTACATGATCGACTTGCAATCTCAAGACTTCGTACGTTTTGCTCGCGCCAAAGGTTTGTCTGAAAAAGAAATTTCAAATAAACACATCTTTAAAAATGCCATGGTTCCTTTGGTTTCAGGTATTCCTGGTGCCGTAATCGGAGTTATCGGTGGTGCAACATTGACAGAAACGGTCTTCGCTTTCCCAGGTATGGGTAAAATGTTGATTGACTCTGTTAAGGCATCAAACAACTCAATGGTAGTTGGTCTTGTCTTCATCTTCACATGTATTTCTATCTTCTCACTCTTTGTAGGTGATATCTGGATGACCATGCTTGACCCACGTATTAAATTGACAGAGAAAGGAGGCAAATAATGTCAACAATCGATAAAGAAAAATTTCAGTTCGTAAAACGTGACGATTTTGCCTCTGAAACAATTGATGCTCCTGCCTATTCATACTGGGGTTCTGTATTTAGACAATTTCTAAAGAAAAAATCAACCGTCTTTATGCTAGGAATTTTGGTTGCTATTATCTTGATGAGCTTTATTTACCCAATGTTCTCAGATTTTGACTTCAACGATGTAAGTAAGGTCAATGACTTCTCTGCTCGTTTTATCAAGCCCAATGCTGAACATTGGTTTGGTACAGATAGCAATGGTAAATCCTTGTTTGACGGGGTTTGGTTTGGTGCGCGTAACTCTATCCTCATCTCTGTAATTGCAACTTTTATCAACCTTGTAATTGGGGTTATTGTTGGTGGAATTTGGGGAATTTCAAAATCCGTTGACCGTGTCATGATGGAAGTTTATAACATTATTTCAAACATTCCATCTCTCTTGATTGTCATTGTCTTGACTTACTCAATCGGTGCTGGTTTCTGGAATTTGATTTTTGCCATGAGTGTGACAACTTGGATTGGGATTGCTTATATGATTCGTATCCAAATCATGCGTTACCGTGATTTGGAATACAACCTTGCTTCTCAAACACTTGGAACACCAACCTTTAAAATCATTGTTAAAAATATCATGCCACAATTGGTATCCGTTATTGTTTCTACGATGACCTTGATGTTGCCAAGCTTCATCTCTTATGAAGCCTTCCTTTCCTTCTTTGGATTGGGATTGCCTGTAACAGTGCCAAGTTTGGGACGTTTGATCTCAGATTACTCACAAAACGTTACGACCAACGCTTACTTATTCTGGATTCCGTTGACAACCTTGATCTTGGTGTCCCTATCTCTCTTCGTTGTTGGTCAAAACCTAGCGGATGCTAGTGATCCACGTACACATAGATAGGAGTAGACATGACAAAAGAAAATAATGTAATTTTGACTGCTCGTGATATTGTCGTGGAATTTGACGTTCGTGACAAAGTTCTGACAGCTATCCGAGGAGTTTCTCTAGACCTGATTGAAGGGGAAGTTCTTGCCTTGGTAGGAGAGTCAGGTTCTGGTAAATCTGTATTAACAAAAACCTTTACAGGGATGTTAGAAGACAATGGACGTATTGCCCAAGGAAGTATCGACTATCGTGGACAAGACTTGACAGCCTTGACTTCTAACAAGGAATGGGAGAAGATTCGTGGTGCTAAAATTGCGACCATCTTCCAAGACCCTATGACAAGTTTGGACCCAATCAATACAATCGGTAGCCAAATCACTGAAGTTATCGTTAAACACCAAGGAAAAACAGCCAAGGAAGCCAAAGAGATGGCAATCGACTATATGAACAAGGTCGGAATCCCAGACGCTGAAAAACGTTTTGACGAGTATCCTTTCCAATATTCTGGAGGGATGCGTCAACGTATCGTTATCGCGATTGCCCTTGCATGTCGTCCAGATATCTTGATCTGTGACGAGCCAACAACGGCTCTTGATGTAACCATTCAAGCGCAAATCATTGATTTGCTTAAAACTTTGCAAAACGAGTACCACTTTACCATTATCTTTATCACCCATGACCTTGGTGTGGTAGCAAGTATTGCCGATAAAGTAGCGGTTATGTATGCTGGGGAAATTGTAGAATACGGAACCGTTGAGGAAGTATTCTACGACCCACGTCATCCCTATACTTGGAGTCTCTTGTCTAGCTTGCCTCAGCTTGCTGATGATAAAGGGGAATTGTACTCTATTCCAGGAACACCACCGTCTCTTTATACTGAGTTGAAAGGTGATGCCTTTGCTCTTCGTTCAGATTATGCGATGCAAATTGACTTTGAACAGAAAGCACCTCAGTTTTCAGTCACTGATACTCACTGGGCTAAGACTTGGTTGCTTCATGAGAATGCTCCTAAAGTTGAAAAACCTGGGGTCATTGCAGATTTGCATGGCAAGATTCGTGATAAAATGGGCTTTGCTCATCTAGAAGACTAGGAGGAAGGAAATGTCTGAAAAATTAGTAGAAATTAAAGATTTAGAAATTTCCTTCGGTGAAGGAAGTAAGAAGTTTGTCGCGGTTAAAAACGCCAACTTCTTTATCAACAAGGGAGAAACCTTCTCTCTTGTTGGTGAGTCTGGTAGTGGGAAAACAACGATTGGTCGTGCCATTATTGGTCTAAATAATACCAGTAAAGGAGAGATTATCTTTGATGGGCAGAAAATTAATGGGAAAAAATCTCACAAGGAATCATCAGACTTGATTCGTCGTATCCAGATGATTTTCCAGGACCCTGCAGCTAGCTTGAATGAGCGTGCGACAGTTGACTATATCATCTCTGAAGGTCTTTACAACTATCACTTGTTCAAAGATGAAGAAGATCGAAAAGAAAAAGTTCAAAAGATGATTCATGAAGTTGGGCTTTTGAAAGAACACTTGACCCGTTACCCACATGAGTTTTCTGGTGGTCAACGTCAGCGTATCGGGATTGCCCGTGCCCTTGTGATGGAGCCTGATTTCGTTATTGCAGATGAGCCAATCTCTGCCTTGGACGTATCTGTGCGTGCGCAAGTTTTGAACTTGCTCAAGAAGTTCCAAAAAGAGTTGGGCTTGACCTATCTCTTTATCGCACATGACTTGTCAGTTGTTCGCTTTATCTCAGATCGTATCGCGGTTATCTATAAGGGAGTTATCGTCGAAGTGGCGGAGACAGAGGAGTTGTTTAACAATCCTGTCCACCCATATACTCAAGCCCTTCTATCTGCTGTACCGATTCCAGATCCAATCTTGGAACGCAAGAAGGTCTTGAAAGTTTACGATCCTGATCAACATGACTATGAGACAGATAAGCCATCTATGGTGGAAATTCGTCCAGGTCACTATGTTTGGGCCAATCAAGCAGAACTTGCTCGTTACAAGGAAGCTCTTAAAAAATAAACAGATTAGGAGAGGACCGAAAGGTCTTCTCATTTTTAATAGAAAAAATCCCCTTTTACTAGCTTGTAAAAGGGGAATTGTATTATAATTAACGTTTAGACCAAGTGCGTTTCATAAAGAGTAGCAAAATTGGGTAAATCTCTAAGCGGCCTGCAATCATTGCAAATGAGAGCAGGATTTTAGAGATGGGACTGAAGATGGCAAAACTAGAGGTTGTACCTAGAATAGGTCCGATATTGTTAAAACAGCTGAAAACCGCACTGGTCACGACTAGAAAATCATTGCTATCAAGACTGACGATAAAGATGAGAGAGAGAATAATCATCATATAGATGGCAAAATACTTAAGAATCTTGTGTTGGGTATCCTTATCAATCACAGTTTTATTGACATGTAAAGTCAAGACACGGTGAGGGGATAAGATGGACAAAATCTGATTTTTGGCAATTTTTGTAAGGATGAGTCCACGGATCACCTTAAGACCACCTGCAGTTGAGCCAGCTGAGCCACCGATTGCCATGAGGAAGAGGAGGATAAACTGGGAGAAGAGAGGCCAGTTGGTGATATCTCCGTAACCAAATCCAGTTGTTGTGATGATATTAGACACTTGGAAGAGAGCCATCTCAAAACTCTTAGACACACCTTGGTAAAGGTGGAGGGTGTTGAGGGTGATCAAGCCTGTAGACACCAGTACAATGATCACATAAGCCCGCAGTTCTTCATCTCCAAAGAAGGCCTTTACCCGACGGAGCATGAGAAAGTAATACAGGTTAAAATTTACACCGAAAACCAGAACGCCAAAACTGACAAGATAGGTAATCAGAGAACTGCCGTAATGGGCGATTCCATCGTTGTAGACAGTGAATCCTCCGGTTCCCGCTGTTCCCATAGCGATGACAAAACTATCGTAGAGAGGCATACCTGCTAGGTAGTAGATAATCACAAAGAGAGAGAAGAGAGCTAGATAAAGCAGATAGAGGATCTGGGCAGTGTTTTTTAGCTTGGATACAACCTTACCGAAGACAGGCCCAGGGACCTCAGCCTTCATCACCTCTAAGTGACTATTCTTGGCATTGTCCATAATGGCAAGCGCGAAGACGAGTACCCCCATCCCTCCAATCAAGTGAGTAAAACTTCGCCAGAAGAGGAGGGAACGGCTGAGAACTGAGACATCTGTCAGAATGGTCGCTCCTGTAGTTGTAAAACCAGAACTGATTTCAAAGAAGGCATCGATGACGCTTGGGATTTGTCCTGAAAAGACAAAGGGAAGTGCTCCAAAGAAAGACCATAGAATCCAACAGAGGGCGACGATTAAGACTCCCTCCTTAGTATAAATTCGCTGATTTTTGGGTTTCCGTAAAATTCCCAAGCTACCAAGAAGTATTAAAATTCCAATTGTTGTAAAGAGTGCTGTAAATACTTGGCTGGATTCTTGATAATAAGTTGCTACACTAACGGGTACTAGGAGGAGAACCGCCTCAATCAAGAGAAGTTTTGAGAGGAGGTAACGAATCATACTTTTATTCATCTTTTACCTCTCAATCAGATCATAAATCTTGGTGATATTTGGTAATAAGGTCGTCACGAGTAACTGATCTCCTACCTCAAGCCTGTCCTCTCCAGTAGGGAAGATTGTTTTTCCTTTTCGGATAATGGCTGCGATGAGAACCCCTTTTTTCAATTTCAACTGTGAAAGAGGTTTGGCAGTCATTTTATTAGCTTCCTTGATTTGGAATTGAAGAGTTTCAATTTGACCGTTTGCTAGATGGTGCATGGCTTGAAGGTCTGAGTATTGAGCGTTTACTCGACCACGGATAAAGTGCATAATGGTATCCACTGCAATGCTTTTGGGTGTGATGATACTTGAAAAATCAGGTGCATGGATAATCTCTAAAAGGCTAGTGCGATTCACCTTGGTGATATTCTTATGGACACCAACACGGTCTAAGAACATAGAGGTAATGATGTTTTCCTCATCAACCCCAGTCAAAGTTGCAACTGCATCATAGTTGGGAGCACTTTCCTCAAGCAAGATATCTTTGGCAGTTCCATCTCCCTGTACGATATAGAGATTTGGAAATTTTTCACTGAAGAGACGAGCTCTCTCAGGATTAATCTCGATAACTTTAGTGTCAATACGGCTATCTTTTAAAATGCCAAGTAGGTAATAAGCGATTTTTCCAGCACCAACGATGAGTAAGCTTTTCACTGCACGTGATTTGAAATAGTTATGGAAGAGCATCATATCCACACGATTCCCAGTAACAAAAATCCTATCCTTGTCCTGAATGGTGATATCACCGCTCGGAATCATAAGTTGATGGTCTCGTTCCATAGCGCAGACAATGATATTGCCAAATTTTTTACGAAAATCTGAGATTGGCATTTGACAGAGACCACTGGAATCTTTGACAACAAACTCCATCAGGTTGACCCGTCCCCCTGAGAACCGTTCAACTGAGAGTGCATTCGGGAAATCAATGATATTTGAGATAGCACGGGCGGCTAGGAGTTCTGGGTTAACGATAAGTGAGAATCCAAGAATATTTTTCTCTTTGAAATAGGCATTGGAGTATTCAGGATTTCGCACTCGAACAATGGTTTCTTTAGCGCCCATCTTTTTAGCAAGTACTGCTGAAATCATATTCACTTCATCGTGTTCCGTTAGAGCGATAAAGATATCACACTCTTGAACGCCGGCTTGCTCTAAGATAGCAAAGTCTGCTCCATTTCCAAGGAGTCCCATGATATCAAAGCGACTGACAATATGATCGAGAACAGCCTCATCTTGTTCGATGAGGACAACGTCGTGTTTTTCTGCAACCAGTGAACGACAGAGGGCGAAACCGACTTTCCCTCCACCAACAAGGACAATTTTCATATAAAAACCCTACTTTTTCATGATGTAACTATCATACCCTTTTTTCGCAAAAAATGCACTTGCCAAGCCATTTTAGAGGATAAGAAAAGACTTTTTGTAAGTTTTCAAAGATAAAATTGCTCACCTTTCATAGAAATGTCTATTATATGAAGTGATTTCGCTCATTTAATATCCTTTCTCAGAAAAAGAATGACTAAGTATGGAAATATTATCAAAAAAAGTAAAAAAATCAAGTCGTTTCTATTGACAATGATTCTGAAAGTGTTATACTAAGAAAGTAGCTTCGCTGATTTACTTCAAACCTGTTGTGAGGTAAGTTAACGATGCCTTAACCACGCTGTTTGCTGAGCTTGACTCCGGGCAGTGTGGCTATTTTTTTGCAATGGTGAAAGGAAGCAAGTCATGACAAATCACATTGTATTATTTGAACCTCAGATTCCACAAAATACAGGTAACATTGCGCGTACTTGCGCTGCGACCAATTCTCCCCTTCACATCATCAAACCGATGGGATTTCCGATTGATGATCGCAAGATGAAGCGAGCTGGATTAGATTATTGGGATAAGTTAGAGATTCATTTTTATGACAGTTTGGAAGATTTTATGTCTCAGATGAAGGGTAAACTCTATCTGATTTCGAAATTTGCTGAGAAGGTGTATTCTGAGGTAGATTTATCGACTGACGAGGACCATTATTTTCTCTTTGGACGTGAAGACAAGGGCTTGCCTGAGGACTTTATGCGAGACCATCCCGAAAAGGCTCTCCGTATTCCTATGAATGATGAACATGTTCGTAGCCTCAATGTTTCGAATACCGTCTGCATGATTGTCTACGAGGCTCTTCGTCAGCAGAATTTTGCAGGTCTTGAGCTTGTTCACACCTATGAAGCAGATAAATTGAAATAATCAAAATGCTTGCACTTGCAAGCGTTTTTTGTTATGATTAAAGGGTCTTCAGGGCTGGGTGCAATTCCCGACCGGCGGTGACTTTAATACTCTTCGAAAATCCAATTCAAACCACGTCAGCTTCGCCTTGCCGTACTCAAGTACAGCCAGCGGCTAGCTTCCTAGTTTGTTCTTTGATTTTCATTGAGTATCATTAGGAAAAAATTTTTCCTTTAAAACTTTGTTGACAAGTTTTGCCTAACTGGAAGTTATGCCTATAGCTTGTCGCCTCGTCTAAAAGAAAAATCTCTATTTCCTTCCCTTTAAAGAAGTCCGCGAGCGCAAGCTGATGTGGTGCGATTCCACAACCGACAGTATAGTCTGGATGGGAGAAGACGAAAGAATAGCTTTGTCTGTTCTGATGAGTTTATTGATGAATTGCAACCGCTTGCTCAAAAGAGTGAGGGGGAACTTTTGGGATATAAAAAGTGAGAATAGATAGAGGGATCCTTTCCAACTTCTTCTGATTTTATAGAAAATTGGAGGAACCTGTTATGACAAACACACGTCGAATTTCGACCATTGCGATTTTATCAGCCATTTCATTTGTGCTGATGTACTTTGACTTTCCGCTCTTGCCAGCGGCAACCTTCCTCAAGATCGAGTTTAGTATTTTGCCAGTCCTTGTGGGCTTGGTGGTGATGGATTTGCCAGCTGCACTAGGGATTCTCTTGCTGCGATCACTCTTGAAGTTACTTCTCAATAGCCAGGGAGTGAATACTTACATTGGGTTGCCAATGAATATCGTAGCCTTGGGAGTTTTTGTTATCGCCTTTGGTTTGATTTGGAAAAAGGAACGGACAACCCTTCGTTTCCTTCTAGCATCTCTAGCGGGAACTGTCGGATTGACTTCTGCTATGTTGCTTCTCAACTATGTCTATGCTGTTCCTTTGTACGCGAAGTTTGCCAACTTTGATATTGGAAAAATTATGGGACTTTCCAACTACCTCATGACTATGGTATTGCCTTTTAACTTGATTGAAGGTGTAATCTTTGCCATTTCATTCTGGTTGTTATACGTCCTTTTGAAACCCACCTTAAAACATTATGAGAGATAAACAAACATTTTTAATGAAGGGCAGTTTTGCCCTTTTACTTTTCGTCCTTCTTGGCTATATGGTTAAGTTTTACCCTGAAACGCTGGTCGGTTTTGACCAACCGATTCAGACTGCCGTTCGAGGAGACTTACCAGATTATTTGACAGTTCTGTTCCGTTCGCTTACGCATTTGATTGATATCCCAGTGATTATCACCTGGGTTGCCATCGCAGCCTTTATCTTTTATCGTAAGCAGTGGAAGATAGAAAGCTACTTCATGGCGGGCAATCTAGCCTTAGCTGGTCTTTTGATTGTGACCTTTAAAAATATCTACCAGCGCCCACGACCAGCTATCTTACACTTGGTAGAGGAGAAGGGATTTTCCTTCCCAAGCGGCCATTCTTTGGCTGTAACCTTGATGGTAGGTGCTTTGATTGTCATTCTCAGTCAACGAATTAAAGATCCAGTCTGGAGAAAAATCGCGCAAATCGTCCTTGGTCTTTACCTAGTCAGTGTGTTGGTATCAAGGGTCTATCTGGGAGTTCACTACCCATCAGACGTCCTTGCCAGTCTCTGTGTAGGCTTGGGAGTCCTGTTTATAGAGTTTCCTTTCTACGACAAGCTTCGCTTTCAGTGGCGATTTAAAGGCAAGCAGAAGTGAGATAGGTCTTGCAAGAATGGTAAAAATCTGATAAACTAAGTAGTAATTGAATAGAAATCCGCAAGACTAGTAACTCAAGGGAAGTATATCAGGGAGGAGAGCCGTGACTGCAAGCTCTCTATATGAAAGCTGGGTGAATTCACTTGCGCATGGATTTAGAAATGAAGGTCTGACTTGTCAGATGAAAACGGATGGTACCGCGTGTCAACGCTCCGAGTGGAGTTTTTGACATGTGGTTTTCTTTTTATCTGATAAGCGACTGATGGAGGAATTATGTCAACTATTGAAGAACAATTAAAAGCGCTTCGCGAAGAAACGCTGGCAAGCTTGAAGCAGATTACTGCTGAGAATGAAAAAGAGATGCAAGATTTGCGTGTCTCTGTCCTTGGGAAAAAAGGTTCACTGACTGAAATCCTTAAAGGGATGAAAGATGTCTCTGCTGAGATGCGCCCTGTTATCGGGAAACACGTCAATGAAGCTCGTGACGTCTTGACAGCAGCCTTTGAAGAAACAGCTAAGCTTTTGGAAGAAAAGAAAGTCGAAGCACAACTTGCCAGCGAGAGCATCGATGTGACCCTTCCAGGTCGTCCAGTTGCGACTGGTCACCGTCACGTTTTGACACAAACTAGTGAAGAAATTGAAGATATTTTCATCGGTATGGGGTACCAAGTCGTGGATGGTTTTGAAGTGGAGCAAGACTACTATAACTTTGAACGCATGAATCTTCCTAAAGACCACC
Organism: uncultured Streptococcus sp.; assembly: GCA_905373305.1. GTDB lineage: Bacteria > Bacillota > Bacilli > Lactobacillales > Streptococcaceae > Streptococcus. The sequence continues at coordinate 6,293 of CAJPSM010000001.1, read as the reverse complement.
CAGCCCGTGATATGCAGGACACTTTCTACATCACAGAAGAAATCCTGCTCCGTACTCACACATCTCCAGTTCAGGCGCGTGCTATGGATGCTCATGATTTTTCAAAAGGTCCCTTGAAAATGATCTCACCGGGGCGCGTGTTCCGTCGTGATACGGACGATGCAACACACAGTCACCAATTCCACCAAATCGAAGGCTTGGTTGTTGGGAAAAACATCTCTATGGCAGACCTTCAAGGAACGCTTCAGTTGATTGTGCAAAAAATGTTTGGCGAAGAGCGTCAGATCCGTCTGCGTCCATCTTACTTCCCATTCACAGAGCCATCTGTTGAGGTGGATGTTTCCTGCTTCAAGTGTGGCGGAGAAGGCTGTAACGTATGTAAGAAAACAGGTTGGATCGAAATCATGGGTGCCGGTATGGTTCACCCACGTGTCCTTGAGATGAGTGGTATCGATGCAACGGTATACTCTGGTTTTGCCTTTGGTCTTGGTCAAGAGCGTGTAGCCATGCTTCGCTACGGAATCAATGATATCCGTGGTTTCTACCAAGGGGATGTCCGCTTCTCAGAACAGTTTAAATAATGATTAGAAAAGTAGAAATGGCAGATGTCGGGGTGTTGGCTAAAATTGCCAAACAAACCTTTCGTGAAACATTTGCGCATGATAATACGGAAGAGCAGTTACAGGAATACTTTGAAGAGGCATATAGTCTGAGAACTTTGTCAACTGAGTTGGAAAATCCTGACTCCGAAACCTATTTCATTATGCATGAAGAGGAGATAGCCGGTTTTCTCAAAGTCAACTGGGGAAGTGCTCAAACTGAGAGAGAATTAGAGGACGCTTTTGAAATTCAACGCCTCTATGTGCTACAAAAATTCCAAGGATTTGGACTTGGTAAGCAACTCTTTGAATTCGCTCTTGAACTGGCTGAAAAAAATAGTTTTTCCTGGGCTTGGTTAGGTGTTTGGGAGCATAATACAAAAGCTCAAGCGTTTTATAATCGATATGGTTTTGAAAAATTTAGCCAACATCATTTTATGGTTGGTCAAAAAGTAGATACAGATTGGTTATTAAAAAAGAGATTAAGGTAAGAAGATGATTCTTCTATTGAAATGATAGGAAAGGAAATAACCAGAGGGACAACTGTCATTCTGGGGAACTAAATTATGCTTGTATCTTATAAATGGTTAAAAGAATTGGTGGACGTTGATGTGCCATCACAAGAGTTGGCTGAAAAAATGTCAACCACAGGGATCGAGGTAGAAGGTGTCGAATCACCTGCTGCTGGTCTCTCAAAAATTGTCGTCGGCGAGGTCTTGTCTTGCGAAGATGTGCCAGAAACTCACCTCCATGTTTGTCAGGTTAATGTTGGCGAAGAAGAAGCCCGTCAAATCGTTTGTGGCGCTCCGAATGTGCGTGCTGGTATCAAGGTTATGGTGGCACTTCCGGGAGCTCGTATCGCTGACAACTACAAAATCAAAAAAGGGAAAATCCGCGGTCTTGAGTCACTTGGAATGATTTGTTCACTTGGTGAACTAGGCATTTCTGACTCCGTTGTACCAAAGGAATTTGCAGATGGTATCCAAATCTTGCCTGAAAATGCAGTTCCAGGCGAGGAAGTCTTCTCTTATCTAGATTTGGATGATGAAGTCATTGAACTTTCAATCACTCCAAACCGTGCGGATGCCCTTTCTATGCGTGGAGTTGCTCATGAAGTAGCAGCTATCTATGACAAGGCAGTCAACTTTAAAGAATTCAGTTTAACAGAAATCAATGAAGCTGCAGCAGATGCTCTTTCTGTCAGCATTGAAACAGACAAGGCACCTTACTATGCAGCTCGTATCTTGGACAATGTGACTATCGCACCAAGTCCACAATGGTTGCAAAACCTTCTTATGAACGAAGGCATCCGTCCGATTAACAATGTGGTCGACGTGACCAACTATATCCTACTCTACTTTGGTCAGCCTATGCATGCCTTTGACTTGGATACCTTTGAAGGGACTAACATCCGTGTACGTGAGGCGCGTGCTGGTGAAAAATTGGTGACCTTGGATGGGGAAGAGCGTGAGTTGGAAACAAATGACCTAGTTATCACTGTTGCAGACAAACCAGTAGCCCTTGCAGGTGTTATGGGTGGTCAAATAACAGAAATCTCTGAAAAATCTAGTCGTGTTGTCCTTGAAGCAGCTGTTTTCAATGGAAAATCTATCCGTAAGACCAGTGGACGTCTTAACCTACGCTCTGAATCATCTTCTCGTTTTGAAAAAGGGATCAATGTGGCAACAGTCAATGAGGCCTTGGATGCTGCAGCTAGCATGATTGCAGAACTTGCAGGTGCGACGGTGCGTAAGGGCATCGTTTCAGCGGGTGAGCTTGACACTTCAGATGTAGAAGTATCTTCAACCCTTGCTGATGTTAACCGTGTCCTTGGTACAGAGCTTTCCTACGCTGATGTGGAAGATGTCTTCCGTCGACTTGGCTTTGGTCTTTCTGGAAATGCAGAAAGCTTTACAGTCAGTGTACCACGTCGTCGCTGGGATATCACTATTGAAGCGGATCTTTTTGAAGAAATCGCTCGTATCTATGGGTATGACCGCTTGCCAACCAGTCTTCCAAAAGATGACGGTACAGCAGGGGAATTGACAGCGACACAAAAACTTCGCCGCCAAGTTCGTACGATTGCTGAAGGAGCAGGTCTGACAGAGATCATCACTTACGCTTTAACAACTCCTGAAAAAGCAGTTGAGTTCACAGCTCAACCAAGCAACCTTACGGAACTCATGTGGCCAATGACAGTGGACCGTTCTGTCCTCCGTCAAAATATGGTCTCAGGTCTCCTTGATACAGTTGCTTACAACGTAGCGCGTAAGAACAAAAACTTGGCTCTTTACGAGATTGGAAAAGTCTTTGAACAAACAGGCAATCCCAAAGAAGACCTACCAAACGAAATCAACAGCTTTGCCTTTGCCTTGACAGGATTGGTCGCAGAAAAAGACTTCCAAACAGTAGCAGTTCCAGTTGATTTCTTCTATGCTAAGGGAATCCTTGAAGCCCTCTTTACTCGTTTGGGACTCCAAGTAACTTATACGGCAACATCTGAAATCGCTAGCCTTCACCCAGGACGTACAGCCGTAATCTCACTCGGTGACCAAGTTCTTGGTTTCCTTGGGCAAGTACATCCAGTCACTGCCAAGGCTTACGATATCCCAGAAACTTATGTAGCGGAGCTCAACCTTTCAGCCATCGAAGCTGCTCTACAACCAGCAGCTCCATTCGTGGAAATCACGAAATTCCCAGCAGTTAGCCGTGATATTGCCCTTCTTCTCAAGGCAGAAATCACTCATCAAGAAGTTGTAGATGCAATCCAAGCTGCCGGCGTGAAACGTTTGACAGATATCAAACTCTTCGACGTCTTCTCAGGCGAAAAACTAGGACTTGGTATGAAGTCAATGGCCTATAGCCTAACCTTCCAAAATCCAGAAGATAGCTTGACGGACGAAGAAGTCGCACGCTATATGGAAAAAATCCAAGCATCACTTGAAGAAAAAGTCCATGCAGAAGTGCGTTAAAGCATCAATCCATCCTTCGGGGTGGATTTTTAGTTTCAAGAAGACAGTTCAGGATCAAAAATGAACAATTGGGGAGTAAAAGCTCTCAGCTATACTTTATTGGATTATAATTGTTCTATCACTTGGGTACTCAAAAACTTTAGAGAGTTTAGTTTTTAAGGAAGGATGAATAAGATAAAAATGTACATAAATCCTTGTAAAGGCTATCAAAAAGGAGTATAATAAGTGCAACATATTTCGGAGGTGGAAAATGCTAGAAGTAAGAAATCTAGAGAAAAGTTTCGGTTCCAAGCAAGTTTTGTTTGGTGTCGATTTTCAGGCAAGTCCAGGACGAATTCTAGGGCTGGTCGGGAAAAATGGTGCTGGGAAAACAACGATTTTCCACAGTATTTTGAAATTTTTGGACTATCAAGGAGAGATCAGTCTGGATGGACAGGAGATTCGTCAGGAAACTTACGCTCGGATTGGTTATCTGCCTGAGGAACGCAGTCTCATGCCCAAGTTGACAGTTCTTGAGCAAGTTCGCTACCTGGCTACCCTGAAAGGCATGGATGCTAAGGAGGTCAAAGAAAAACTCCCTCAATGGATGGAAAAACTGGAAGTGAAGGGGAAATTGACCGACAAAATCAAGAGCCTCTCAAAAGGGAATCAGCAGAAAATCCAGCTGATTATTACCCTGATCCATGAACCAGACTTGATTATCTTGGATGAACCTTTTAGTGGACTGGATCCAGTCAATACTGAGCTGCTCAAGCAGGTCATCTTAAAAGAAAAAGAGCGTGGTGCGACCATTATCTTTTCAGACCATGTCATGACCAATGTCGAGGAGCTGTGCGATGATATTCTCATGATTCGAGATGGGCGTGTAGTCTTGCATGGCCCGGTCCAAGAAGTTCGCAATCAATACGGGAAAACACGTCTATTTGTTTCAAGTGAACGAAGCAAGGAAGAACTGGAAAATCTTCCTCATGTCAAACAGGTGAGCTTGACCAAGCAAGGTAGTTGGAAATTGATCCTAGATGATGAGAGCGCTGGAAGGGAACTCTTCCCAATCCTCACTCGAGGTCAATACATCGCGACCTTTGACCAACAAGCTCCAACAATCGATGAAATCTTTAAACTAGAATCAGGGGTGGAAGTATGAGAAATATGTGGGTAGTTATTAAAGAAACTTATCTGCGACATGTCAAGTCCTGGAGTTTCTTCTTTATGGTCATTTCACCATTCTTTTTTATCGCTCTAACTGGAGGTATTAGCTATCTTCAAGGATCTTCTATGGCTAAAAATAGCAAGGTAGCTGTGGTGACAACTGTACCATCTGTAGTAGAAGGGCTCAAGGGTACCAATGGTATTAACTTTGACTATCAGGATGAGGCCAGTGCCCAAGCTGCTATCAAGGATGAGAAAATTAAGGGTTATCTAACTATTGATCAAGAGGACAGTGTCCTCAAGGCCGTTTACCATGGTGAAACTTCTCTTGAAAGTGGCATCAAACTAGCAGTAACCAATAAGCTCAATGAGCTTCAATACCAACTCAATCGCTCGGCGGCTAATTTGTCCCAAGAGCAGGAAAGACGCCTGGCTCAAACTGTTGACTTTACTGAGAAGATTGACGAATCCAAAGAAAATAAAAAAATGGTTCAAACCATTGCGGCTGTAGGGCTTGGTTTCTTCCTTTATATGATTTTGATTACCTATGCTAGTGTTACTGCTCAGGAAGTAGCCAGCGAGAAAGGAACCAAAATCATGGAAGTGGTCTTCTCTAGTATCCGAGCTAGTCATTATTTTTACGCTCGCATGATTGCCTTGCTTCTTGTGATTTTAACTCACATTGGCATTTACGTAGTGGGTGGACTTGCTGCGCTACTTCTCTTCAAAGATTTACCATTCTTGGCAAATTCAGGTATTTTAAACCATCTGGGAGAAGCATTCACGGTCAATACTTTACTATTTGTCTTAGTGAGCCTCTTTATGTATGTGGTTTTAGCAGCCTTCCTAGGATCCATGGTTTCTCGCCCTGAGGATTCGGGAAAGGCCTTGTCGCCGTTGATGATCTTGATTATAGCAGGATTTGTCGGTGTGACTTCTCTAGGTGCTGCTGGTGACAATTTAGTTCTGAAAATTGGTTCCTACATTCCTTTCATTTCGACCTTCTTTATGCCATTTAGAGCTATAAATGGTTATGCAAGTGGTCTGGAAGCTTGGATTTCTCTTGCCATAACGGTTGCTTTTGCAGTCACTGCAACAGTCTTTATCGGACGTATGTATGCCAGCCTAGTCCTTCAAACGGATGATTTGGGAATCTGGAAAACCTTTAAACGTGCCTTAGCTTACAAATAGGAGAGCCTCGCAAAAGCGAGGTTTTTCTAGATGTTAAACACCGAAATCGGCAAAAATATTTTTCATATCTATTGACTTTTAGTAGTAAAATTTGGTATGATAGTAGACGGTATTGTTTACCCCATTTGTAAGGCCCCGGAACCTTTCAAATACCCCGCGGACCGGAACATCCGCCCTGTAAACAAAAACGATATTCATATAGGAGAAATCATGAACAAAACTACATTCATGGCTAAACCAGGCCAAGTAGAACGCAAATGGTACGTTGTTGACGCAACTGATGTGCCTCTTGGACGCCTTTCAGCAGTTGTTGCTAGCGTACTTCGCGGAAAAAACAAACCAACATTCACACCACACACTGATACAGGTGACTTCGTAATCG